>NZ_JBFAQM010000005.1:174108-404967 GCF_040677315.1 Actinoplanes sp. NPDC049316 | reverse complement strand
TCGGCCCCGCCCTGGCCGGCCTCGACGAGCGCGAACAGAAGATCCTCACCCTGCGCTTCTACGGCAACCTCACCCAGTCGCAGATCGCCGAGCAGATCGGCATCTCCCAGATGCACGTCAGCCGCCTGCTCACCAAGGCCCTGACCAAGCTGCGCACCCAGCTCGCCGCCGAGGCGCTCTGACCTTCGCACCACCGAGAACGCCGGTCCGGTTCGGGCCGGCGTTCGCCATGTCCGCCCCCGTGCACTCAAGCGCCGACGCCCCCGCCACCGTAGAGTGATCGAATGACCGAGGCCGGATGGGTGCAGCACGCCGTGTGGTGGCAGGTGTATCCGCTCGGCTTCGCCGGCGCTTACCCCGAGCACGACAACGGCGGGCTGCGACGGCTCGACGCGTGGCTGGACTACGTCATCGAGCTCGGCGCCTCCGGGCTGATGCTCGGACCGGTGTTCGCGTCCGAGACGCACGGCTACGACACCGTCGACCACCTCCGCATCGATCCGCGGCTCGGCGACGACGCCGACTTCGACGCGCTGATCGCCGCCGCCCACGAGCGCGGGCTGAAGGTGCTGCTCGACGGGGTCTTCAACCACGTCGGCCGCGGGCATCCCGCCTTCCAGGACGTGCTCACCCGCGGCCGGGAGGCGCCCACCGCCGGGTGGTTCCGGCTGACGTGGCGGGAGGGGCGCAGCGAGCCGGAGTACGCCACCTTCGAGGGGCACGGCGCGCTGGTCGCGCTCAACCATCTCGAGCCCGCCGTCGCCGACTATGTCGCCGACGTGATGATCCACTGGCTGCGGCGCGGCGCGGACGGGTGGCGACTGGATGCCGCGTACGCCGTCCCCACCGCGTTCTGGGCCAGGGTGCTGCCCCGGGTGCGGGCCGAGTTCCCCGAGGCGTACGTCTTCGGCGAGGTCATCCACGGCGACTACACCGACTTCGTCAACCGCTCCACCGTGGACTCCGTCACCCAGTACGAGCTCTGGAAGGCGATCTGGAGCGCCCTGGAGTCCCGCAACTTCTTCGAGCTCAGCTGGGCGATGGAACGGCACAACGACTTCCTCGCCGCCTTCGTGCCGCAGACGTTCACCGGCAACCACGACGTCACGCGGCTCGCCAGCCGGCTCAGCGACGAGCGGGACGTGCCGCTGGCCGTCGCCGTCCTGATGACCGTCGGCGGGACGCCCAGCGTCTACTCCGGCGACGAGCAGGGCTTCCGCGGGGTGAAGGAGGACCGGGCGAGCGGCGACGACGCGGTCCGCCCGCCGTTCCCGGAGAAGCCCGCAGACCTCGCGCCGTTCGGCCGCCCGCTGTACCACGTACACCAGGAATTGATCGCCCTGCGCCGCCGCAATCCGTGGCTGCACCGCGCGGTGACCCGGACCCTGCATCTGACCAACGAGCAGTTCGTCTACGAGGCGTCGGCCGACGGGCACCGGCTGGTCATGGCCCTGAACGTGGCGGACGAACCCGCCGAGGTGCCGGCCCCGGGCGGCGGCACCGTCACCCTGGAGCCGCACACCTGGCGGGTGCTGGCCTGACGGCGAGCCCGGCGGTCTCGGCCCGTTCGGCGAGTGAACCGTCCGGGCCGGGCCTTCCTCAGCGGAAGTCGCCGCGTGGTCGCGCGCCCACTCGGCGAAGGTCAGGGCCGGCCGGCCGAGGAGCACCGGGTAGGCGCCGGCCAGCAACGCTCGCGCTTGCGGCGCCGGTCAGCGGCGCGGCGGCGACAGGGACCGGGCCACGTCACCCGAGGGGCCGTACGCGGTCAGGAACTTGTCCCGGAACTGGTTCATCGGGAACGCCGGCACGTCCGCGGCGGGACGCAGGCCGTCGGTCCAGCCCCAATCGGCGATCTTGTCGAGCACGGCCGGGTCCTTCGCGACGATCGTGATGGGCACGTCGTGGCTGGCGTCCTCGCCGACCACGATCGGTGCGGGCTGGTGGTCGCCCAGGAACACCATGACGGTGTTGTCGTCGCCGTACTTCTCCAGGTACGAGATCAGCGTCGACAGCGTGTACTGGATCGACCGGCTGTACTCGCGCTTGACCTTCGCCGGGTCCTTCCACACCGCGCCGGGCTTCTTCGCATTGGCGTGGATCTTCTCGTACACCGAGCCGTCGCCCACGTCGTTCCAGTCGATCATGCTGGGGATCGGCGCCCACGGGGTGTGGCTGGACACCAGCGGCATCTCGACGAACAGCGGCGCGTGCGACGGGCCGTGGACGTTCTTCTGCAGCCACGAGAGCGTGTACTGGTCGGGCTGGGGACCCCAGCCGAAGCGCGGGCCCGCGTACCCCATGTTGCGGGAGTCGTAGACGCGGTTGTACCCGTAGAAGTTGCCCTCCGGCCACGCCCGGGTCGCTCCCGGCATGACGCTCATCGTGTCGTAGCCCGCCTTGCGGGTCAGGCTCGTGAGCGTGAGCCGCTCGCTCGAGGTGAGGTTGCGGTAGCGCTGCTGGTTGTTGATCCACAGGCCGGACAGCAGCGTCGAGTGGGCCAGCCAGCTCCCGCCGCCGAAGGTCGGAGAGGTCAGCCAGCCGCTCTTCGCGGCGTACCCGGCCTTGGTCAGCGTCGCGGTGCCCTGGTCGAGGACCTTGACCGTCCCGGCGTTGAGCACCGGGTCCTCGACCGCCGAGCGGCCGTAGCTCTCCACGAACGTGAGCAGCAGGTCCTTGCCGCGCAGCGAGGTGAGCAGCTGGTCGCCGGGCACGTTCGCGAACGCGTCGACCTTCACCTCGCGGGCGAAGTCGGCCTCGTCACGGATGCCACCGCGGACCATGTGGGCGCGGTCCCAGGCGTACATGGCGCTGGCACGGGCGGCCACCGGCATGGTGCCGAAGACCTGGACGCCGAGCGCGAAGCAGGCCACCCAGGCGGCCGTGCCGGCCAGGGCCGTCCGCGCGGTCGCCGTACGGTGCGTCGCGGCCACCCGGGCGATGCGCAGCGCCGCCAGCGTGGTCAGCGTCATGATCGCCAGCACGAGGACGATCACGCCGATCAGCGCGCCGATCGCACCCGCCTGGCCGGCCGAGTCCCGCAGGAACGCCTCGGCGTCGTCGAGCAGCACCCAGTCGAGGACCGGGTCGAACGGGCGGGCCAGCACCTGGTAGAAGCCCATGTCCACGGTCTTCTCGACCATCAGCAGGCCGAGTCCGGCGCCGAGCACGCCGGCGACGATCCGCTTCCAGCGGCCGGGCAGGACCAGCAGCAGGCCGAGCGCGACGAAGCCCTCGATCGGCAGGCGGAAGTAGGTGCCGGGGCGCTCCAGGCGGTTGACGATGTTCGGCATGATCAGCCCGGCGAAGATCAGGGCGATCGCGCCGGCCGTGAGGGCCCGGCCGCCGATCCGCCGCAGCCGGCTGCGCGGGGGAACGGGCTCAGCGGGCGCGGCCGGCTCCTCGGCGGCCGGCGCCGCAGCCGTCTCCGCGGCCGGCTCGGCGGCGGACTCCGCAGCCGGCTCGGCGGCCGCGGGGGACGACTCATCGCCGCAGGTGGAGGGGGATTCGTCCGGGGAGGGCGGCGAGGCCGGCCGGCGCAGGCGGGTGGCCAGCACTTCCCGCAGGGACACAGACAAGACGGGGTCCTCCTCGTGGCGAACGTTCCAGGAGGGGGAACGGATCTCGCCGGGCGACGGTTCAACCACGGTCCGAGTTCACCGGGCGTACACCTTCGCGCAGGCGGTTGACACATCGGATCAAGTCGATGGAGGCTGACCTCCGACATGGTCTGACATCGATGTCATCAGGGGGACCCGCATGCTCGGACTCCGTACCGCCGCCGCCCTGGCCGGGGTGGCGCTGACCGTACCGATCGGCGCAGCCGCGCAGGCCGCCGCGCCCTTACCGCCCTTGGTCGCGGAGCCGGCGTCGTACGTCAATCCGTTCATCGGCACGACGAACCTCGGCAACACGTACCCGGGAGCGGTCACGCCGTTCGGCATGCTGGCGTGGAGCCCGCAGACCTCGCGCGGCAACCAGCTGTCGACGCCCGCGCCGGGCGGCTACCAGTACACGGCGACGCGCATCCGCGGGCTCAGCCTGACGCACCTCAGCGGCGTCGGCTGCTCCGGCGCCAACGGGGACATCCCGATCATGCCGCACGTCGGCGAGGTCGCCGGGTCGCCGACCGCGGACGCGACCGACGCCGTGTACGCCAGCACGTTCTCGCACGCCAATGAGGCCGCCAAGCCGGGCTGGTACAAGGTCGGGCTGGACAGCGGCGCCGGGGCCGAGCTGACCGCGACGCCGCGTACCGGGTTCGGGAAGTTCACGTTCCCCGCCGACAAGCCGGCCAGCCTGCTGTTCCGCACGTCGCTGTCGGAGACCGGCAGCGAGGACGCGACCGTCCACATCGACCCGGCGACGCAGACGGTGACCGGCTCGGTGAGCGCGGGCAACTTCTGCGGCCCGCAGAGCACGAACAACTCGCACGCGTACTACACGCTGCACTTCGTCGCGAAGCTCGACAAACCGTTCGCGGCGACGGGCACGTGGAAGGACACCACGCTCACCCCCGGCGGCACGGACGCTCAGGGTGGCAGCGGCTACAGCTCCACCGGCCGGCCGAACCCGAACAAGGGCTCCGGCGGGTACGTGACCTTCGCACCTGGCACGACGAGCGTGAGCATGCGCGTCGCCATCTCGTACGTGAGCCTCGACGGCGCGCAGAACAACCTCGCCGCGGAGTCGCCGGAGCGGCTGAGCTTCGCCGCGATCCAGGCCGGTGCGCGAGCCGCGTGGTCGCAGCGGCTCAAGAAGATCGGCATCGGCGGCGGCACCGAGGATCAGAAGACCACCTTCTACACGGCGCTGTACCACTCGATGCTCGAGCCGACGCTGACCAGCGACGTCGACGGCCGCTACTACGGCGCGGACGACGAAATCCACACGTTATCCACAGGACAGAAGGCGCAATACGGGACGTTCTCCGGCTGGGACGTGTACCGGGCGCAGGTCCAGCTGCTCGCGCTGCTCGACCCGAAGATGGCGAGTGACTACGCGCAGAGCCTGTTCAACTACGCCACCCAGCGCGACGGCGAGTGGGACCGGTGGCTGCTGCAGCACGGCAAGACGGCGGTCATGTCCGGCGACCCCGCGGCGGCAGCCGTGGCGGGCATGCACGCCTTCGGCGCCCGCGACTTCGACGTCAAGGGCGCGTTCGACTCGCTGGTGCACGCGGCCACCGTGCCGACGGCCAACGACTCCAGCGACGCGGGCTGCAACGTCGAGTGCGTGGGCCAGCGCCCGGCGCTCGACAAGTACCTGAAGCTCGGCTACGTCCCCGCCGACGACTGCCATTGCTGGGGCGGCGCGGCGGAGACCCTCGAGGACGCGGCGGCCGACTACGGCATCGCGCAGCTGGCCAAGGCGCTCGGCGACGACGAGAAGCACGCGCAGTTCCTCGAGCGTTCGCACAACTGGCGCAACGTGTTCGATCCGCAGGCCAAGGCCGACCCGGGTCTCGAGCACAACATCCGGGAACGGATCACCGAGATCCAGGCCAGCGCCGAGAACGCCCCGTTCGAGGGCAAGGCGCAGGCCTTCGACGGCGACAAGGGCACCAAGTGGCTCACCTTCGCCACCACCGGCTGGATCCAGGCCGAGCTGAGCTCCCCGCTGACCGTCAACCGGTACGCGATCACCTCCGCCAACGACGTACCCGAGCGCGACCCGAAGGACTGGCAGCTGCAGGGCTCGGCCGACGGCAGCACGTGGACGACGATCGACTCCCGCTCCGGCGAGAGCTTCGACAAGCGCGGCCAGACCAAGGAGTACGAGGTCAGCGACCCGAAGCCGTACGCGTACTACCGGCTGAACGTGACCGCCAACGGCGGCGCGCCGATCGTGCAGCTCGCCGAGCTGGAGCTGGCCGACCCGGCCGTGCCGACCCCGGTGCCGGCCGACGGCTCGGCCGTGGGCTGGATGCGCGACCGCTACAGCGACGGCACGTGGGCCGAGGGTTTCAGCCCGTCCACCGGCACCGGGTTCGTCGAGGGCAGCAGCGCCCAGTACACCTGGATGGTGTACTCCGACGTGGTGACGCTCGCCGAGAAGATGGGCGGTAACGCGACGGCGATCGAGCGGCTGGACGGCTTCTTCCGCAAGCCGGACGGCACGTTCGACCTGAGCGCCACGAGCGGCACGAAGTTCGACGCGACCAACGAGCCGGACATCCAGACGCCGTACCTCTACAACTACTTCGGGGCCGCGTACAAGACGCAGGAGACGGTCCGCGCGATCATCGACGGCAAATGGAGCAACGGCACCGGTGGCATCCCCGGTAACGACGACGCCGGCACGATGAGCGCCTGGTACGTCTTCTCCGCGCTGGGCCTCTACCCCACGGTCCCGACCCGCGCCGAGCTGGCCCTGACCAGCCCGCTGTTCCCCCGCGCGGTGGTGCACCTGGGCAGCGGCGCGGATCTGACGATCGAGGCGCCGCGTACCGACGCCAAGGCGATCTACGTGCAGAAGCTGACGGTCGACGGCAGGTCGACCACCAAGGGCTGGCTTCCCGCGTCGGCGGTCACCAAGGGCGCGAAGCTCAGTTACACCCTGGGCACGACCCCGAGCCGTACGTGGGGCAGCGGCCCGGGCGATGTGCCACCGCAGAACTAACCTTCGTTGCATAGCGGTTGCTATCACCGCGTAAGCACGACATGGGGTGCCCCGGCGAGGGATCGTCGGGGCACACCCGTGTTTGGCCGCCCGCCCGGCGGATACCGTGTCAGGCCGAAGGGGCCGCCGCCCCACACCGATGACGGGAGCGCTTGAGGACCCATGCCGCCCACCGACGACCTGCCGAGCTTCCTGCACGGGGTGGCCCCGATCCTGGACAACTGGGGTTACCTGGCGGTGGCCGGCGTGATCGGGGTGGAGAGCTTCGGCGTGCCGGCGCCCGGTCAGACGATCATGGTTGCGGCCGCGATCTACTCCAGCTGGGGGCGGCTCGACATCTTCGCGGTGGCGGCGATCTCCTTCGTCGCGGCGGTGCTCGGCGACAACGTCGGTTACTGGATCGGCGTCCGCGGCGGACGCAAGGCGGTGCACCGGTTCGGCCGGTACATCTTCATCACGCCCGAGCGGCTCGAACGGGCCGAGAAGTTCTTCGCCCGGCGCGGCAACCGGGTCGTCGTGGTGGCCCGGTTCATCGACGGGCTGCGGCAGCTCAACGGCGTGATCGCGGGCATCACCGCGATGCCGTGGCGCACGTTCCTGCTGTACAACGCCATCGGGGCCGCGCTCTGGGTGGGCTGGTGGACCACGGTGGCGTACCTGCTCGGCACCCACCTGGTCGAGATCATCGACCACGCGCACAAGTACAAGTGGTGGGCGCTCATCGCGATCGTGCTCGCGATCGGCGCGTACGTCGCCCTGCACATGCGCCACATCAGGCGGCGCCGGGCCCGGGCCGCCGCCGAGGATACGGTGGAAGTCGACTCGCAGGCTTGACCGTCACCCGTCCGGGTACCGCTGAAACAGAACCGGATGGGAGTGATGACTGTGACCGACCGGACACTCGACCGCCGCCGGGACCGCGCCGGTGCCGCCGGCGCCGCCGCCGAGCGGGCCGAGGCGGCCGTGACCGACCTCGACAACCAGCTGCGGACCATCGCCGACCTGACGCTGCAACAGCGGCAGTCGCTGCGCAACGCCGTCGACGAGGCGGCCCGCCTGAAGCGCTCGCTGAAGGCCGCACGCCAGCGGCGGGCCGAGCTGCTCAAGGACCGCAAGAAGGCCGCGCTCAAGGCGGGCAAGGCGCGCGACAAGGCCCGCACCGCCGAGGCGAAGTACGACAAGCAGCTGCTGGCCGACATGATCCGCCGCGAGAAGGAACGGGACCGGGCGGCCTCGGCCCCGGATCCGCAGCCCGAGCGGGAGACCGCGAGCACCGCGACGGCCCGCCGCACTGCCGCGCGCAAGACCGCGCGATCCTGAGCTTCTTCCAGGTACGCGTCACCGAGGCGGGACAACCGCAGCACCGGGGCGCCGCCCTCGGGGCTCCCGCGGCCGGGTCCTCACGTACCGGTCGCGGCCCCACCCTGCGTGCCCTGATCCGGCGCCGCGCCGTCATCCGGCCCGCCCTGCGACAGCCCGCCACCGTCCCGCTGCTGTGCGCCGGCGAGGTCGGAGTCGATGACCGCGGTGGCCGTGGCCGTGTCCCCGGACCTCGTCGCGACGACCCGTACGGTGTGCCCGCTCTGCACGTCGGAGATCTGGTCGGCGCCGTTGTCCACGGTCGTCGAGCCACCGACGACGTACGTCCGGCTGTAGCCGTCCGCGCTCTTCACCGTGATCGAGGTCGAGCTGACCGCCGACACCGTGCCGGTCTGGGTCTCCTGGGTCACGTAGCCGCCGTTGCCGTCCGGCACGACGTACGTGCCGTGCAGCGCGGCGGCCATGCCGGGACCGCCGCCGCCACCGCGACCGAACTGTCCGCGGTCACCGCCGCCGGGCAGCCCTCGGCCCCCGTCCTGAGGGTCCCGCGAGCCCTGGTCCCCTGACGATCCGCCGGCCGCGGCGCTGGTCGTACCGCCGCCCTCGCCTCCGGAACCGACCACTGCGGCCGTCACCCCGGCGGTCGCGACCACCGCGGCCGCGACAGCGCCGGCCAGCACCAGCTTGCCCCTCGCTCCCCTGCGTGGTGCGCCGGGCTCTGCGGGCTGCGCGGTCACCGGCGGATGCCATTCCGGCGGCCCGCCGGACGAGCCCGCGGTGACCGGATAGGCGTCGATCACCGTAGGTTCGTCCGCGGGCCGGGCTTGCATGCTGTCGGTCGGGCGGTCGTTGACGGTCATCGGGTTCGACGTCTCCTCGGGTTCGGTTCGGCGCTGCTGGAACCACCGTGACCGGGCGGCCTGTGCGCGGCCTGTGCGACCAGTAGGCGTCACATGTGGCCCGGTGCGCCGCCCTGCCGCGATAATCGATCGATGGAGCGATTCGCGTTCGCGGGGCGTACGTGTGTGATCACCGGCGCGGCGAGCGGCATCGGCGCCGCGCTCGCCCTGGACCTCGCGAAGCGCCGGTCGGTGCTCGTGCTGGTCGACAAGGACGCCGACGGGCTGGCGCGGGTCGCCGAGACGGCCCGGCAGATCGGCGCCGCGCAGGTCGGCACGTTCGTGATCGACCTGGCCGACGGCGGCGACCGGGCCGACCTGGCCGCCGAGGTCGCCGCCCGGCACGGCGGCGCGGACCTGCTCGTCAACAACGCCGGCGTCGCCCTCAGCGGCACGTTCGACCAGGTCAGCCTCAAGGACTTCGACTGGCTGATGGAGATCAACCTGCACGCGGTGGTACGCCTGACCAAGGCGTTCCTGCCGCAGCTGATGGGCCGCCCCGGCTCGCACGTCGTCAACATCTCCAGCCTCTTCGGGCTCATCGCGCCGCCGGCCCAGGTCGCGTACGCGACGAGCAAGTACGCCGTCCGCGGCTTCTCCGAGGCGCTTCGGCACGAGCTGGCCGGCCGCGTAGGCGTGACCGTGGTGCACCCGGGCGGCGTACGCACCAACATCGCCCGCAACGCGCGGCTCAGCGGGCCCGACGTCGACGGCCGGCAGGCGGCGCAGATCGAACGGTTCACCGAGAAGGCGCTGACCCTGCCCCCGGAGGAGGCGGCCCGGCAGATCGTCGCGGCCGTGCAGGCCCGCAAGCCGCGGCTGGTGATCACCCGGGTCGCGAAGCTGGCCGACCTGCTGGCCCGGTTCGCGCCGGGACGCTACTGGACCGTCATCGAGCGGCAGATCCGCGACCGCGGCTTGTAGGAGCCTGTCAGGCCGTGTCGGCGCGATGTCGGCGCCGTGTCAGCGGCGCCGCGCACGCTGGGCGGCATGACAACAGACCTGGTGATCGAGGCCGAAGGCCTCGTCAAGCGCTTCGGCGCGACGAAGGCGCTGCAGGGCGTCGACCTGGCCGTACCGCGCGGCACGGTGCTGGGGGTGCTGGGGCCCAACGGCGCCGGCAAGACCACCGCCGTGCGCATCCTGTCCACGCTGCTCACCCCCGACGGCGGCTCCGCGCGGATCGCCGGCCACGACGTGGTGCGCGACGCCGAGCGGGTCCGGCAGGCGATCGGCCTCACCGGCCAGTACGCCTCCGTCGACGAGGACCTCACCGGCCGGCAGAACCTGGAGCTCTTCGGCACGCTGCTCGATCTCGGCCGGGCCGGCGCGCGGCGGCGGGCCGCCGAGCTGCTCGAGTGGTTCGACCTGACCGACGCGGCCGACCGGATGGCGAAGACGTACTCCGGGGGCATGCGGCGGCGCCTCGACCTGGCCGCGAGCCTGGTGGGCTCACCTCAGGTGATCTTCCTCGACGAGCCCACCACAGGCCTCGACCCGGCCAAGCGCGAGGACATGTGGGACGTCGTCCGCACGCTGGTCACCGGCGGCGCGACGGTGCTGCTCACCACGCAGTACCTGGAGGAGGCCGACGCGCTGGCCGACGCGATCACCGTGATCGACCACGGCCGGGTCATCGCCCACGACACCCCGGACGGGCTCAAGCGGGTGGTCGGCGGCCAGACGCTGGAGGTACGCCCGGCCGCTCTCGCCGATCTGGGGCGTACCGCGGCGATCCTCTCCGAGGTCTCGACGGGCGCGGCGGCCGACGAGATCCGCAAGGGCGTCCTCGCCGTCCCGGTGGCCGGTGACGCGGCGCTGACCGAGGCGGTCGCACGGCTGGCCGGGGCGGGCGTACCCGTCACCGAGCTCTCCCTGCACCTCCCCAGCCTCGACGAGGTGTTCTTCACCCTCACCGGCGCTCCCCACCACGAGAAGGAAGAGGTTGCCGCATGACCACCACCATCGCCACCGAGCCGCCCCGTTCCAACCCGGTCGTGCCGGCCGAGGCCGTACCCCGGAAACGCCCGCTGAGGTTGTTGCGGCATTCACTCGCCCTGACGAAACGCAGCCTCATCAAGACCGCGCGTACGCCCGAGGCGCTCATCGACGTGACCCTGCAGCCGGCGCTGTTCCTGGTCATCTTCGTGTACATCTTCGGCGGCGCGGTGGCCGGCTCCACCCACGACTACCTGCAGTTCCTGCTGCCCGGCATCCTCGCGCAGACCATCGCCACCGGCTGCATCGCGATCGGCGTCAACCTCAACACCGACCTGCAGAAAGGCATCTTCGACCGGTTCCGGTCGCTGCCGGTGCCCCGGTCGGCCCCGCTGGTCGGCGCGGTGCTCGGCGACATCGTCCGCTACGTGATCGTCACCGGGGTGACCCTGGCGATGGGGTACGTGATGGGCTTCCGCATCACCACCGACCCGCTGAGCGCGCTCGCCGGCTGCCTGCTCGCCGTACTCTTCGCGCTGTGCCTGAGCTGGCTGCCGGTCTTCGTCGCGATGAACGTCCGGACCCCCGGCGCGGTGCAGGGCCTGATGTTCGCGCTGATCATGCCGCTGAGCTTCGCGTCGAACGTCTTCGTCGGCACCGACACGCTGCCCGGCTGGATGCAGGGCTTCGTGGACGTCAACCCGCTGACCCACCTGGTCGGCGCGACCCGGGGACTCTTCCTCGGTACGCCGATCGGCGACCACGTGTGGTGGACGCTCGCCTGGTGCGCCGGGTTCGTCGTGGTGTTCATGCCGCTGGCGCTGCGGGCGTACCGGCGGAAGGCTAGCTGAGCAGGCGGGCCATGAGCTCGTGGATCCGCGCGACGGTCGCCGCCACGGTCTCGTCGGCGCAGGCGGCCAGCAACGCCCGGCGGTGGTCCTCGTCCCCGAGGGCCACCGCCAGCCGGCCGCTGTCCCCGGAGGGGAACATCATCCGGTCGTACGCGCCGATCCGGCGTGCCGCCGCCCAGAGCTCCCCGGCGCTGTCGGCGTCCCCGCGGTACGCGGCCAGCACCGCCCCGCCCAGCCCCCACCCGCCCGCGAACTGGGCGTCCTGCAGCGGCAGCCCCTCGTCGCGGACCTGCGCGAGCAGCGCCGTCGCCCGCGCGTCGGCCCCCTCGACCGGCCGCTCACCGGCGACCGTCACGTACAGGGCGGCAACGGTGACCGCGAACAAGACCCGCAGCTGAGGCATCGGCTCGGTGAACCCGCCGAACGTCCCGATCACCGCGTCGGCGTACCGCAGCACCTCGTCGTGCTCCCGCCGCTGCCACGCCACGTGGGCGAGGCCGAGGTACGCCTGAGCGACCTGCTCCGGCTCGGCGTGGCCCGACGTCACCGTCTCGTGCAACCGGCGTTCCGCCTCGGCGTCGCCCGCGCGGGCGAGCTGCCCGTCCAGCACCACCCGGAACGACCGGGCGTCCTGCGCGGCGCCCAGCATCTCCATGTGCTGCACTCCGCGCCTGAGCCACCGCACCGCCTCGTCATGCCGCGGCGGCATCGCCTGCCCGATCGAGCCGGCCGCCATCGCCATGCCCCAGTGGTCGCCGACCGCCTCGAAGCGGGCGTACGCGGTCCGGGCGTCGGCCAGCGACTCCTCGGGCATGCCGCCGTTGTCCCGCAGCACCGCGCGCATGAACAGCCCTAGAGCCTGCACGTACGGGTCGGGGTGCCCGATCAGCGTCTCGGCGCCCGCCAGTCCCTCCCGCGAGTCGAACGGGTCGAGCCGGGGAAGCTGCGCCGCCAGCGCGAGGTAGCGCGACGAGATCTCGGCGGACCGCTGCTTGACGACCCGGTCCAGGGCGCGCCGGGCCAGGACGGAGAGCCGTACCGGGCCGGTGATGCCCGCGTTGATCCCCAGCATCAGGCACAGCCCGGCCAGCCGGTCGGCGTCCGGCGGCTCCTTGCCCTCGGCCGGCCCGCCGGCCAGCGCCGAGCGGGTCCGGGCGACCGGGTCGTCGATGTGCAGCAGCGTCCGTGCCCAACCGGAGACCTCGACGTGCAGGCCCCGGACCTGCCACAGATAGAACAGCGCGGCACTCACGTCGACCACGGCGGCCTCGTCGTCGTGGTCCATCGCCCAGCGCAGCGCCGCGGTGAGATTCTCCTGGTCCCGGGCCGTCGCGGCGAGCACCTCGAGCTGCCGCGGCCCGATCTGGCCGGCGGCCAGCTCCACCGAGCGGGCGCGGGCCCACGTGACCAGGCCGGCCATCGCCGCACCGCGGTCGCCGAGGCGGGCCTCGCCGTACTCGCGCACGGTCTCGAGCATCCGGTAGCGCGGCGGACCGCCGTCGCCGTCCTCCAGGGTGAGCAGGGACTGCTCCACCAGCACGGCCAGTCCCCGGCGTACGTCGGGCACCTCCGCGACGGCGGCCGCCGTGCCGGCGGTGAACGCGGCGGGGATCACGGCCAGCCGCTGCATCAGCTCCTGGTCGGCGGGCTTGAGCAGCTCGCGGCTCCAGTCGACCATCGCCCACAGGCTCGCGTGCCGCTCGGGCAGCCCCCGCAGGGCGTCGTCCAGCAGCGCGAACCGGTCGTCGAGGCCGGTCAGGACATCCTCGAGCGGCATGTGCCGCAGGCGGGCGGCGGCCAGCTCGAGGGCGAGCGGCAGATTGTCGAGACGATGGCACAGGGCGAGCGCCTGCCGGCCGTCCCAGGTGGACGGCGCGCCACCGGCCCGGGCCCGGGTCTCCAGCAGGTTCAACGCCTCCGCGTCGGGCAGCATGCGCAGCCGGTGCACGACCTCCCCGGCCAGCCCGAGCGGCGCCCGGCTCGTGGTCAGCACCGCCAGCTCCGGCGAGGCGACCGCGAGCAGGTCGGCGACCACGGCGGCCGCGGCGTCCAGGAGGTGCTCGCAGTTGTCCAGCACGAGAAGCCCGTCGAGCTCCGGCGCCGCCGCGCGCAGCCGCTCCTCCGGGCTCAGCACCCGCCGGTCCCGGCTCAGCGCCGGTGCCGCCACGGCCGTCTCGGCGCCGCCCAGCGCGGCGAGGACCGCGGGCAGAACCTCGCCCGGTGCCCGGACGCCGGCCAGCTCGATGACGCGGACCGGGCCGGGCGCGCGGCGGGCCACCTCGGCCGCGAGCCGGGTCTTGCCGGCGCCTCCGGTCGCCACGATCGTCACGAGCGGCGCTTCGCGCAGCGCCTCCTCCACGGCGGTCACATCGGCGTCCCGGCCGACCAGTGCGGTGCCGGGACGCTGCCACGAACGCGGCATCGTGGCGCGGGCCGGGTGGCGGGGCGCCGCTGCGGGCTTGAGCTGCCCGCGCAGCAGAGCCAGGTGGACCTCCGCGATCACCGGGGACGGGTCGGTGCCGTACCGGTCGGCCAGCTCGCGGCGCAGGTCGTCGACCACCGCCAGCGCCTCGGCGTCTCGGCCCTGCGCCGCCAGCACCCGGACCAGCAGCGCGGCGGCGGGCTCGTCCGGCGGCGTACGCCCGGCCAGCAGCCGCAGGTCCGCCTCGTCGTACGGGCCCCCGCCGGCCAGCGCCACACCGGCCCGCAGCGCCGCGACGTCGCCGAACAGCCGGAGAGTCTCGGCGCCGGTCAGCTCCGGCACCTCCGGGAACAACCCGCGCGCCTGCTCGGCTGCTCGGCGCGCGTCCGGCACCGCGCCGGCGCTCAGGGCGGCACGGCCCTCGTCCACCAGCGCCCGCGCGGCGACGACGTCGATCTCGACCTGGTCGGCGGGCACCCGGTAGCCACCCGCCCCGGCCACCACGGGCAGGCCGAGGCGGCGTACCCGGGAGATCAGCGCCTGCACCGCGCCGGTGGCGTCCTCGGGCGGATCGCCGTCCCAGACGGCGTCGACGAGCGCGGCCGCGGAGACCGGGCGGCCCCGGGCGGCGGCGAGCTCGCGGATCACCGCGGCGAGGCGCTCCCCGCGCACCGGCCGGCCGTCGACGGCCAGCGGGCCGAGCGTCGTGATCCGCACCGGCTCATTGTGTTACACCGGGCAAGGGCGTGAAGAACTGGAGGCGCTGGCGGCCGTCCTCGCTGAACAGGTTCTCGCAGATCACCGTGAGGGTGCCGCGTACCGGATGGTTGATGCGTTTCCGGTCGCCGCGCCGGACCGCGACGTCGCCGGTCTCCCACAGCGCGCGGAACTCGGCGCTGGCCTCGCGGAGGCGGGCCACCAGGTCGGAGGCGTCCGTGTGCGGACCGCGGCGGGCGACCGCCGCGCGCAGGTCGTGGACGAGCACGCGGGAGTGATGCGGGTGGTCCTCGGCCGGGTAGACGTCCCGGGCGGCCGGGTCGGTGAACCAGCGCTCGACGAAGCTGTCCGGCTCGGGCTCGCCGAGCAGCTCGGTGGCGAGGTCGTTCTGCGCGAGGGTCTCGTGCAGATCGGTGAGGACGCGGGCCGGGGTGGCGGTCGAGGCGGTCGAGCAGCGACCGCAGGGCCGGCTGGACCTCCTGCGGCGTGGCCGACCGCGGCGGCGGGGCGAGGTGACCGGCGAGCCGGAAGAGGTAGTCGCGCTCGTCCTGGCCCAGGCACAGGGCCCGGGCCAGCGCTTTGAGCATCTGGGGCGAGGGCTGCGCGCCGCGACCGCGCTCCAGCTCGGTGTAGTAGTCCACCGACGCCCCGGCGAGCACCGCGACCTCGTCCCGGCGCAGGCCCGCGACGCGGCGGCGCGGGCCGGGCGGCAGACCGACCTCGGCGGGCGTGATCCGCGCGCGCCGGGACTGCAGGAAGGCGCCCAGCTCGGGGAGATCCATCTGCCCAGTGTCGCCGCACCGGCAAGGCTCATCCAGGGGTTGGTGTCCCCTGGTTCCGCCCCGGGCGGCCGGTGATCGTGGAGCCGGTAACCACGACGAAGGAGACACCATGCCGTTCGCGAATCTCAAGGTGCCCGCCGGCCTGCTCGACCACGCGCAGAAGGAGGAGCTCATCACCAAGGTCACCGACATGTACGCCGAGGCCTTCGGCGACGACGTCCGCGCCAACACGATGGTGCTGGTCGACGAGGTCGCCGACGGCGGTTGGGGGATCCGCGGCGAGGTGCTCACGCTGGCCAGACTCCAGCAGTGAGCACCTGCGCCGGGCCCCCGGTCAGTGGAAGGACGCGTACCGCTTGCGGTTCTGGCCGCCGATCGTGGTGAAATCGCCGCCCGCGCCGATCGCCCCGCGGCTCCGGTCCACCGCCAGGGCCCGGACGCCGATCACGCCGTTGGCCTGCGGCGCCCAGCCGGTGAGCACACCCTTTCCGCTGATCGCGGCGAGCTTGACGCGCGACACCGAGCCGTCGGTGCAGGCGCCGTGCGCGCCGTTGTTGACGGTCGTGCAGGCCCGGTCGAAGTGCCCGCCCACGTAGACGGTCCCGCCCAGCGTGGCGATGGCCGCCGCGTCGCCGTCGAAGACCCGCTGCCAGCGCATCGCGCCGCCGGCGGTGTACGCGATCGCCCGGCCTCCCTGGCCGCCGGTGGCCGCGTACACCCCGGCGGAGTCGGTGGCGAGACCGTTGACCTGCGCCGGGGCCGTCGGCAGGAAGCCACGGTCGACGGCCCCACCGGACGGGCTGAGCGCCGCGACGCGCAGGGTCCGGCTGACCCCGTTGATCTGGTGGAACGCGCCGCCCACGTAGACCCGCGAGCTGGTGACGGCCAGCGCGTGCACCGAGTCCTCGGCGCTGGGCCGCCAGCCGCGGTCCAGGGCGCCGCTGGACAGCGAGAACGCGGCGAGGTTGCGCCGGGCCGAGCCGTCCACCGCGGTGAAGCTGCCACCGGCGTAGAGCCGGCCGTTGCCGGCGGCGAGGGCGTACGGCGCCCCGCTGACCCGGTGCGCGAAGGCGCCGACCGCGCCGCTGACCGCGTCGAGGCGGGCGAGGTTGTCCCGGGAGCGGCCGGAGACGCTGGTGAAGTCGCCACCCGCGTACACCGCGGAGCCGCTGACGGCGAGGGCTCGTACGGTGCTGTTGGCCGTCGGCGCCCACGGCAGCAGCACGCCGGAGGACGCGTCGAAGGCGGCGAGGCGGGCCCGCGCGTACGTGCGTCCGCCCCAGCTGACGCTGGTGAACGACCCGCCGACGTACGCCGTCGCGCCGCGGTACGCGATCGCGTACACCGAGCCGTTGAAGAGCGGAGCCTTGTCGGGGCCGGCGCCGACAGCGAGCGCGGGGGCCGGTCCGGAGGCGGTGACCAGGGTGGTGGCGGCGAGCGCGGTCAGCAACGCCCGCCGAGCAAAGTGGATGAAACGCACATTTCAATCAACCATCACGGCTGTGTGAAAGTCGCGCCGCCGCGCCGTCGCGGTCCTCCCCGGCGACCGCGAACTCCTCGGCCGCCGGCGTGCCGGCCGCGGTGAGTTCGTCCTGCCGCGGGCTCTGCGTCCGCAGTCCCAGCAGGTCCAGCCAGTCCACCAGCTGCCGGTGCACGGCGTCCGGCCCGTCCAGGTCGCCCTGGGTGATCTGCCACTCGGCCGGGTGCACCAGCATCGCCTCGGTCTGCCAGCCGCCCAGCCCGCCGTGCGAGCCGACCAGCTCCTCGAACGCGGCGACCTCGCTGGTCACCGGGTCCACCGTGCTGATCAGCACCAGGTCGCCGACGTGCTCCGCGCGCTGGTGGCGCAGCAGGTCGGCGCGGGCCAGCGGGCCGTACGGCAGCAGCGGGTCCACGCCCTCGACGGTGCCGTCCGCCAGCCGGTGACTGCCGGCGGAGCCGTACGCGATCGGCCCGTCCTCGTCCTGCACCACCACGAGCCCGATGCCGGGATGCCCGGCGAGCCCCGGGATGAGCCGCGGGTAGACCCGCTCGATGCCCGCGCGGTCCAGCCGCTGCGGATACCGGGTCAGGTAGATCAGCGCCAGGTTGCCCGAAGAGACCACCAGCACCGGAGCGACCGGCGACGTCGGGTATTCCGGCTCCTTCGTCGCCTCCTGCTCGGCGGGTGAGCGGGGCGCCTCGGCCGGGTCCGGCTCGCAGAACCGCGCGACGGCCTGGTCGAGCGTCTCGCCGTGGCGCTGCCGGAACGTGGCGCCCTGGCTCTGCCCGTGGTCGGAGACCACCACGATGCGGTACGCCCGCGCCGCCTCGGCCCCCAGCCGTTCCAGCACGCCGAGCATCCGGTCGAGGCTCTCCAGCTGCCGCATCGTCTCCGGCCGGGCGGGCCCCGCGTGATGCGCCACCTCGTCGTAGTCGACGAGGTCGCAGTACACGACCGGCGCGCCGCGGGCCATCTGCTCGGCCACCAGCGACACGTTGACGTCGCGCAGCAGCATCGAGGCGGGCCGCAGCGCCAGGAACGCGCCGGACCGGCTGACCCGCGGCTGCAGGTTGCGGCGGCGCTGCAGGCGGGCCTGGTGCAGCTCGGTGAAGACCTCGCCGACGCCGAGGACCAGCGCGCGGGTGAAGCCGAACGGGCTCGCCATGAACGCCGCCCAGCCGCGCGCCGAGCGTCCCGGCAGCGCCGCATGGCTGACCGTGAGCAGGTTGATCGCGGCGTCGCCGGAGAACGCGTTGCCGATGCTGACTCCGCCGTCGCGCAGCAGGCCACGGCCGTCGGAGAGGCGCGGCTCGATCACCGCGGCGTCGCGGGGGCGGTTGGAGACCATCAGCCGGCCGGCCTCCTTCTCGTACCACCGGAAGCCGGGGATCTTGCCGGAGGCGCCGTGCAGGATGCCCGCCTGGGAGGCGGGCGTGGTCGACGGCAGGCCGGTGTGCCAGCCGCGCATCGCGTGGGTGCCGGAGCGCAGCCAGCGGCCGATGGTCGGCAGATTCCCCGCGCGGACGGCCCAGCGCAGCACCGGCTCGCTGACCCCGTCCAGCTGGATGATGAGCAGCCCCGGCTCGGCGCCCGGCCGCGGGCGGCGCAGCGTCAGCAGCCGGCCGCCGGCCTGCCGGGCCTGGCGGCGCCGGATGCCGCGCATGAGCCGCCGGGCCTCCTTGATGAAGGTGTCCTCGGTGCCGCTGTCCACCATCCAGTCGAAGATCGCGGCGCAGACCACCGCGAGCAGCGCGGCGACCCCGACGGTGGGCCACCCGCTGAGCCGCTTCGAGGGGTCGAGCTCGAGGGCCACCGCCATCACGGTGACCTGGGCCACCACCCCGAACAGCATGGCGCCCCAGCCGCCGAGCGCGATGATCCCGGCCAGCAGCAGCGGCCGCAGCACCGCGCCGACCAGCGCGACGAGCAGGACGAGGCCCATGGTGTCGACGACGTCCGTGGCGCGTACGCCCGGCATCAGCCACAGCGTCACGGTGAGCACGACGAAGGTCGTCACGCCGTTGCGGATGACCGCCTTCACCCGGTCGTAGACACGCGGCCAGGCGAACAGCGCGCGCAGCTCGTCCCTGCGCCTGCCACCTGGTTGTACGGCCACGAGAAAACGATCGCACAATGCGTCGCAGCTGCGCCGACCGCGTCGGGAACGGGCACTGGAACCGTGCCGCGGCCGTGGCCGTCGGACCGGGTACGTCGACTCCCTGGAGGAACCCGTGCGCCGTCTTCTTCCGTACGCGACTCTGGCCGTGCTCCTGGGCGGCTGCGCGAACGCCGAGCCCGCCACCCCGGCCGCGGCGCCGGCGACCTGGACGCCCCCGGCCAAGTACGCGTTCACCCTCAGCTCCGAGTGCGGCGAGCGCGCGCTGATCGGCCGGTTCCGCGTCACCGTGGAGGACGGCAAGGTGGCCCACGCGGAAGGCCTGGACCAGGCGGCGAAGCGGGCCCTGATGCTGCGCATCGCGAACCTCGTGCCCACCTTGCAGCAGCTCGAGGAAGAGGCCGCCAAGGCGAAGAGCGCGGGTGCCGACGTGGTGCGGGTGGATCGGGACCCGGCGGACGCCCACCCGGTGCGCATCACGATCGACCCGGCGGCGGACGCGACCGACGACGAGGCGTGTTACACGATCCAGGACTACACGATCGGGTTAGCGGCCACGCCGTCCACGTCGCCGTCGAGATAGGTTCGCCGGACCTGCGAGGGATGGGGAGGCCCGCGTGCGGGTCGTACCCGTTCTCGCCGCCATGGCGCTGCTGGCCGGCTGCTCGGCACCGGACACGCCGGATCCCGGGCCGTCGGCCACGCCCGCCGCGCGCCCGGCGCCGCGCGTGGTCGCGTATTTCACGGACTGGGGTGTCTACGGCCGCGACTTCCAGGTGCGCGACGTGGAGACCTCCGGCGCGGCCGGCCGGCTCACCGATCTCGTGTACGCCTTCGGCAAGGTCACCGACGGCGCCTGCAGCACCGGCGACACGTGGGCCGACCAGGGCAGACCGATAGCGGCGGCGGCCAGTGTGGACGGTGCCGCGGACGCGCCGGGGCAGCGGCTACGCGGCAACTTCGGGCAGCTGCGCAAGCTCAAGGCACGCCATCCGGGGCTGCGGGTGCTCTGGTCGTTCGGCGGCTGGACCGGCTCCCGGGGGTTCACCGAGGCCGCGAAGGACCCGGACGCCTTCGCCCGCTCGTGCGCCCGTCTGCTCCGCGACCCGCGCTGGGCCGGGCTCTTCGACGGCATCGACGTGGACTGGGAGTACGCCAACGCCTGCGGGCTGAGCTGCGACGAGAGCGGCCCGCGGGCGCTGCCGGAGATCGTGTCGGCGCTGCGGCGCGCGCTGGGCCCGGACGCCGTGATCAGCGCCGCCGTGCCCGCCGACCTCGGCAAGCTGCGCGCCACGGACTACGCCGCGGTCGCGCGGGACGCCGACTGGCTGAGCGCCATGACGTACGACTTCTTCGGCACGGGCGGCGGCGCCGGGCCCACCGCGCCGCATTCACCGCTGACCGCGTACCCCGGGATCCCGCGGCAGACCGCGACCACCGACGCCGCCGTGCGCGGCCTCCTGGATCTGGGGGTTCCGCCGGAGAAGGTGCTGCTCGGCGTCGGTTTTTACGGCCGCGGGTGGGCCGGGGTGTCGGCCGCGGCGCCGGGCGGCCGCGCGACCGGACCGGCGCGCGGCCGCTACGAGAAGGGCCTCGAGGACTACGACGTGCTGCGCCGCACCTGCCCGCCGACCGGCACGATCGGCGGCACGGCCTACGCCTTCTGCGGCGACCGCTGGTGGAGCTACGACACCCCTGACACGATCAAGACCAAGATGGCGTACGCCGTCAGCAACCGCCTCGGGGGCGCCTTCGCCTGGGAGCTGTCCGGTGACACCCCCGACGCGCAGCTGGTCACCGCGATGGCGACGGGGCTGGGCGCCGGCCGCTCCTGACGACCGTCCCGTCAGCCGATCCGGACCCAGATGTTGTCGAGGATGCCCTGGAACTGGTCGTTGTCGGCGTACGCGCCCTTGGCCCCGATGCTCAGCGGGCGGCTGTTGGCGATGGACAGCTTCGCCGAGATGACCCGGCTGCCGCGGACCGCGCCGTCGACGATCACCCGCAGCGCGGTGCCGGTGCGCCGGCATTCGACGGTGTGCCAGCTGCCGTCGGCGACCGAGACCGAGCTGCGGACGATCTTGATGCCCGGGCCGGCGCCGACCAGCACGCAGCTGGGCCGGCCCGCGGCGCCGTCGATCTGCAGCTTCCACTGGCTGCTCGTGGTCGAGTAGCCCTTCTGGACGATGTTCTGCCCCTTGCTCGTCTGGCTGCGGGCCAGCAGGACCTCGGCGCCGAACGAGATGTTGCGGGTACCCGGGTTGAGGTCGGCCGAGCTGGGGCTCTGCAGGGCGGCCCGGGGGCACCTCGTGCCGGCGCCGCACTTGGCCGGGAAGCGCAACGCCTGACCGCTGCGGTGCGGCACGGCGCGGACCGTTCCGCCGTTGCCGGAGACGAGCCGCAGGGTGTGCCCGCGGCCCGACTCGTCGCGGATCGAGCTGGACCGGCCGCCGTCGAAGCCGTACCGCGCCACCACCCTGCCGCTCACCGCGCTCGCGGTGGCGGCGGCCGCGGTCATGGCGGCCGCTGCCCGGACGGCGGCCGCGTGCGCCGACGCGGCGGGCGTGGCGGCGGCGGCCGGTACGCCGAGCAGCGCACCGCTCAGCAGACCGGCCACCGCCGTGGAGAGTGCACGACAAGATCCCATGCCCGAATTATGACTTGTAAAGCCGTTTTGCCCCGGCTCATCGCCTACACCGGCCGGGCCGAATCGCCGCCCGAATCGCTCAAACTCCCCAGAATGGGCTAAACGGGACGGCGGTCACCCCACGTGCGCCACGGCCTCGCCGGCCGGCAGGTCCTCCCGGCTGACCTTGATGAAGACCGCGGTGACCACGGACGCCAGCAAGATCAGCGCCGCCGCCCAGGTGAACGCGTCGGCGTACCCGTCGACCTGCGCCGACAGTGCGGCCTGCTGCCCCTCCTGCGGGCTGCGCGGCGGGTGCGCCGCCAGGTACGCCGTGATCGCGCTCGTGGCGATCGTGTTCAGCAATGCGGTGCCCAGCGAGCCGCCGACCTGCTGGGTCGCGTTCAGCGCCGCACTCGCCGCGCCGGCGTCGTGCTGCGGGACGCCGACCAGCGCCAGGCTCGACAGCGGCACGAACGTGAAGCCGAGGCCCAGCCCCAGCAGCACCTGCGCCGGCATCAGATGCGCCCAGAACGAGGTGTCCAGGTCGATGAAGCGCAGCGAGATCATGCCCGCCGCGGCCAGCACCGGACCGACGATCATGAGCGGCTTGGGGCCGGTCCGTGGCAGCAGGTTCGACGCGACCGTCGCGGAGATCAGCACACCGACCGTGACGGGCAGCGACGCGAAGCCCGCGCGCAGCGGCGTGTAGCCGAGCACGTTCTGCAGGTACAGCGTGAGGAACAGGAACGCGCCGAAGAGCCCCGCGCCGACCAGCATCGACGTCACGTACGCGCCGCCGCGGTTGCGGTCGAGGACGATGCGCAGCGGCAGGAGCGGGTTGCGGGTGCGGCGCTCGATGCCCACGAACAGGATCAGCAGCACCACACCGGCGCCGATGAAGCCCCACGTCGTGCTCGAGTCCCAACCCTGGTCCGGCTTGGCGGCCTCGGTGAAGCCGTACACCAGCGAGGCCAGGCCCAGGGTCACCACGATCGCGCCGGGAACGTCGTACGTGGTGTCGCCGTGCGCCTTGCTCTCCGGGACCAGCGGGATCGCCAGCGCCAGGGCGACCAGCGCGATCGGGATGTTGACGAGCAGGCACCAGCGCCAGCTCGCGTACTCGGTGAGCACGCCGCCGAGCAGGAGGCCCACCGCGGAGCCGCCGCCCGCGATGGCGCCGTACACGGCGAAGGCCTTGGCCCGCTCGCGGGCCTCGACGAACAGGACCGTCAGCAGGGCGAGCGAGGCCGGCGCGAGCAGCGCGCCGAAAGCGCCCTGCAGCGCGCGGGCGCCGAACAGCAGCGGCCCGCTCGTCGCCAGGCCGCCGATCGCCGACGCGGCGGCGAAGCCGATGGCGCCGACCATGAAGGTGCGCTTGCGGCCCCAGTAGTCGGCGATGCGGCCGCCGAGCAGCAGCAGGCCGCCGAACGCGAGCGTGTACGCGGTCACCACCCACTGCTGGTCGGCCACCGTGATGCCGAGATCCGCCCGCGCGCTGGGCAGCGCGATGTTCACGATCGTCGCGTCGAGCACGACCATCAGCTGCGAGATCGCGATGACCCCGAGGGCGGCCCAGCGGCGCGGGTGCGGCCCCGCGTCGCGCTCGGGTATTCCTGCCTCTGTTGCTGTAGCCGACATCCGCCGGTCCTTCCCCGTGCCTCTGCCGATCGTCGACCGGCGCCTGGAGCGTGATCGTAGGGAGAATTGCGGCCGGCTTCCGACCGCTGAGCAGCGAATGAGACGCGGCTCGCAGCTCCCGCGCCGCAGCCGCCGAGACCAGCCCCAGCTGCACCCCCTGCCGCGGCAGCACGGCGTCGAGCAGCCAGTCCGCCGCCACCCGGATCCGGTTGCCCGGCATCGAGAGCAGGTGGTAGCCGCGGGTGACGACCTTGGCCGGGAAGCCCCGCAGCGGCACGCCGAGCGGGTCGGCCGCCGAGTCCAGGCCGCCCAGGTCCACCACGAACCCGAGATCGTGGTGCTTGTACGCGCGGCGCCGGCCCTTGCCGTACGAGGCGGCGATGTTGTGCGCGGCCGTCCTGCCCTGGCGGGTGGCGTGCTGCGCGGTCATCCCGGTGACCTCGCCGGGGCGGGTCAGGTCGGGTACGGCCGCCGCGTCGCCGATGGCGTACACGTCGGGGTGTCCGGGGACGGTGAGGAACTCGTCCACCACCAGCCGGCCGTGCTGAACCTCCAGCCCGAGATCGGCGACGAGCGGGTCGGGGCGTACGCCGACGCACCAGATCAGCGACCGGGTGGGGACGAAGTCGCCGTCGCTGAGCCGTACGCCGTGCGGGCCGGCCTCCTCGACCGAGCTCTTCAGCAGCACCTCCACCCCGCGGCCGCGCAGCACCTCGCCGGCGGCCACGGCGAGGCGCGGGTCGAGCGAGGGCAGCACCCGGTCGGCCGTGTCGAGGAGCAACCAGCGCGGGTGCACCCCGGGGCGGTGCCGGGTGAGCGCCTCGGTGAAGAGCACTCCCTGCGCGGCCACCTCCGTACCCGTGTAGCCCGCACCGACCACGACGAACGTGGACCGGGCCTCCCGCTCGGCCGGGTCCTCGGCCGTCTCGGCCATCTCGATCTGGCGGGTGATGTGGTCGCGCAGGTACAGCGCCTCGGGGATGCCGCGGAAGCCGTGCGCGTACTCGGTCACCCCGGGCACCGGCAGCAGCTTGTTGACGCTGCCGGCGGCGATCACGAGACGGTGGTAGCCGATGCTGCCCTTGCCGCCGTCGGGGTCGGCGTACGAGACGGTCCGCGCGGCCAGGTCCAGGCCGTCGACCTCGCCGAGGATCACCCGGACGCCGGGCAGCGTCGCGGCGAGCGACACGGTGACCCGGCGCGGCTCCAGGATGCCGGCGGCGACCTCGGGCAGCAGCGGCAGGTAGAGGAAGTAGTCGGTGGGATTGACGATCACGATGTCGGCGGCGCCGCGCGCGAGCCGGGAGAGGCTCCGCGCGGCCTCGAAGCCGGCGAAACCGGCGCCGACGATGACGATCCGGGGGCGAGCCATCTGCACTCCTTCCGACGCCTGGTCCTCCGGACGGCGCGGAGAACCCGGGCATCGAGGTTCTTCCGTCGAGGTCGACCTAGGCCCGCCCGACGCTACTCGCGGGCCCGGTCACCACTAGGACGATGCGGCGAAGCCCGATGTGACAGTCGGCCGCGGCGCGGGTATGTAAGCAGGTCATGGCGCTGCCCATCGAGGAGTACGCGATCATCGCCGACACGCAGACCGCGGCGCTGGTCGGGCGGAACGGATCGATCGACTGGCTGTGCGTGCCGAGGTTCGACTCGGGCGCGATCTTCGCGGCGCTGCTCGGCACCGAGGACAACGGGCACTGGACGATCGCCCCGGCCGCCGAGCCGGCCGCCGTGCGCCGCCGCTACCGCGACGACACGCTGGTGCTGGAGACCGAGTTCGAGACCGCCGACGGGGTCGTGCGGCTCATCGACTTCATGCCCCCGCGCGGGGAGGCACCCGACGTGGTGCGCGTCGTCGAGGGCGTACGCGGCGAGGTGCCGATGCGCATGAACCTGCGGCTGCGCTTCGACTACGGCCACGTCGTCCCGTGGGTGTACCGGGAGAACGGCGACCTGGTGGCCGTGGCCGGGCCGGACGCGGCGTGGCTGCGCACACCCGTGGAGACCCGGGGCGAGAACATGTCCACCCGCGCGGACTTCACCGTGTCGGCCGGCGACCGTACGCCCTTCGTCCTCACCTGGCGCCCGTCGCACCTGCCGCCGCCGGAGCCGATCGACGCCCTGCACGAGCTCGGCGCCACCGAGGGCTACTGGCGGGGCTGGGTCTCCGCGTGCACGTACGAGGGCGAGTGGCGCGACGCCGTGGTGCGGTCGCTGCTGACGCTCAAGGCCCTCACGTACGCGCCGACCGGCGGCATCGTCGCCGCGGCCACCACCTCCCTGCCGGAGAAGCTCGGCGGCGTCCGCAACTGGGACTACCGCTTCTGCTGGCTGCGCGACGCCACCATCACCCTGCAGTCGCTGCTCTACTCCGGCTTCCAGAGCGAGGCGAAGGCGTGGCGCAAGTGGCTGCTGCGGGCCATCGCCGGAGACCCCTCCGAACTGCAGATCATGTACGGCGTGGCCGGCGAGCGCCGCCTCGACGAGTACATCGCCGACTGGCTGAGCGGCTACGACGGAAACCCCGTACGGATCGGCAACGCCGCCGCCGAGCAGTTCCAGCTCGACGTCTACGGCGAAGTCATGGACGCGCTGCACCAGGACCGGCGGGCGGGCCTGCGGACGAACGACAACGCCTGGGGCCTGCAGGTCAAGCTGATGGAGTTCGTCGAGCAGCACTGGACCGAGCCGGACGAGGGCATCTGGGAGGTGCGCGGCGAGCCCCAGCACTTCGTGCACTCCAAGCTGATGGCGTGGGTGGCCGCCGACCGCGCGGTCAAAGCGGTCGAGGACTTCGGCCTCGACGGCCCGCTCCAGCGGTGGCGCAAGCTACGCGACGACATCCGCGACGACATCCTCGCCAAGGGGTACGACAAGGAGCGTCGCACCTTCACCCAGTTCTACGGCTCGGAGGAGCTGGACGCTGCCCTGCTCATGGTGCCGCTGGTCGGCTTCCTCCCGGCGACCGACGAACGGGTGGTGGGCACGGTGGAAGCGATCGAGCGGGAGTTGCTGAAGGACGGCTTCGTGCAGCGCTACACCCAGCACCCGGCCACCGATGTGGACGGCCTGCCGCCGGGTGAGGGCGCGTTCCTGGCGTGCACGTTCTGGCTGGCCGACAACTACGCGCTGATGGGACGGCACGAGGAGGCGCGCGAGGTGTTCGAACGCCTGCTCGCCCTGCGCAACGACGTCGGCCTGCTCTCCGAGGAGTACGACACCGGGGAGCAGCGGCTCGTGGGCAACTTCCCGCAGGCGTTCAGCCACGTGCCGCTGATCGACACCGCCCGTACCCTCACGGACGCGCTGGCCGCCAGCGAGGCCCGCGCCCGTGAGGGGCTGAAGTAGCCCATCCGACCACCCCACCGCCACCCACAACCGGACTGAAGGCGAGTCTCAGTCCTCGCCCTCGAACTCGTCGAACACCTCGTCGATGACCTCGCCGGCGACGAAACCCGCGGCCATGCCGCCGGCGACGCCCGCCACCATGCCACCCATGCCGACACCGCCGTGCCCGCCATGGCCGTACCCGTGGCCGTGGCCGTAGGCCGGCGCACTCTGGTAGTGGGTCAGAGCCTCGCGCACCCAGCCGTCGACGACCCGGGCCCAGTCGGTGGTGTCCGCGTCGGCGTGCGGGACGGTGTAGCGGCCGTACGAGTCGTGGCCGCCGCTGAACATGCCGCCGCGCTTGTCGAACTCCAGCACCACCTCGACGGTGTGCGGGTTCGCCACGAAGGTCAGCTCGACCTCGTTGATGCCGTGCGCGTACTGGGCCGGCGGGTAGTACTCGATCTCCTGGAAGAACGGCAGCGTCTGGTGCACGCCGGCGATCTGCCCGTACTCCAGGTCGGCGTTCTTGAACTGGAAGCCCAGCCGGGCGAACGCCTCCAGGATGCGCTCCTGGATCGGCAGCGGGTGCACGGACACCGGGTCGAGGTCGCCCTTGTCGACGGCCTTGGCGATCGCCACCTCGGTACGCACGCCCATCGTCATCCCGCGCAGGTGCTGGCCGTACACCGTGGTGATCGGCGTCTCCCACGGCAGCACGATCTGGAACGGCACGGATGTCTGCTGCCCCTCGCCGAGGCGCATCGGACCACTGACCGTGACACGGAAGAACTCGCCGGTGGCGCCGTACTCGCCGCTGCCGCCCTCGACCTCCACGCGCGTCACCAGGGCCAGGGTGATGTGCTCGATCTCGACGTCGTGGCTGCCGCCCGTCAGGTTCACCGACCCGGCCAGCGGCATGCCCGGCCGCGCGTCCGGATCCGTCAGCACCGTGTCGACACTCGGGCCGCCCACACCGAAGGCGCCCAGCATCCTCTTGAGGCCCACAACTCTCCCTACGAAGGACTGTCAGGTCGGGCAGAAGCTAACAAGTCCGGCTGAGTGGATGCTGGGAGCGGGCGCAGCCGTACGGCGGTGATCGCCCGGCCGGTGACCTCGGCGACCTCGGCCGTGTGCCCGTCGAGCGTGACGGTCTCGCCGGTCTCGGTCGGTATGTGCCCCAGCAGGGACAGCACCAGCCCGGCCACCGTGGTGAAGCCGCCCTCGGCCGCCTCGACGTCCACCCCGATGTCGGGCAGGTCGTGGATCGGGAACGTGCCCGGCAGCAGCATCGCGCCGTCGTCCTCGTGCACGACCGCGCGGACGTCCCGGTCGGTCTCGTCGTAGATCTCCCCGACGACCTCCTCGACCAGATCCTCCATGGTCGCGATGCCGCCGACCGAGCCGTGCTCGTCGACGATCAGCGCGAACTGCCCGCGCTGCTGGCGCATCTGCCGCATGGCGTCGGAGACCTTCAGGGTGCCGGGCAGGTACAGCGGCTGGAAGACGACCCCGATGACCGGCCCCTCGGCGTCGACGAGGTCCCGCAGGTGCACGACGCCGAGCACGTCGTCGAGCCCCAGCGGGCCGGTGACCGGCGCCCGCGAGTGCCCCGCCTCGACCAGCCTCCGCAACGCCTCGTCCGCCCGCAGCACGGCCGGCAGCGTGAACACGTCGCGCCGGGGCACGAAGATCTCGCGTACCGTCCGATCCGCGATCTCGAAGGCGCCGCTGATGATCGTGCGCTGCTCGGCGGAGAAGTTGTCCTGCACCGCGACCATGTCGCGGATCTCCTCGCTGCTCACCTCCTCCCGGCCGGCCTCCGGGTCACCTCCGGCGAGACGTACGACCAGGTCGGTCGCCTTGCCGAGCAGCCACACCGCGGGCCGGGTGAGCCCGGCGAGCACATCCAGCGGCCGGGCCACGGCCAGCGCCCACCCCTCGGCCCGCTGCATCGCCACCCGCTTCGGCGCCAACTCCCCCACGACCAGCGTGAAGAACGTCAGCACGACGGTGACCAGCACGATCGCGGCCGGCCCGGCGGCACCGCCGAGAAAACCCAGCGGCCCGACCAGCGGCTGAGCCAGCGACACGGCCGCGGCCGCGGAAGCGAGAAAGCCGGCGAGCGTGATGCCGATCTGGATGGTGGCCAGGAACCGGTTCGGATCCCGCGCGAGCCGCGCCAGCCGCACACCGGTCCGCGACTCCCGCTCCAACCGCTGCAACTGACTCTCCCGCAGCGACACGAGCGCCATCTCGCTGCCGGCGAACACCGCATTGAGCAGAACCAGGACCACGACGAGCGCGACCTGCCAGCCATAACCACCCATCCGCGACCCTTACCCAGAACGCCCGCCCCTCAGACCAGGGCCATCGCGGCACCGGCCGCTCAGGGCGCCGCGACTTGCCACAGCGCGCTGACCGGCATGGCGCGCAGTCTGTCGCCGAACGACAGTGTGGAGGTTCCGGTGTAGAGGACGATGCCAATGACGAAGTCGTCTCCAAGGCGACCGGCGAGACGCCGCAGGCCACGGAAGTCGTCGGGGCCGACGGTCGTGGCCGCTTTCACCTCGATACCGACGACCTGGCCGGACCTGTTCTCGAGCACCGCGTCGACCTCGTACCGGCCCTGGTCCCGGTAGTGGGAAAGGTCGACCAACTGCTCGGACCAGGTGAGTTGACGGGCGAGCTCGGACACGACGAAGGACTCGAGCAGTGGACCGAAGGGTGCGCCCGGCCGCAGCAACGCCCGGGCGTCGGTGGCCAGCTCGTTGGCGGCGATACCGGAGTCGACGAAGATCAGCTTCGCAGCGGCGGTGGTTCTGGTCCCGAGGTTGCGGGACCAGCCAGGGATCCGCTTCACCAGGAAGATTTCTTCCAACGCCCGGAGGTAACGGCTGATCGTCGGCCGGCTCAAGCCGAGCGCCGACTCGAGCGAGTTGGCGGCGATGATGGTCCCGGCTCTCGCAGCGAGCAGGCGCACCAGCTTGCGTATCTCACCCTTGTGTTGAATGTCGGACAACTGCCGGACATCACGGTCGATGAGCGCCTGGACGTACGCATCGAGGAACCGCTGGCGTCGGCGCGGGTCTTCGCGGGTCGTCGCCTCAGGCAGACCACCACGGACGATTCTGGCCGCGTATCCGGCACGGGTCTCGGTCGACTCGTGCCGGAGCTCGGGCCCCGAGGCGAAGACGGCGTCGATGAAACCGTCTGGTTCACCGTCGAGCTCCCCCTGGGAGAACGGCCAGAGCTCGACCGTCTCCATCCGGCCGGGCAGCGCGTCCGGAGCGGCCACCATGCCGAACAGCCGCGATGAACCGGTGAACAGATACCGGCCGGGCCGTGGGTCCTCGTCGACCGCGGCCTTGATGGCCAGGAGCAGCTCCGGATCGCGCTGAATCTCGTCGATCACCATCAGCCCGGGGGAGTCGACGAAGCCGACGGGATCGGCGAGCGCGGCGGCCCGGTCCTGGGCGCGGTCGAGGTCGCGGCGCTCGGCAAGCCGGTCTGCGGCGACGATGCGGACCAGCGTGCTCTTGCCGGCCTGGCGGGCTCCGCTGACCAGCACCACGCGGGTGTCAGCCAGTGCGGCGTTCAGCTGCGCCGCGGCACGACGCGGGACCAAGTGCGAAGCGGACACACGTCATGATAACTCGCCGCTTTCGATTTGCGCGGGCCTTGGCTTTCGATTTGCAATACCTTGGATGTTCGATCTGCGCACCCTCTGGCGTTCGGTTTGCAAAGCCGGGCAGGATCTCTCAGATCCGGGTGACGGCGGCGCGGGCCGCCGCGGGGTCGGCGGCCGCGAGGGCTCGCTGGGCCGCCGCGCGGCACTCGTCGAGGGTGTGGGCCGCGAGCGCCGCCCGCACCGCCGGGACCGCCGGTGGCGACATGGACAGGCTGGTGACGCCGAGGCCGGCCAGCACCACGGCGAAGGCCGGGTCGGCCGCCGCCTCCCCGCACACTCCCACCGGGCGGCCCACCGCCGACCCGGCCGCGGCGCACAGGGCGATCAGCGACAGCAGGGCCGGTTGCCACGGGTCCAGCAGGTCGGCGAGTTCGCCGCTGCGGCGGTCCGCGGCGAAGGCGTACTGGCTGAGGTCGTTGGTGCCGACGCTGAGGAAGTCGACGACCTGGAGGATCTCGGCGGCGCGGACCGCCGCGGCCGGGACCTCGATCATCACGCCGACGGTGGGCAGGCCGGCGTCGCGGCACAGGGCCGTGAACTGGGCCGCCTCGGAGACGGTCGTGACCATCGGGGCCATGACGGCCACGCGGGCCGTCGATTGGCGGGCGGCCGTGGCGATCGCGGCGATCTGGGTGCGCAGGATGTCGGCGCGGCGGCGGGCCACGCGCAGGCCGCGGATGCCGAGGGCCGGGTTGGGTTCGTCGCGCTCGCGCAGGAACGGCAGCGGCTTGTCGGCGCCCGCGTCGAGCGTGCGCACGATCACCTGCCGGCCCGGCATGGCCGCGAAGACCTGGGCGTACGCGTCGATCTGTTCGGCCGTGGCGGGTGGGTCGATGTGGTGCTGGAACAGCAGTTCGGTGCGGAAGAGGCCGACTCCCTCGACGGCGGCCCCGGCGAGCTCGGCCGCACCGCCGATGTTGGCCAGCAGGGCGACGTGGTGGCCGTCGGCCGTACGACCGCGCAGGTCGGCGGGCTCCTCCGGCGGCGCCGGCGGCGGTTCGCCGGCCGGGGCGGCCACGGTGCGGCCGACGGTGACCCGGCCGGCCGTGCCGTCGACGGTGACCACCGTGCCGTCGGCGATCTCCAGCGCTCCGCCGCAGGCCACGACCGTCGGGACGCCGCGCGCGCGGGCGAGGATCGCGGTGTGGCTGACGAAGCTGCCGGCCGACGTGACGACGGCCAGCACCCGGGACGGGTCGAGCAGCGCGGCGTCGGCGGGGGCGAGGTCGACGGCGATCAGCACGAACGGGCAGCCGGGCTCGGGCAGCGCCGGCATGGGCAGCCCGAGGCAGTGTGCGACGACCCGGTCGCGCAGGTCGTCGAGGTCGGCGGCGCGGGCGGCGAGCAGACCGCCGGCCGCGAGCAGGGCGGCCCGGTGCTCGGCCAGGACGGCCGCCACCGCGTGCGGCGCCTCGTGGCCCGCGCGTACGGCCGCCGCCACCCCGTCGCGCAGCGTCCGGTCACCGGCGAGCACGGCCTGCACGCGCAGGATCTCCGCGGCCGTCTCGTCCGCGGTGGCGGCCGCCCGGCGGCTGATGTCCCGGCAGACCGCGTCGATGGCGGCGTACGCCCGGTCCACCTCGGCGTCCGGGTCGGTCACCGGGCGCGGGGCGGGCAGCCGCGGCGGGTCGGCCAGGCGGTACGCGGGGCCGGTGGCCGCACCGGCGCTGGCGCCGAGCCCGCGCAGCAGGTCAGGCACCGGCGACGTCCAGGTCGGTGGCGAAGAGCCCGGCAAGGGTGTCGAGCGACTCCGCCGCGCCCGGGCCGTGCGCCTCGAGGATGAGTTCGGTCCCGCAGAGCGCGCCGAGGCTGAGCAGGGCGAGCACGCTGTCCGCCGGGACCGCGGGCCGGTCCATGGTCCGTACGGTGACCGCCGCCGGTGCCAGCGCCGCGGCGACCGCGATCCGGGAGGCGGCGCGCAGGTGCAGGCCGGCCCGTCCGGCCAGCAGGACCGAGCGGATCACAGGTCCTCCCGCGCCAGCATGGCCACGATGGCCTCCGGGTCGGTGGCCTCGCGCAGCTCCCGGGCGCGCTCGGGGTCGAGGAGGATCTGCGCGAGCGCCGCGAGCAGCGCGACGTGGCCGTCCCCGCGGGCGGCGACGGCCACGCAGACCGTCACCGGAGAGCCGTCCCAGTCGACTCCCTCGGGGAAGCGCAGCAGGGCGAGCGAGTCGCGGCGCACCAGGGCCCGCGACTTGTCGAGGCCGTGCGGGATGGCCACGCCCGCACCGATGTACGTGGACATGGCCCATTCCCGGTCGAGCATCGCCTCGCGGTACGTGGGGTGCACCGCCTCGATCTCCTCCAGCACGTCGGCGCAGCGATGCACGGCGGATTCCCGGTCGGCGGCCGTCTCGTGCAGCCTGATCCCGCGCACCTCGAGCACGGGCCGCACGTTCGTCGTCATCCGGCCAGCCTCACGAGCGCACGTCCCAGCACGCCGTCATTGTCGTCGGGATCCCAGGTGACCACCAGCGCGGGTGTCCCTTCGTACCGGGGATCGGTCACGAGTGTCACGGCCTGCACGCTGGGCACGGCGTTGGTGACGATGAGCAACCCGTGCACCTGCTGCGCGGCGAAGACCTCCTGCGCGGCGATCACGGCGGCCGATTGCAACGGACCGGAGTCCACATAGCACAGTGAGACGCCGAAGAGCCGGTGGAAGACGCCCGCGAGCAGGTTGCTGCCGCAGTCCCCGGGCACCCACTGCAGACCGGCGGCGGTGCGGCGCAGCGATTCGATGACCCTTTTCTCGTACGCCACCCGGCGCAGGTCGCGGAGGCGCAGCGGATCGAGCACGTCCACCAGCCGCTTGCGTTGCGGGCCGGGCATGGCGTCGAGCAGCATCGCCAGGTGCTCGGAGGTGACCCGCTCCAGTTGCGGCCGGGCCCGCGCCGCCGGCAGGGCGGCCATCACCGCGGCCGCCTCCACGAGCGGCAGCAGCGCCAGCTCGGCGGCGAGCCGCGCGTCGTCCAGATGGCTGAGCAACGCGGCCCGCTTCTCCGGATCGGCGGCGATGAGCAGCTTGGCGATCAGCCGGCCGTCCATGGCGGCGAGCAGGGCGTCGATGCGGTCACGGGGCATGGACAGCAGCACGCCGACCGCGCGCTGCGGCGGCGAGGCGCCGAGCATCGTGACGACGTGTTGCGTCGGCATGGAGCCGAGCACGCTCAGCCTCCCGTGGTGCCGACGACCACGCCACCCTGCTTGACGGCGGCGACGACGCGGGCCACGGCGGGGTCGCCGAGGAACATGCGGAAGCCGACCACCACCGAGCCCGGCGCGCCGGCCCGGGCCCGCTCGGCCAGCCCCGCCTGGCAGAGCACCACGTCGGCGTCCGCCGGGATGGCCGCGACCGGGTGGTGCTCGACCGTGACGGACGTCTTGCGCAGCTCGCGGCGGAGCTGGCCGGCAAGCATGACACTGCTGCCCATGCCGGCGTCGCAAGCGACCACCAGCTTGCGGATCTGCCCTCCGTCGATGCTGCTCATCTCACATGCCCTCCTCGTCGCGGGCCAACCGGCCGAAGCCGAGCAGGAGGGAACCGACCACGAAGGACACCCCGGCGGCGACCACCACCCCGGCGAGCACACCGGCGTAACCACCGCGCGGGGTCTCGGCCAGGTACGCGAAGATGCTGCCCGGCGACGGCGTGGCGACCAGCCCGGCCCCGGTCACCATGAACGTCAGGATCCCGGCGCCGCCGCCGCAGATCGCCGCCAGGACCATGCTCGGCTTCATCAGCACGTACGGGAAGTAGATCTCGTGGATGCCGCCGAGGAACTGGATCGCCATCGCCGCGGGCACGCTGGGCCGCAGCGACCGGGGCCCGAACAGCAGGTACGCCAGCAGGATCCCGAAGCCGGGCCCGGGGTTGGTCTCCAGCATGAACAGGATCGACTTGCCGCTGTCGGACGACTCGGCGATCCCCAGCGGGCCGAGCACGCCGTGGTTGATGGCGTTGTTGAGGAACAGCACCTTGGCCGGCTCGATGAGCACCGCCGCGGCCGGCAGCAGGTGGTGCTGGACGAGGAAGCGCACGCCGTCGCCGGCCGCCTCGGTGAACACGCGCATCACCGGCCCGATCGCGAGCACTCCGGCCAGCGCGGAAAGCGCGGCGACGATGCCCGCGGAGAAGTTGTCGACCAGCATCTCGAAGCCGGGCCGGATGCGGTCGGCGGTGCGGGCGTCGACGAGCTTGAGGACGTACGCGGTCAGCGGCCCCACGATCATCGCACCGAAGAACATGGGCGAGTCGGAGCCCACCACCAGGCCCATCGTGGCGACCGCACCGACGACCGCGCCGCGCTGACCGTGCACCATGCGGCCGCCCGTGTATCCGATGAGGACCGGCAGCAGCACGTGCGACATCGGATCGATGAGCGCGGCGAACTTCTCGTTCGGCGCCCAGCCCTTCTCGAAGAAGAGCGCCGTGATCAGGCCCCACGCGATGAAGGCGGCGATGTTGGGCATCACCATGCCGGCGAGATGGCCGCCGAAGCGCTGCACGCGCGCCTTGACGCCGGTGTCCTGGGCAGCAGGCGCGTACAGCTCTGCCACGGCACAGCTCCTCAAAGGGGGGGAAGGTGCGTTTGTTGTACCGACGAGATCACCTACTGTCAATTGCTGGACGGCGTCCCTCCCGCATTTGCCGCGCCCCGTGCGCGAAGCTGCGCGTACCGTCGATCCGGCCGTCGCCTATGAACAGATATCTCCCGTTCCGGGACACCCTGACCGTTCGGACAGTCATCGAATCAGCCGAAGGTGCTGTCACCCGGCGTCCGGCGGATCAGCGTCTACCCATGCGTACGCCGCGAGGGCCGGTACCGAAAACGGGGGGTACCGGCCCCCGCACCGATGTGGACGCACGGGAAGAAGTGGACGTGGTGAGCGCTGACGCGGTGATTGACCGGCCGCTGTACGCTCACGACTCTTTCCGCACGCCGATCGGAACACGGGGAATGCTCGACGCGCGCGACGCCGCTTATGCGACCTTCGTCCGTGAGCGCTCGCACGCCCTGCTCCGCTCCGCCTTTCTGCTCACCGGCGACCAGCATCTCGCCGAGGACCTCGTGCAGGAGGCTCTGGCGCGTACCCATCGGGCCTGGTCCCGGCTGGAGCGGCCGGACCACGCCGAGGCGTACGCCCGCAAGGTCATGTATCACGCCCAGGTCTCCTTCTGGCGGCGGCCGAAGGTGGCCGAGGCGCTGCCCGGCGAGAACCTCGAACGGCACGGCGGCGCCACCGACGATCCGGCCGACGCGGCGGTCCGCCGCGTCGCGCTGCGCCGGGCCCTGCTGTCGCTGAGCCCGAAGCAGCGCGCCGTGGTGGTGCTGCGCTACTTCGAGGACCACACCGAGGCCGAGGCCGCCCAGATGCTCGGCGTCTCGGTGAGCACCGTGAAGACACAGTGCTCGCGCGCGCTCGACCGGCTCCGCGGCCTCGTGCCGGAGCTGCGGTCCCTGGCCGACGCCGAGGGCTCGCGATGACCGCCGCCGGCCCGCTGCACGACTCGCTGAGCGACCTCGCCGACTCGGTCGTCCCGATCGACCTGTACGAAGGGTCGCTGCGACGCTCGCGGCGCATCGGCCGCCGGGAGGCCGCGGTCGGGACCGGCGCCGCCGTGGTCGCCCTCGGGCTGCTGGGCAGCGGGCTGTGGCAGTTGCCGCAGTCGTCGAATGACTCCTCCGCCCGCGGAGTCGCCGCCGCACCGCTGAGCCCGTCGCCGGGTGCGGCCGGCGCGCCCGACGCGGCCGCCGGATCCGTGCCGGTGCAGTCGCGTGAGCCGGGCCGTGCGACCTTCCGTCCGCACCGGACCCGGCCCGCGGCGCCGCCGTCGTCGAAGCCCCGGTCGACCTCGCTGTCCGCCCTGCCGGGACAGGTGTTCTACGAGGACGCCGGCACGCGGGGCGACCTCGTCCGCCTCACCCGCGCCGGCGAGCCGGAGACCGTCCTCTCCGCTCCGTTCTCCACGGTCGGCGTCTCCCCCGACGGCACCCGGGTCGCGTACGTCACCGAGGGTCAGGTCATGGTGGTGGGCACCGGCGGCGGCGAGCCGCAGCAGGTGTACGCGGGCACCGCCTCCGACCGGCAGGCGCCGGCCTGGTCCCCGGACGGCGACCGGCTGCTCATCGACACCACCGACCCCGGCGTGCTCGACGTGGCGACCGGGGCGCTCACCCCGCTGCCCAGCGGCCTCGACGGGCAGCACTTCCGGTGGTCCGGCGACGGCACCACGCTCGTGTACGCAACCACCTCGTGCGGGCTCGAGGTGGCCGGCGTGAACGCCCAGACCGGCACGCCGGTGCCGGCCACCGGGGACACCGGCGGCGCGGCGGCCTGCCGGCCGGTCAGCGTGGACACCACCGGCGACCTGGTGACCGTACGCACGGAGCAGGCCGGCGCCGCGGACACCGGCGCGCCCGCCGACGCGGTGCTGGACACCTCGACCGGCGAGGTCGTCGACCTGCCGGTGCCCGGCACGGTCATCGGGGCGGTCTTCGACGCGCAGGGCAACCTGCTGGTGCGCTCGGTGCAGCAGGGCGGGGCCCGGCTGTCCCTGTTCGACCCCGGCTTCACGCTGCTCCTGCAGGCGAAGGAACCCGCCGCGCTGAAGGACCTGGATCTGGTCGCGTACACCCGCTGAGGGTGCGACGATCACGGGTGATGCCCGAGACCGCCCCGCCCTGGTGGCGCCGCGGACCCGTCGTGGCCGCGGTGGTGGCGCTGATCCTGCTCACCGAGCTGCTGATCGGCTGGCGGGCGCTGGTCGACGCGGTCGTGCAGCTGCGGACGCCGTCCTGGAACTGGGTCGCCGGCGCCCTGGTCGCCGAGATCGCCTCCATGGGCAGCTACGCGCGCATGCAGCGGGCGCTGATGCACGGCGCCGGGACGAAGGTGAAGATGCGCCGGCATGTCGCGCTGGCGTACGCGGCGCACTCGCTGAGCGTGACCCTGCCCGGCGGCCCGGTCTTCTCCACCACGTTCAACTTCCAGCAGATGCGCCGCTTCGGGGCTTCCTCGGCGGTGGCGTCCTGGTGCATCGCGCTCAGCAGCGTGCTGTCGGCGGGCGCCCTGGTCGTGATCGGCGCGGTCTTCGGCATCCTGACGCGCAGCACGGGCAGCTGGCGGACGCTGGTGCTGTACATGGGCGGGGCGCTGGTGGTGGCGCTGGCCGTACGGTTCCTGGCGCAGCACCCGGAATGGCTGATCAACCCGGCGCGGGTCCTGCTCAGCCGCGTCAACCGGGTGCGGCGGCGGCCGGCCGACACCGGCCACGCCCGCCTGGTGGGCTTCGTCGACCAGTTGCGCTCGGTGCGGGTCCGGCCGGGGCATTTCGCGTACGCGTCGCTGCTGGCCGTCGCGAACTGGCTGCTCGACGCGCTGTGCCTGTGGATGTGCTGCATCGCCGTGGGCGCGCACGACATCCGGCCGACCCAGCTGGTGATCGCGTACTGCGCGGGGATGGCGGCGGCCAGCGTGCCCATCGTGCCCGGCGGCCTCGGCGTGGTCGACGGCGCGCTGGTGCTCGGCCTGGTGGCCGGCGGGCTGACGAGCAGCTCCGCGGTCGCCGCGGTGGTGCTCTACCGGCTGATCAGCTTCGGCTTCATCATCGGGATGGGCTGGCTGGTCTGGCTGGTCCTGCGGTCTAGGGCAGGTATTCCTCGGGACGCGCCGGCCCGCTAGCCGCGCTGTCCTTGCGCCCGAAGAGCTTCCAGCCGCGCTTCTTCTTCTCCGGCCCCTTCACGGCCTCGCCGTTCAGCACGGCGAGCCGGTGCTGGGCGACCGGGTTCTCGGGTTCCAGCGCCAGCGACTTGAGGAACGCCTGCCGGGCCTGGTCCGAGTGGCCGAGCGCGTCCAGGGCGACGCCGTGGGTGAAGTAGTAGTGCGCCTCGTTCGGGTCGAGGCCGACGGCGGTACGCGCGGCCTGCTCGGCGTCGGCGTACTGGCGGTCGGCGGCGAGCAGCGACCAGGCGACCCGGTCGTGCCACAGCGGGTTCTTCGGGTCGGCGATGACCGCCCGGTACGCCATCGTGACGGCCTCCTCGTGCCGTCCGAGCAGCGTGAGGGCCCGGCTCGCGATGGCCAGCGGCCGCGGGTCCTCGGCCGCGAGGTCGATGGCCCGGTTGGCCGCGTCGAGCGCCTTGTCGACCTCGTCGAGCACCAGCCGGATGCGGGCCATGAGGATCCAGCCGGCCGCGGCCCGCGGGTCGGCGGCCAGGATCGGCTCGAGGTGCCGCGCCGCGGCGGCCGGGTCCACCCGCTCGAACAGGGCGGCGGCGCGGGCCACGCCGATCTCCGTGGGGTTGCTCAGCCCCGGCTGCTTCTCCCCGTTCGCGTGCCGGCGAGCCCGGTCCGGGGCGACGCGCGCCGCGTCGACGTCGGTCATCGGAGCTGCCCGGCCCAGGAGAAGTCAAAGCTCACACGGGCATCATCGGCAGGTTCGGGGCTGTTCTGAGCCGCTTTGCGCGAAAACCACCCTCGGGTCACCCCTCCCCGGCGGGCAGCCACCCACCGGAGCGGCGGTGGTCGTGCGGCTCGATCGCCGGCACCGACGCGTACGCCCGGACCGGGAAGGTGCCGAAGCCGGAGACCCGGGGCGGTGCGGCGGTGAAGCGAGCACCGGTGGGCGGCAGGTCGCCCAGGTTGGTCAGGTGCTCGACGATCGGGATGCCGGCCGCGAGCAGCCGGGTGTGCGCGGGCCGGGCGCCGCCCGCCGCCGGGGAGGCGTCGTCGATGTTGACGGCGTCGATGCCGACGAGCGCCGCCCCGTGGTCCACCAGCCGGCGGGCGCCGGCCTCGGTGAGGAAGGGTGCGTCCTCCGCGTACGCCGGGGTGCCCCAGTGCGCGTCACCACCGGTGTGCAGGAGCACCGCGTGGCCCGCCACGGTCAGGTGCTCGAGGGCGTCCACGCCGACCCCGCGTACGCCCACGGCCCGGACCACCACCGCGGGGAGGTCGACGAGGCGTTCCAGCGGCAGGCCGGCCAGGTCCGTGCCGTCGGCGTACCGGTGGAACGGGCTGTCGAGGTAGGTGCCGGTGTTGCCGACCATGGAGATGCGGTCGATCGCGAATTCGGTGCCCTCCGCGTAGACGTCGCGGGACGCGTCCCGGGTCAGATGCGGCGTGATCTCCGGCGCCGGCAGCCCCGGATACGTGACCGTCCCGGCGCCGATCACGTGGCTGAGCTCGACGAACCGGGTCCGCGGCGCGGACGGCCCGCCGGGGGTGCCGAGGTGGGGCTCGGCGAAGACCCGGATGCCCGACAGCTCGACGCGGTCGACCATCAGCAGCCGGCAGGCCGTGACGAACAGCGACGCGAGCTCCGCCTCGGTGACGTCGGAGTGCGGGACGTCCACGCGGAATCCCTGGGTCTGCAGCCCGCCGCCGTTGCGGAACGTCACGACGGCGTCGAACTCGGCACGGTACTGCAGCGGCACGCCCGCCTCCTCAGGACGATCAGGTCAGCTCGATCAGCGCCTCGACGAGGAGCCAGATGCCGAAGATAGCGAAGAGCGCGGCCGCGCCGTACTTGATGATCTTCTCCGGGAGGTGCCGGCCCAGCAGACGGCCGACGAGGATCGCGAGCGCGTCGGCGGCGACCATGCCCACGGTCGAGCCGAGCCAGGTGCCGAACCAGCCGTACGTGGTGGCCAGCGTGATGGTCGCGAGCATGGTCTTGTCGCCCAGCTCGGCCAGGAAGAACGCGCCGCCGACCGCGAGGATGGCCGAGCCGGTGGAGCGCTCCGCCTTGCTCTTCTCGTCGTCGGTGAGCTTGTCGCCGCGCAGCGTCCACGCGCCGAAGGCCAGGAAGGCGAGGCCGGCGACCAGGGAGATCCAGCCGGTCGGCAGGGTGGCGCCGAGGCCGTACCCGATGCCCACGGAGACCAGGTGGACGACCGCGGTGGCCACGGTGATGCCGATGAGCACCGGCACCGGCTTGAACCGGGTGGCGAAGGTGAGCGCCATGAGCTGGGACTTGTCGCCCAGCTCGGCGACGAAGATGACGGCGAAGCTGACCGCCGTCGCGACGAGGAAACCGTCCATGGGGAAGTGCAACTCCCGGTGTGCTCGGACCGGGGCGCGGGCGCGGGGCGACCTCGACCCGGCCACGTGGAAATGGCCAAGTCGAAGGTCTCGCTCGCCCCGGCGGGACCGGGGCCGCGTGGCCGGATCGCCGGGACCGCACGGGCACCGGTGGATCAGCATGTCGACCACGACGTTGGGAGCTACTCCCCTTCGCGCCGGTCAGCCTACCCGGTAGGCGCGGCCTCCGGCACGCAAGGTGACGAAGGCCGCGTGATCTCACCGGGTGGAGACGAGCGCCTGAAGCTCCAGCCGGCCGAGCGAGCCCGACCGCTCCATCCGGGCGGCCCGGGCCGACGGGTCGGGCTGCGGCAGCGGCTCGCACCGCTTGTCGGAGGTGTTCGCCTTCACCCGCTTGGGCAGCTTGCCCGTGGCGAGGTACGCGGCGATCGTGTCGTCGACGCAGGCGTTGCCGAAGAGCGAGCCCGCGTGGGTCGTGCCGCCGACACCCTCCACCAGCACCGAGCGCGGGAACCGTTTGCGCACCTCGAGGCTGCCCGGGAACGGCGTCGCGGCGTCCAGCGTCTCGCTGATCAGCAGCACCGGCGGCGCCTTCGCACCGGTCACGGCGACCGGCTTGCCGGCCTTCGAGCCCCAGGTCAGGCAGGGCGCGTTGTACCAGGCGTTGCCCCACGTCTCGAACGGCGCAAGGGCGTGCACCCGCCAGTTGTCCGCGCGCCACTTCTGCCAGGACGCCGGCCACTGCACGTCCGTGCACTGCACCGCGAGGTAGACGGCGTACCCGTTGTCGGCGCCCTCCTCCTGCGGGCTGCCCTGGTCGTAGAGCGACTTCAGCGGCGCCGGGTCGCGGTCGTGCACCCAGGCGGCGAACGCGGAGGCCACCGCCTCCCAGCCGAACACGTAGTAGCCGGCCTGCAGGAACACGTCGCTCAGCTCGGCCGGACCGATCACCCCCGCGGCCGGCTTGGTGATCAGGCGCGCCTGCTCGCGGTAGAACAGCCGCTCGACGGCCTTGCCGGTGGAGCCGAGGCCGTACACGTCGTGGTGCCGCGCGAGCCAGCGGAAGTAGATCTTGATGTTGCGGTCGAACGCCACGTCCTGGTCGAGGTTGGCGTCGTACCAGACCCGGGACGGGTCCACGACCCCGTCGAGCACCATCCGGCGGACGCGCTCCGGGTGCAGGGTCGCGTAGACCTGACCGAGGTACGTCCCGTACGAGAAGCCGTAGAAGTTGATCTGCTCGGCGCGGAGCGCGATCCGCAGGGTCTCCATGTCGGCGACCGTGTCGGTGGTGCGCAGGTGGTCGAGGAGCGTGCCGCCCGCCCGGTCGCAGGCGGCGGCATAGCCCTTGGCCCGCTTGAGCCACGCCTTCTCGATCGCGGCGGAGGTCGGCACGTACGGCGGCCGGTCGTACCCGAGGTAGTCGCCGTCGCACGCGAGCGCGGGCTTGCTCTCCCCCACCCCGCGCGGGTCGAAGCCGATCCAGTCGTACGCGGCCCCGGCGTCGCCCGGCACGAACTCGCCGAGCACCGACAGGGTCAGACCCGAGCCGCCCGGACCGCCGGGGTTGACCAGCATGACGCCCTGGTACTTGCTGTCGGGCACGGTGTGCCGTACCCGCGACACCGCGAGCTTGATCTTCTTGCCGCCGGGGTGGGCGTGGTCGAGCGGCACGCTGAGGTACCCGCAGTCGGCGCCGCGGGCGCGCAGGCCGGGGCTCTCGCACGCGCCCCAGGCGATGGCGGCGTACCCGGCAGCACCGCGGTCGGGTGCCGCGCTGCGGCCGGACGGGGCGCCGGCGGCCGCGGCGGCGCCGCTCAGCACCAGACCGATCGTGGCGGCGGTCGCCAGAAGTCTTCTCATGCGTAGCCCTTCGTGTGGGATTCGCCCCATATGCTCCGGCGTGGAGCAACCGATGAGGGCCGTCCACGCCGGGGCGTTACCACGAAAGAGCCGGCGTCAGGCCCGGCGTACCCGCTGCGCGACCGCCGCGGTGAGCGGCTCACGGACGGCGGCGAGCCGGGCTGGGGTCAATTCGGGCGCCACCGCCCGGGCCGTGGCGGCCGTTCTGCTCGACGCGGCCACCGCCTGCGCTCGATAAAGCCCCCGACGCGCCATCCGATATGCACCGACTGAGCGCAATTGTGGTGCCACCATGCGGTGATGGACTCCTGGGCTCGCGCACCGCGCTGGCTGCATCCGCACATGGGAACGATCACGGTCGACGGCCGGGTGCCGCAGGCGTACATGGTGGCGCTGCAGCACGTGGTCGTGACGCTGGACGCCGATCCCGCCTGGGGACGCTGGTGGCGCGACTCCGGCGTACCGGAATGCGAGCTCGGCATCGTCGCCGAGGGCCATCTGGACCATCTGCGGCCGAGCGCCGACATCCGGAAGGTACGCGGCAAGGTCCGCGCCAACTTCACCTGCGCGGCCCCGGCCGGGGCGGGCCGCCGGCCGGCGGAGCTCTTCCCGCTCGCGGTCCGGGAGGTGACCGGCATGTTCGAGGTCATCCGCGAGGCCATCGGGCTGGGGGCGCTACCTCCCGTGCCGCCGCTGCCGGAGCTCCCCGAGCAGGCGCGCGACCCGGAGGTGACCTGCAAGCCGCTGCCGGCGGACCCGGGCGAGGTCGAGCAGCAGGGCTACCTGACGCTCACCCAGATCCAGGAGTTCTTCGGCGACGAGCAACCGGTCAACCGGCCAGCCGATTGACGCGTTCCGGCCGATGCGCCCCGGGCAGCCGGGGACGCGGTACCGGCACGGCCGGCGGGGTCACCACGACCGCCCGGCCGCCGAGCCCGATGCCGGCGTAGACCACCGGGCGAGACAGGCGCAGGACGATCGCGTACGCGACCCCGAGCACGAACGCGGCAGCCGACACGATCATCAGCTCCCGGAAGTGCTGGTACGCCAGATAGCTGAGCGCGCCGAACCCGACGGTCGCCACCCCGGGCGACACGAACCGGCGCAGGAACCCCTCCCCCTCCGGACGGCGGTTGAGGAAGAGCAATGTGGCCAGTGACGTCCCGGTCATCAGCAGGAGGACGCCGAGCCCGCCGCCGAGCGCCAGCCGCTGACCGAGCGGCACGACGGCCTGCAGACCGGTCAGCACGCCGCCCGCGATGACGAGCCCCGCCGTGAGGCTCTGGGTGAGCGACGCCGGGCGCACCCGCGACAGTCCCGCGGGCAGCACCCGCTCTCGGGCCAGCGCGACGATGTAGCGCACGACCGTGTGGTGCAGCGCCAGCATGGCGGCGAGCAGCCCGGTGACCAGCACGATCCGGCCGGCGGTGACGGCCGCCGGGACGAAGCGCGCGGCGGCCAGGTCGAAGACGAGCTCGGGCCCGCGGGCGGCGGCGCGGGCGGCGATCCGGTCCGGCCCGACGGCGACCGTCATCGCCCAGCTCGCGCCGGCGTACAGCAGGGTCAGCACGAGCACGGAGAGCGCGGCCGCCCGGCCGACCCGGCGCCTCGGACGGACCTCCTCGCCGTAGGCGGCCGTCGTCTCGAAGCCCACGAAGGCGAGCGCCCCGGCGACGAGCAGCAGGCCGAGCACCGGCCGGGAGACATCGAGGTACGCCGGATCCAGCGCCGCCGCGGTCAGCCGCCCGCCGGGCGGGTCGAGCAGGTTCGCGACGGCGTACCCGGAGATCACCGCGATCTCGGCGACCACCAGCACGGCCAGGACCCAGGCCGTGACCTCGATGCGGACGAGCCCGGAGACCGCCACCAGGGCCCAGCACGCGAGCGCCACCGTCCACCAGGGAGCGCGCACCAGGGGCGCCGCGGCCGCGCCGACCACGCCGTAGAGCCCGATCTGCAGAGCGTTGTACGACAGCAGCGCCAGCCATCCGGCCCCGACGCCGAACGGACGCCCGAGGCCGCGGGCGATGAAGCAGTACAGGGCGCCGGCATGCGGCAGGCGGCGGGCCATGCGGGCGTACCCGGGGATGCCGATGAGCAGCAGCAGGCCGAGGCCGGCGAAGAGCAGCGGGAGGGCGAGCGGGCCACCGCCGGCGTACGCGGCGGGCACGGCGACGGAGACGATCGTCAACGGGGTCGCCGTGGCGAGCGCGAAGAACACGAGCGGCGCGGGTCGCGGAGACATCGCTCCATTGATCCCGATCGCGGGCACCGCTGACAACGTCTTGTGACGATGAAATAACTAATAGTGAGAGGATTGGCACGAACACCGGCCGGCCCCCGCCCGGGCCGGCCGATGTCCGCGACTCAGGGCTCGATCAGGATCTTGCGGCCCACGCCGGCCCGGAACTGCTCCAGCGCCTCGGCGTACGACGCCAGCGGGAACCGGTGGCTGACGAACACCTCCGGATCGAGCAGCCCGGACGCCATGAGCTCGCCGGCGCGGTCGAAGCTGTGCAGCACGGCCATGGACCCGGTGATCGTGATCTCGCGGCGGTAGATCTCGTACGGCTCGATCTCCACCCGGGCGTCGTACGCGGAGACCCCGAACTGCAGGAACGTCCCGCCGCGACCGACCCGGCCGAACCCGTCCTTGATCGCGGCCGGCACGCCCGTGCAGTCGATGACCACGTCCCACCCGCGCGGGGCGTCGAACTCGTCGGCGCTGGTGGCCGCGGCGGAGCAGCCCAGCCGCTTCGCCGTCTCGAGCCGGGCCGGGTTGAGGTCCACGACGGACACCGACGCCGCGCCGGCCCGCTTGGCCAGCTCCAGCATCATCAGGCCCATCGTCCCCGAGCCGTAGATGAGGAACGTGTCGGCCATGTTCCGCGGCAGCACGTCGAAACCGCGGACCGCGCACGACAGCGGCTCGATCAGCGCCGCGTCCCTCGCCGACAGGTGGGCGGGCAGCTTGAACAGGTTCGCCATCGGGGCGAGGACGTACTCGGCCGCCCCGCCGCTCTTGGAGACGCCGATCGCGTTCCAGTTCTCGCACTGGTTGCCGCGGGCACGTTTGCAGTAGTAGCAGTGCCCGCAGTACAGCGACGGGTCGACCGCGACCTGGTCGCCGACCGCGTACCCGCTGACCTCCGCGCCCACTGCCACGATCTCCCCGGCGAACTCGTGCCCCGGGACGATCGGGAAGGCCGGCGCGAACTCGCCGTCCATGATGTGCAGGTCGGTGCCGCAGATCCCCACCGCGGCCGGGCGGACGACCACGTCGGTGGGGCCGGGCGCCGGGTCCGGCAGGTCCTGGATCTCGATCGTGCCCGGCGTGACCACCACGGCTGCCTTCACTTCACCGCTCCCATCGACAGACCACGGACCAGTTTGTTCTGCGCCAGCCAGCCGGCGATGAGCACCGGCAGCGAGAGCAGCGTCGCCGCGGCGCAGAGCCGGGCGAGGAACAGGCCCTCGGAGGAGATGAAGCCGACCAGGAAGATCGGCGAGGTGCCGGCGTTCGTCGCGGTGAGGTTCACCGCGAGGAAGAACTCGTTCCAGGCGAAGATGAAGCAGATCAGCGCCGTCGCCGCCAGGCCGGGCGAGACGATCGGCAGGATGATCTTCCGGATCGAGGTGAGCAGGCCGGCGCCGTCCACCTCGCCCGCCTCGAGCACCTCGCGCGGCACCTCCAGCAGGAACGAGCGCATCATCCAGACCGCGAGCGGCAGGTTCATCGACGTGTACAGGATGACCATCGTCCAGATGTTGTCGAGCATGCCGAGGTTCTTCACCAGCAGATACACCGGCAACAGCGCGGCGACCGCCGGCATCATCTTGGTGGAGATGAAGAAGAACAGCACGTCGGTCCACTTCGCGACCGGGCGCAGCGACAACGCGTACGCGGCCGGCGTGGCCAGCACGATCACGAGCAGCGTGGAGAAGACACTGGCCATGAGCGAGTTCAGCAGGAACGGCGTGATGTTGCGGTCGAAGACCGTGGCGTACTGGTCGAGCGTCGGCGTGAACACCCACGTCGGCGGGTTGCTGGCGGCGGCCTGCTCCTGCTTGAAGCTGGTCAGCACCATCCAGATCACCGGGAACACGAAGACGATCCCCGCGATCCAGGCCACGATCCCCCAGACCGAGCTGGCCAGCCGGCGCCTCGCGGGCGCGGCGAGCGTGGTCATCGGCTCTCCTCCATCCGGAACAGGCTCGAGATGACGCGCAGGGCGAACGTCGCCACGATGATCGTCAGGATCACCACGATCACGCCGGCGGCGGAGGCCTCGCCGTACTCGAACTTGCGGAACGTCGTCAGGTAGATCTCGTACGGCAGGTTCGTGGTCGCCGACCCGGGCCCGCCCTGGGTGATGCTGAAGACCGCGTCGAACGTGTTGACCAGGTAGATCGAGCCGAGCAGCGCGCCCAGCTCGAGGTACTGGCGCAGGTGCGGCAGCGTCATCCGGACGAAGATCTGCCAGGCGTTCGCGCCGTCGACCCGGGCGGCCTCGAGCACCTCCTCGCTCTGCGACTGCAGCCCGGCGAGCAGGATCAGCATCATGAACGGCGTCCACTGCCACACCAGCGTGGTGATGACCGCCGCCTTCGGGTACGACGAGATCCAGTCGGTGGAGCCGCCGAAGAGCCCGTTGATGAGGCCGTACGCCGGGTTGTAGATCGCGTGCTTCCACAGCAGCGCGGCGGCGATCGGCATGACCAGGAACGGCGTGATCAGCAGCGTGCGGACCACCGACCGGCCGACGAACTTTCGGTCCAGCAGGACCGCGAGCATCAGCCCGAGGATCATCGAGAAGATGACCGCGCCGGCGGTCAGCAGCACCGTGTTGAGCAGCGCGGACCGCAGCCGGCTGTCGGTCAGCACGGTGACGTAGTTGTCCAGGCCCACGAACGGGCGGTCGCCCGGGCGCAGCGCGTTCCAGTCCAGGGTGGACAGATAGATGGTGACCAGGAACGGCACCTGGGTCACGACGATGGCGAAGATCAGGGCGGGCAGCAGCGGCGCCCGGCGGACCCAGCGCTCCTTGGCGCTCCCGCCCTTGGCGGGCGCGACCGGGGCCTGCGGCTTCGGATCCGTCCGAGTGATGACATCGGTCATTGGTCGGCCTTCCGGTAGGCACGGGGGCGCCGCGCGAACGGCGGCGCCCCCGTGAGCGCTACTTGTAGTTCTTCGCCACGTCCTCGGCGAGCTTCTGACCGTCCGTGAGGGCCTTGTCGACCGTGCTGCTGCCGGCGATCGCGGCGCTGACCTCCTGCGACACCTTGGTGCCCAGGTCGGCGAACTCGGGGATGCCGACGAACTGCACACCCAGCGCCGGCCGCGGCTGCACGCCCGGGTTCTGCGGGTTGGCGTGCTCGATGGAGCCGAGGGTCACGTCCGCGAACGCCTTCGCCGACTCCTTGTACTCCGGGATCGAGTACGTCGAGGTGCGCTTGCCGGAGGGCACCCGGGACCAGCCGAGGTTCTTGCCGACGAGCTGCTCGTAGTCCTTGCTGGTGGCCCAGGAGATGAACTTCCAGGCGGCGTCGGCCTTCTTGGTGGTCTTGGGCATGGCCCACGCCCAGGTCCACAGCCAGCCGGAGTACTCGGTCTTGTTCACCGGGGCGTACGCGTAGCCGACCTTGCCGGCGACCTTGGAGGCCTTCGGGTCCTCGAGCGTGCCGGCGGCCGAGGTGGCGTCGTACCACATGGCGGCCTTGCCCTGGCCGAAGGTGTTCAGGCACTCGGTGAAGCCGGCCTGCGGGGCGCCGGACTCGCCGTACTTCTTGATCAGGTCGACGTAGAAGTTCGTGGCTTCCTTGAACTCGGGGGCGTTGACCTTCGGCGTCCAGTCCTTCTCGAACCAGGTGCCGCCGTACGTGTTCACCACGGTGGTCAGCGGGGCGAAGAGCTCACCCCAGCCCGGGAGGCCGCGCAGGCAGATGCCGGCCACGCCGTTCTTCTTGTCGTCCAGCTTGCTCGCGAAATCGGCGACCTGGGCCCAGGTCGGCTTCTCCGGCATCTTGAGGCCCTTGGCCTCGAACATCTCCTTGTTGTACATGAGGAACGACGACTCGCCGTAGAAGGGCGCCGCGTACATCTTGCCGTCGTCGCCGGTCAGCGACTGGACCATCGGCTTGATCAGGTCGGCGGAGTCGTAGTTCGCGTCGGCGCCGGCCTGCGTCGACAGCTCGTGCAGCCAGCCGTTCTTGGCCCAGATCGGGACCTCGTACGCGCCCACCGTCGCGACGTCGTACTGCCCGCCCTGGTTGGCGACGTCCTGCGTCACCTTGTCGCGCAGTTCGTTCTCCGGGAGGATCGTGAACTTCACCGTGATGCCGGTCTGCTTGGTGAAGTTGTCGGCGGTCAGCTTCTGGATGTCCTCCATCTGCGGGTTGCCGACCATCAGCGCGGTGATGGTGTTGTCCGAGGAATCGCCACCGCCGGTCGAGCCGGCGCCGGAGCAGCCGGAGAGCGCCAGCGCTCCCGCGGTCGCCCCCGCAATCAGTATCGAGAGTCTCTTACCTGGTTTCTGCACGACAGATCCTCCGTTTTAAGACATGCGTGAGCCGCGCCGATCAAGCGCTGATTGCGTTTTGTACCGAGGTCAGACCCGGATCACCTGAGGACCGAGTCGTGAATAGCGGTGCGCCTCGGACGCCGGTAAACCGGTGTCCGTGACCAGTGATTCGAAATCGGATACCTCGGCGAAACGGCAGAACGTCCGTACGCCGAATTTCGTGTGCAGGCCGACGAAAATGCGCCGGCGGGCGGCCCGTACCGCCTGCGCCTTCACGTCGGCGACGGCCGGGTCCGGGGTGGTCAGGCCGGCCTCCCGGGAGATGCCGTTCGCGCCGACGAACGCGAGGTCGATGACGAAGCCCGCCAGCATCGTGCTGGCCCAGTGGTCGACCGTGGCCAGCGTGCGCCCGCGGACCCGGCCGCCGAGCAGCAGCACGGTGACCGGGGTGTTGGTGGACAGCCAGGCCGCGGTGTTGAGCGAGGCGGTCACGACGGTCAGCGGACGGTCGGTGGGCAGCGCCTCGGCGATCAGCTGCGGCGTGAACCCCTCGTCGATGAAGATGGTCTCGGCGTCGCCCAGCAGACCGGCGGCCGCGGCGGCGATGCGCCTTTTCTCGGGGACCCCGCGGGTGGTGCGGATGGCGAGATCGGTCTCGAATTTCGCGGTCTCGACCGGATAGGCGCCGCCGTGCGTACGCCGCAGCAGTCCGTGCTTTTCCAGCAGCCGCAGGTCACGACGAATGGTTTCCGCGGAGACGGCCAGTTCGGCGGACAGTTTCGCGACGTCGACCTCACCTTGCCGCCGCGCCAGGGCGACGATCTGATGCTGCCGCTCCTCCGCATTCAATGCGCACCTCCGGCCACCGGTATCGGCAGGTGAGCGCTCCTGCCGTGGACCATTTGTAACACCGGGGAAACGTGTGGTCCCCATCACAAGCCACGGTGATTCGGTGGGTCTCTGACCGTTTACCTGTGGCCCGGGTCCGCGCAATATCATCTCACGAACGGACGAAAACGGACGAAGGTGGTGCCCGAATGGTCGAAAACGGTGCCCGCTTCGTGCCCGCCGGTGTGAGCTCGGTAGCCCGCGGTGTGTGGTTTCGGGCGTGAGATGGACCTCAGAGCCGCTCTCGGCGGGTTCTCCGGGCGCCGCGCCGGTGCCGCTTGACCAAAACGGTCACGGAAAACGCTCAGCTCCCCGGGCCCCGGACCGACAAACGGGGTCATGGGCATGCTCGCAACCCGGCAACTGACGGCGTTCCTCTCCGCGGTGGCCGACCGGCCGGACGGACCCGCGGCGCAGTACGCAGCCGTGGAATGCGCCGCGCGCGCCCTCGGCGCGGACATCGCCGTGCTGACCATCGACTCCGGCGTCGTCGCCTCCGTCGGGCTGCCCGCCGAGCACGTGCCCGTCGCCGCGCTGCAGGAGATCGCCGCCGGTCACCGCAGCAGCCTCGAGCTCAGCGAGACCTCGTACGAGGTCGCGTACGCACCCGTCGACGGTCCGGCGGCCGGACTGCTCGTGCTCGGCCGGGTCGAGGGCGCCTTCTCCGACGAGGAGGTGTGCCTGCTGCGCGGCATGGCCCGCGTCCTGGAACTCAGCCTGCAGGCCCTGCACCTCATGGCGGCCGAACGCCTGCAGGCCGAGGAGAACGGCCGGCTCGCGGAGACGCTGCACGAGCGGCAGCGGCTCTTCGACCACCTCACCCGCGTACAGCGGCTCATCGCCCGCCGGGCGCCGCTGCAGCACATCCTCGACTCCATCACCACTTCCGCCGCGGACCTGCTCGGCGTCGAGATGGCCTCGCTCAACCTGCTGGAACGCGACGACCCCTCGGTCGGCACGATGGTGTCCAGCGTCGGCTTCGCGCCCGACATCCTGCCCCGCATGCACCGGGTGCCGCTGCCGTCGGCCGGCGTCGCGGGGCTCGCGGTGATGGGTGACGAGCTCGTCATGGTCGAGGACTACGCGAACTCCCCGATCGCGATCCCCGAGGTCGTGCGCTCGCACATGAAGGCCGTCATGGCGGTGCCCGTGCACGAGAACGGCACCGTCATGGGCTGCCTCACCGTGGGGACGTACATCGCCCCGCGCGAGTGGGACAAGCCGGCGCAGGACATCCTGCACGCGTTCGCCGAGCACGTGAGCCTCGCGCTGACCGACGCGCAGACGCTCGAGGCGATGAACCAGGCGTTCCACGACTCGCTCACCGGGCTCGCCAGCCGGGCGCTGTTCATGACCCGGCTCGAACGGGCCTTCATCGCCGCGGCCGAGGCGCGCGCCGGGGTCGCCGTCCTCTTCGTCGACCTCGACCGTTTCAAGGTGGTCAACGACTCCCTCGGCCACGCGGCCGGCGACCAGCTGCTGGTCGGGGTGGCCGAACGGATCACCGCCTGCCTGCGCTCGGCCGACACCGCGGCGCGCCTGGGCGGCGACGAGTTCGCGGTGCTGCTGCCGATGGCGCACGGCGTGGACGAGGCCGTACCGGTGGCCGACCGGATCATCGAGGCCCTGCGCGAGCCGTTCGAGCTGGTCGGCAAGGAGACCTTCGTCAGCTGCAGCATCGGGGTCGCGTACCAGCCGGCCGCCGGGGTGGAGGACGCGCAGGAGCTGATGGTGCAGGCGGACCTCGCCATGTACCAGGCCAAGAAGCACGGCAAGGACCGCGTGGAGGTCTTCGAGCCGGCGATGCAGGTGTCCTTCCAGGCCGGGCTGCAGCTCGAGGCGGACCTGCGGCGCGCCGTCGTACGTCACGAGTTCCAGCTGCGCTACCAGCCGATCGTGCACCTGCGTACCGGCGAGATCATCGGCCTGGAGGCGCTGGTCCGCTGGCAGCACCCCGAGCGCGGCATCATCCCGCCGCTCGACTTCATCCCGCTCGCCGAGGAGACCGGGATGATCGTGCCCATCGGCGAATGGGTGCTGCGCGAGGCCTGCCGCCAGGTCGCCGTCTGGAACACCCGCCGCGGCGACCGCCGCCCGCTGAGCGTCAGCGTCAACATGTCCGCGGTCCAGCTCGACCAGCCCGACCTGCCGGCGATGGTCGCGTCGGCGCTCGAGAACAGCGGCCTGCCGGCGAGCTGCCTCGTCGTCGAGCTCACCGAGTCGCTGCTCGTCGACCACCGCCCGTCGACGCTGCGCCAGCTCGAGCAGATCAAGGAGCTGGGGGTCCGGCTCGCCATCGACGACTTCGGCACCGGCTACTCGTCGCTGGCGTACCTGCGCCGGTTCCCGGTCGACATCATCAAGATCGACAAGAGCTTCGTGGACGACGTCGGCGACGAACCGGCCGCCGCGGCGCTCACCCTCGGCATCATCCAGCTCGGCCAGGCCCTGAGCCTGTCCACCGTCGCCGAGGGCATCGAGGACGCCGGCCAGCTCAGCGAGCTGACGGACGGCAACTGCGAGCTCGGGCAGGGCTACTACTTCGCGGAACCCCTGACCGAGACGGCCATGGACGACCTGCTCTTCGGCGACCGCGCCTAGGGGTTGCCCTGAGAAGACCCTCGGCCCGATTGGGGGTGCAGCGCGGGTCCGACCCGGATGTTCCCAGCTCCCGCCCTGCCTAGGTTCAGGTGCGACACAGCATCGAGCAGGGGGGATCCAGCGATGGGCGGGCGACCGGTCACAGTACGGCTGGCGCGGTGGAGCGCCGAGCATCCGTGGCGAGCGGTGGCGTTGTGGGTGGTGTTCGTGGCCGTCTGCTTCGCCGGGGGCAATGCCGCGGGGCTGCAGGAGGCCACCGCGAAGGACATGTCCGTCGGCGAGTCCGGACGGGCCGGCGTCATGATCGAGGAAGGCCGGTTCGCGGACGAGCCGGCCGTCGACAACGTCCTGATCACCGCCAGGTCGGGCGCCCTCGACAAGAAGGTGGCCGGGGACGCCGCGAAGGCCGCGGCCGACCGGCTGCGGACCGTGCCGGGGGTGGCGAAGGTCGGCGAGGCGATCCCGGCGACCGACGGCTCGGCGCTGCTGGTGCCGATCACCATGGGCGGCGACCCGGAGACCGCGTCCGACCGGGTGGAGCCGCTGCGCGCGGCGACCGCCCAGGTGCAGTCGCAGTACCCCGCGCTGCGCGTCGAGGAGGTCGGCGGCCCGTCGATCAACAAGGCGCTCGACGACACGCTGGGCAAGGACTTCCAGCGGGCGGAGCTGCTGAGCCTGCCGGTGACGCTGGCGATCCTCGTCATCGCGTTCGGCGCGCTCATCGCCGCCGGCATCCCGGTGCTGCTGGCGCTGTCCTCGGTGGCCGCCGCGATCGGCTTGTCCACCGTGGCGTCGCATCTGATCCCGGCCAACGACTCCACCTCCAGCGTCATCCTGCTCATCGGCATGGCGGTGGGGATCGACTACTCGCTGTTCTACGTACGCCGGGAGCGGGAGGAACGGGCCCGGGGGCGCGGCCACGTCGACGCCGTCGAGCTCGCCGCCGAGACGTCCGGGCACGCCGTGGTGGTCTCCGGCACGGCGGTCGTCATCGCCATGGCGGGGCTGTTCCTGGCCAACGACGCCATCTTCTCCTCGCTGGCGGTCGGCTCGATCCTCGTGGTCGCCGTCGCGGTGATCGGCTCGCTGACCGTGCTACCGGCCGTGCTCGCCAAGCTGGGCCGCTGGGTGGACCGGCCGCGGGTGCCGCTGCTGTGGCGCCTGGCCGCGCGGCGTACCACCGCGGACGGTCAGGTGCAGCCCAGCCGCTTCTGGTCGGTCGTGCTGCGCCCGGCGCTGCGCCGGCCGCTGCCGACCCTGCTGGTCAGCGTCGGCCTGCTGCTCGCCCTCGCGGCGCCCGCGCTGGGGATGCAGCTCAAGTTCCCGGGTACGGAGGACCTGCCCCGCACCACCCCGGCCATGCAGGCGTACGACCGGCTGACGGCCGCGTACCCGAGCAACGGCACCACCCACGTCGTGGCCGTGCAGGCCCCGGCCGACCGGGCGCCCGCGGTCAAGGCGGCGCTGACCCGGCTGGCCGAGAGCACCGAGGGCGACCGGCTGTTCGCCGCCGCCGAGCAGACCGGGCCGGACATCGAGGTCTCCCCGGACCGGCGGGTCACCGTGCTGTCGCTGGCCACCCCGTTCACGTCCCGCAGCGACGAGGCGGTGCAGTCGCTGCACCGGCTGCGTGCGGACCTGGTGCCGGCCGCGCTGGGCGGGCTCAGCGGCGCCTCGTACGCGGTCGGCGGCGGCGTGGCCGACAGCGAGGACTACGCCACGCACATCTGGCACAAGCTCCCGATCGTCGTCGGGTTCGTGCTGCTGCTGACGTTCCTGGTGATGGCATGGACGTTCCGTTCGGTGGTCGTGGCGCTCACCTCGATCCTGCTGAACCTGCTCTCGGCGGGTGCGGCGTACGGCCTGCTCGTGCTGGTCTTCCAGAACACCTGGGCGGAGGGCGCGCTGGGCTTCACGTCGATGGGCGCCATCGTCACCTGGCTGCCGCTGTTCCTGTTCGTCGTCCTGTTCGGCCTGTCGATGGACTATCACGTGTTCGTGGTGAGCCGGATCCGCGAGGCGGTGCTGCGCGGCGTACCGAACCGCGAGGCCGTGGCCGAGGGCATCACCGGCTCGGCAGGGGTGGTCACCAGCGCCGCCATCGTGATGGTCGCGGTCTTCTCGATCTTCGCGACACTGTCCACGATCGACATGAAGCAGCTGGGGGTGGGCCTGGCGGCCGCGATCCTGCTGGACGCCACGCTGATCCGCGCGGTCGTGCTGCCGGCGCTGATGACGCTGCTGGGCGACGCGAACTGGTGGACCCCGCGCCTGCTGCGGGGACGCGGCCGGCACGCCGCGCCGGGCACGGTCGTCACGCCGCGCACCGAGCAGGCCCGGGAGCTGGTGGACGTCGGCTGATCCGGCGGGGGTGCGGGAGGCCGGGGGTGGACGTGGCGGCGTTCACCCCCGGCCTCGTTCTGCGCCCGCCGGGCGGAAACCCATGAAAAATTTCAGGAGCGTCAATTACACCGACGGTTTGGCAGCGACCCTACAGCAGGCACCCGGCTCTGTGGAGTGATCCGATGCGGTGACGATGTCGCGCAATGTCACACCCTCGGCCCGCTCCACGACGACCGGCGACCACGAGTCGCCGGTGCCGGTCCCGCGCAGGGTGCAGTCGCGGATGGTGGTGTCGCGGTAGCGCAGGACGCTGACCAGGCCATCCACCTCGCTGCGGCCCCAGCCCGCGACGCGGACCGCGTACCTGGGGCCACGCCAGCGCACGCAGACGCCGGAGATGTCGATGGCCGCGCCGACCGCGTCCGACGTCACGAAACGGTCGGTGTTGTCGCCCGGGAGGAGGCGGAAGCCCATCTCCACGTCGCGCAGGCAGGCGCCCTCGACCCGTACGTCGTGCACCGAGCTGAGGTAAAAGCCCTCGATCGCGTCGCTGACCCGCAGGTCGGTGACGGTGAGCCGGTGCGGGTGGTACGTCGGACCCTCGATCGTGGACACGTCCGCACCCACGGCGCCCCAGTGCACTGCGACGCCGGTGTAGCCACCGCGGATCGTCACGTCGTGCACGGAGATGTCGCGTACGGCGCCCATGAGCGCGATGCAGTTGGCGTGCTTCTCCCCGGCACGCTCGACGTGCACGCGCCGGATGTCCACGCCGCCGATCCACTCCGGAGTCGCCGGGTAGAGGTAGTCGCCGACGGTGATCGCCGTGCCGCGGTCGCCGCCGTGCTCACCCGGGTCGGCCGGCGGCGGGCGCAGGCCCAGGTCGCTCACGGACACGTCGGAGCCCACGATGTGCAGCACCGGGTGGCCGGTGCTGCCGGTCGACTCCAGCCAGGTGCCGGGGGGACCGCCGTTGGCGCCCGCCACCTCCGAACCGCGCACGGTCCAGCCGGCGGGAACGCGCAGGCCGTCGGCGACGACGTGCGTGCCGGGCGGCAACTCCAGCTTTCCGGCCGGAACCGTGTCCAGCACCTCCTGCAGCCGGCGGCGGTTGCGGCCCGGGTCGGCGCCGAGCACCGGTCGGTGGATCATCGGCGCGGCGCCACGACGCGGCAGGACAGCCCCCGGTCGGCCGGGTCCAGGCCGACCAGGACCGGCCCCTCGGCCGGGCCGGTGCGGCGCAGCTCAAGGCCGCCGGCATCGCGGCCCACGACCTCCAGCCCCACGGGTACGCCGGTCAGCAGGTCGACGGCCAGCACCCCGCCGCGGACGTCGGGGCGGGACTTGTGCACCTCGGCCACCACCCGCGTCCCGGCGCGGCGGGCGGCCCGGAGCACCTTGAAACCGGCGCGCGCGGGCTTGCGGCGGGTCCACCTGTTCGACGGGGACCGGGGCAGCGGCGGTGCGGGTGTCACCGGGGTCAGGTCGAGGCGGAACCGCTCGGACGCGTCGAGGGGCACGACGGCGAGGTCGCAGCCCGTGGACGGGGTGTCGGCCGGTGCTGCGGTTGTGGATTGCTGTGCCCGTACCGAAATCTTGTCTATCCGCACGCCGAGCGCGGAACGCGCGGAATAGCGGCCGTCGGCCCACGCGGGTCGCGGGGGTTCGGCGAGCTCGACCATCAGCAGGCCGTCGCCTTCGAGCTCGGCCGCGGTCAGGTCGAACTCGAGCGTGAGTTTCGCGCCGCCCGCGCGCCGCAGTCCCTGCCGCCGGGCCAGCACGGCCGCGCCGCGCAGCCGGCCCTGCGCGCGCAGCAGCACGACCCGGGGCAGCTCGGGGGCGAGCCGCGACGGCCGCACCCGGTCGGACCACCAGCGGGTACCGACCTCGTCGAGGTGGATCTGCACGGCGACCCGGGTGGCCGCGCCGGGGCTGCTGACCTTGAGCCCGACCGCGCCGTGGTCGCCGGTCACCCGGCCGACGATGCCCTGCCCGCGCACCACCTGGTCGACGATGCCCAGGCCCGGGTCGTGACCGCTGGTGACCTCGATCGGCAGACCCTCGATGACGTGCTGCGGCTCGTCGTAGTCGGTGCCGAACCAGGCGCCGATCATGCGCCGGTCCCGAGGGTCCGGAAGTCGGTGCGGGTCAGCATCGGCTCCCTGCGCGACCACATGCGCTCGACCGACGCGAAGAGCGGGTCGGCGTCGGCCTCGATGTGCCGGAAGGTCGCCCGCATGGTCTTGAGCAGCGTGTCGGCCGGCCAGACCTCCCACTGCGGCACGAGCGGGGTGACCACGTCGGTGCCGCTGCGGTAGAGCCACAGCCACAGCCGGGCCCGCCGTACCTGCTCCTCGCTCACCAGGTCGACGCCGTCGCGGATCGCGGCGATGCTCTGCTCGAGGGTCTTCCAGTACGCGTCCTGGTCCTCGACGACCGTGGACAGCCCGCACGAGCTCCACTCCGACCAGCCGGCCTGGATGACCGGGATGCCGTACGCCGGCAGCTCGTTGCTGACGCTGCCCCGGACGGTGACGCCGAGGTCGGTGAGGCTCCACAGCGCGTTCTTGCTCAGCGTGGCGCTCGGCCGGAACGCCATGTGCTTGACGCGCTTGTACGTCGCGGCGACCGAGTCGAAGAAGCCGGTCGAGTCGTAGAGGGCCTGGCTGGGGTGGTCCAGGAAGAGCCACTGCGCGTCGGTGTTCTCGGCCGCGTGCGCGGCCGTGTCGGCGAACCAGTCCGCGAGGCTCGGGAACAGCTCGCGGTTGGTGCCGAGCGCGTCCGACACCGCGTGATTGAAGACCGTGACCACGGGCCGGGCCGGGTCGAAGCCCAGCCGGTCGACGACGTGGGTGCGCAGCCGCGCCCGCTCGGCCGGGTTGTTGAGGTCGACGGACGCGGTGACGCCGCCGCGCCACCAGCTCGGCCGGCCGAGGTTGACCTTGGCCCGCCAGGCGACCAGCTCGGCGCTGGGCCGGAGCTTGTCGTTCCGGGGCCAGATCTGCGTCTCGAAGACGTCGCCGATCTGCCGGGTGAGCTCCTCGCGGAACGTGCCGGTGCCGGTGTCGGTCTCCGGGTAGAGGCCGTACGCCTTGAGGCAGCCGGTCTGCTGGGTGTGGATGATCGGGATCCGCGCGCGCCGGGCCGACTCGACGGCCAGCCCCCACTGGTCGTAGTCGACGTGGCTGGTGACCAGCGCGACGACGTTGCGCCGCATCAGCTCCTCGTAGAAGTCGGCGAGCCGGGTCGCGTACGTGTGCCGCAGCTTGTAGTCCGGCCGCGCCTGGTAGCCGTCGGGCAGCCGCGGCACCTTGGCCAGCCGGCAGTACGTGGCGTCGGTGTAGGCCAGGATCGTCTCGTCCGCCCGGGCCGGCGTGGCCGACTGCCGGACCCGGTCCCACACGTCGATGACCTCGGAGGCGGCGAACGCCTCGGACACCTTGCGGACCACCCCGACGTCGAAGCCCTTCCACAGCGTGCGCATCCAGGCGTCCTCGACGCCGGTGAGCACCACCATCCGCGCCGGGTGCAGCTTGCGGATGGCGTTGGCGAACGCCAGGTTGCGCAGGTTCACGCGGATGTCCTGGTGGAAGGCCTCCACCACGACGACCGCGTCGTCAGCGGGGTGCGGGAGGTTCTTCTCCCAGTAGACCGCCGCCGACTCCAGGAACCACTGGAGCTCCTTGCTGTTCGCGTTCAGCCACACCGTCTTGTTCCGTGCCTCTCAGATCAGGTCCCAGGACAGCGGCGTGCCCTTGGCCGCGTCCCGCTGGAAGGTGCGCCCGAGCACCAGGCCGATGGCGTCGGGGGCCAGGCCGCCGGTCGGGCGGATGGAGCGGACGTTCTCCTCGGTCACCGGGTCGCCCGCGCGGACGTCGGTCACCACGTACAGGGAGCGGCGGAACCGCAGCCCCTCCTTCTCCGCCTCGGTGGGGCCGATGGCGGTCGTGCCCAGCGCCTGCCAGGCCCGTTCGGACTCGACGACCAGCGCGGCCAGCTCCTGCGGCTCCAGCGAGAAGGCCGAGTCCACGCCGCCGTCGCCGCGGTCCAGCGTGACGTGCTTCTCGATCAGGCACGCGCCGAACGCCACGCTGGCCACCGGTACGCCGATGCCGAGCGTGTGGTCGCTGAGCCCGATCGGCACCCGGAACGTCTCGGCGAGCACGGGGATGCGCCGCAGGTTGGTGTGCTCGGGCGGGGCCGGGTACGACGCGGTGCAGGAGAGCACGACGATGTCCCGGCAGCCGGCGCCGCGGGCGGCGTCCACCGCGGCGGCGATCTCCTGCACACTCGCCATGCCGGTGGAGATGATCAACGGCTTGCCGGTGCTCGCGCAGAGCCGGATCAGCGGCAGGTCGGTGATCTCCGACGACGCGATCTTGTACATCGGGGCGTCGAGCTTCTCGAGCAGCTCCACCGCGGTGCGGTCGAACGGGCTGGAGAACGGGGTCAGCCCGCGCTCCCGGGCCCGGTCGAAGATCGCGTCGTGCCACTCCCAGGGCGTGTGCGCGCGCTCGTACAGCTGGTAGAGGTACTCGTCGCCCCACAGCTCGTGACCCTTGGAGATCTGGAAGCGCGGGTGCTTGACGTCCACGGTCATGGTGTCGGCCGTGTACGTCTGGATCTTGATGGCGTGGGCCCCGGCCTCGGCCGCCGCGTCCACCAGCGCCAGCGCGCGGTCGAGCGAGCCGTTGTGGTTGCCCGACATCTCGGCCACGATGTACGGCCGCCGCCCGGCGCCGATCTCCACGTCGTCGACGATCACTGCTCAGTTCCCCTCTCGGTCCACACCACGGTCTGCGGCGTGCCGTCGATCAGCCGTTCGTAACGCCGGGTCTCGACGAACCCGAAGCGCCGGTGCAGGGCGATCACCTGCTTGTTGGTGGCCAGCGTCTCGCCGCCCAGCCGGGTCAGGCCCAGCTCGCCGAACGCGTACCGGACCGCGGCCTGCTCCAGGCGCATCCAGGTCGGCAGGAGGTCCTTGCCGAGCCCGGCGACGTCCAGGTAGAAGCTCCAGCTCGGCGGGTCCTCGCGCAGGTCGAAGATGACGACGCCCTTGTCGTCGAAGATCAGGATGTGCCGCCGGGGGTCCGCGAGCGCGGCGTCCCACCACTTCGCGTGCTCCTGGTGCGTGATGACGTGCGTGGTCAGGCTGACCGCGCGGACGTCCGGGTGGTTACGCCAGGTGAGGACGGTGTCCCGGTCGGCATCGACGGCAGCTCGCAGCACCGCGTCACCGTAGGGAGGCTGCTTGAGCCCGCTGTGGCGTGGAGGCGAGGGCCGGGGAAACCACAGGTGACAGCTCGGGGTCGCGCCGGGTCATCCGGTACGCCTGCCGGAGCACGGCGTACAGCGGGTAGTTGTCCAGGCGCACCAGGCGGTGCTTGATCCCCGCGTCCCCGGGGTGGCCCGCGGGCAGGTGGCGGCGGTGGTGCGCGGCCAGCCGCTTGAAGAACGCCCGCCGCGCGCCCGGCTCCAGGCGCCCGTCGTTGCCGGCCACGACCAGCAGGTGGTTCACCATCAAGGTGAACAGCTGGTTACGCAGCCACGGCTCGGGGTTCCGGGCGTCCACCCAGGCGAGCATGCGGTCGTACTGGTCGAAGGCCTCGAAGTGGCGTTCACTGCGGGTAGCGGTGATCGCCCCGAGCCGGCCGATGCGGTAGTGGTAGCAGACCCGGTCGAGCACGGCGACGGTCCGCGCGCCGATGAGCACCGGGTTGCTGAACGGGACGTCCTCGTACCAGCCGGGGAGGAAGCGCAGATCCAGCTCGGCCAGCAGCCCGCGGCGCACGATCCGGTTCCACGCGGTGTGCTGCACCTTGATCAGGCTGGGCAGCCGGGGGTCCTTGAGCGCGGAGCTGCTCGCGTCGGGCTCCAGCCGGCCGTTCTCGTACACCCGCAGGTGGTCGACGAGCAGCACGTCGGGGCGCTCGGCGCGCAGCCGCTCCAGCACCGCCCGGACCGAGCCGGCCGGCAGCCAGTCGTCGCTGTCGACGAACCAGACGTACTCGCCGGTCGCCTCGGCCAGGCCGGCGTTGCGGGCCGGCCCCAGGCCGACGTTGCTGCTCAGGTGCACGACGCGCAGGTCGCCGTGGCGGGCCGCGTACGCGTCCAGCATGTCCCCGCAGCCGTCCGGCGAGGCGTCGTCGACCGCGATGACCTCGACGGAGGCCGACTCCTCGGCGGTCAGCCCGGCGCGGATCGACTCCAGGCACTGGTAGAGGTAGCCCTCGACCCCGTACACCGGGACGATCACCGACAGCAGCACGGCATTCATGCCCATCACGCTCGACGGCCAAGGTGACGAACGGCGAAACCGGGGTTGGCCGGGACACGTCCGGGGCGAGGCGAGCCGCAATTCCTCACGCGGGCCCTCCGGCGACCGATCTGTGCGGTACCGGACCTGACCGCTTGAAGGGGTGCACGTGACGACCGATCGCCTGTTGCGCGCATCCGGCGCCTGCGCGGGTCTCGCGGCGGCCTGGTTCCTCGTGTACTTCGTGCACCCGGTGGGCCCGCGCGTGCTGCTCTGGCTGCCGAGCGTCGTCGGCGGGGTCATCCTCTTCGTCGAGCTGGTCCGCACGGCCCGCACGGAGACCCTGCCGCTGCCCACCCGGCGGTTCTGGCGGCACGTGGCCGCCGCCCTGGTGTTCATCTGGGTGGGCATCTCGTCCCAAGCCGTCGACGTGCTCGCCGAGGCCGAGCCGCGCGGCGGGCAGACCGGGGCGGTCATGCTGGGCACGTGCGGGCTCGGCGTGCTGATCATCATGTACGCCCTGTTCCGCCTCCCCCTGGACCGCCAGTCGCCGGGAGAACTGGTACGCGTGGTGCTGGACGCGGCCACCGTGATGCTCGCGGCGGCGGTGTTCCTCTGGCACTTCAGCACCCAGCCGGCGCTGCGGCAGAACGACGGCACCCGTGTCTACCTGTCGCTGATGGTGACCGTCATCGCGATGCTCGCCGTGTTCGCCGTGGCGAAGTTCGTGGCCTCCAGCCATACGTACATCGCCAACTCGGCGCTACGGCTGCTGGGCGTCGCGATGTTCGTGGGGTCCGTGGCGCCGATGTCCCGGCCCACCTTCGAGGCCGTCGACGTCAATCTGTTCCCCGACATGGTCAGCACCCCGCTGATCTACTGGATCGCCGCGATCGCCGCCGCCCGGCAACGCAGCGCGGCCACCCGCCGGACCCGCGGCACGGTCGAGCCCCGGCGGCGGTCGTTCAGCCTGCTGCCGTACGCGGCGGTCGCCGGCGTCGACGGGCTGCTCGTGTGGGTCACCTGGACGCACAGCTCGGACACAGGGGTGGTGGTCGGCTCCGCGGTGCTGCTGACGGCGCTCGTCGTCCTCCGCCAGCTCATCGCGTTCCGCGACAACAGCCGGCTGCTGGCCCGCCTCGACCACAGCGCCACCCACGACGCCCTGACCGGGCTGGCGAACCGGGCGCTGTTCCAGACGCGGCTGCACAAGGCGCTGACCGCGCCCGGGGACCGGCCGGTGGCCGTGGCGCTCATCGACCTGGACGACTTCAAGGAGGTCAACGACACCCTCGGGCACGAGGTCGGCGATCTGCTGCTGACCGAGGTGGCACAGCGGCTGGCGGCGTGCGTACGGGCCGGCGACACGGTCGCGCGGCTGGGCGGCGACGAGTTCGTGGTGGTCCTCGACGACGCCGACCCGCACGCCGCTGACCTCGCCGCCGACCGCATGGTGCAGGCGCTGCACGAGCCCGTCCACGCCGGCGGCCACGAGCTGCCGATCCGAGCGAGCATCGGGATCGCCGACGGGCACACCGGCGACGACCAGTCCGTGCTGCTGCGCCGCGCCGACGTCGCCATGTACGCCGCCAAGAAGCTGACCGGGACGGCGTACCTGCACTACGTCCCCACGATGGCGACCGCGGGCGCGGACCACGCGCACCTCGGCGCCGAGCTGCGCGAGGCCATCGCAGACGATCAGCTGTTCCTGCTGTACCAGCCCATCGTGGCGCTCGACGACGGCCGGATCATGGGCGCGGAGGCGCTGGTCCGCTGGGCGCACCCGCTCCGCGGCGCGCTGGCCCCCGACTCGTTCATCCCGGTCGCCGAGCGCACCGGGCTGATCGTGCCGCTGGGCCGGTGGGTCATGCGGACGGCGTTCGCCCAGCTCGCCCGGTGGATGGCCGAGCACGGCGACGCGGCCCCCGGCGTCCTCAACGTCAACGTGTCGGCGCGTGACCTGCGCGAACCCGGCTTCGCCGACGAGGTGGCGGCCCTGCTCGCCGAATACGGCCTGCCCGCCGACCGCGTCGTCCTGGAGATCACCGAGACGATGGCGCTCGAGGGCGGCCAGCCGGTGGTCACCCTGCACCGGTTGCGGGCGCTGGGCGTGCGCATCTCGCTCGACGACTTCGGCACCGGCCACTCGACGCTCACCCTGCTGCACGACTGCCCGATCGACGAGATCAAGCTGGACCGCTCGTTCACCCAGTCGGAGATCGACGACCGGGTGCCGGTCTCGGCGGCGGTGATCCACCTCGCCCAGGCCCTCGGGCTGCACGCGGTGGCCGAGGGCGTGGAGACGGCCGACCAGGCGGAGCAGCTGCTGGCGCTCGGGTACATCGCGGCGCAGGGCTACCACTTCGCGCGGCCGATGCCGCCGGAGATGCTCGGCGAGCTGCTCGCGGCGGGCGGTTCGCTCACGCCGGCCCTTCCAGGGTTGCCGGTGGCCGGTCGCGGGTAGGAGAAGGTGCGTACGCACGCTTCCCTTGGAGGTTCGCATGGGCACCGACGACAAGATCGACAACAAGGCCGAGGAGCTCGGCGGCAAGGTCAAGGAGGGCGTCGGCCGGGCGACGGACGACGAGAAGCTCGAGGCCGAGGGCAAGACCGACCAGAGCTCCTCGAAGCTCAAGCAGGCCGGCGAGAACATCAAGGACGCGTTCAAGAGCTGAGCACGGCACCGACGACAGGGCGACCGCCGCGGCGGTCGCCCTGTGCTGTCCGGCGTCAGGCGACGGAGACCAGCTCCCGGTCCTCCTGCGTTTCCGGCGCCGCCGGGAGTTCGTGGGCGACCGTCGGCAGCCACCCGAGCCAGCGCGGCAGCCACCAGTTCCGCTCGCCGAGCAGCGCCATCACCGCCGGCAGCAGCACCGCCCGGATGATCGTGGCGTCGAGCAGGACCGCGGCGGCCAGCCCCACGCCCAGCTCCTTCGTCGAGACCAGCGGCAGCGTGGCGAACAGCGCGAACACCGCCACCATCACCACGGCCGCGCTGGTGATCACCCCGGCCGTGCCGCCGATCCCGCGGGCCACCGCCTCCCGCGTCGGCAGGCCGCGGTCGTGCCCCTCGCGGATGCGGCTCAGCACGAACACGTGGTAGTCCATCGACAGCCCGAACAGGATGATGAACAGGAACAGCGGCATCCAGTTCGTGATCCCGCCGGTCGCGGTGAAGTCCAGCTGCGACTCGAAGTGGCCGTACTGGAAGACCCAGACGAGCATGCCGTACGCCGCGGCGACCGACAGCAGGTTCAGCACCACCCCCGTGGCCGCCACCACGACCGAGCGGAACGAGACCAGCAGCAGCAGGAACGCCAGCCCCAGCACGAAGCCGAACACCCACGGCATCGAGGCGTCCAGCCGCTCGTTGAAGTCGACGTTGCCGGCCGTGTCACCGGTCACCGCCACCGTCGCGCCCGCCAGCTTCCCGAACGTCTGCGGCACGACGCTCTCCCGTAGCGTCCGCAGCGCCGCTTCCGACGTACGGTCGTTGCCCGTGCCGGCCAGGCCCACCGACACCACCGCGACCGTCCCGGCGGGGTTGACCCGCACCTCGACCGGCTCCCGCAGGCGTCCCGTCGCCGCGGCCGCCCGCTTGAACTCGGCCAGCCGGGCGCCGAACACCGCGCCGCGCACGGTCGGCGCCTGCACGACCACCTCGGCCGGCGAGGTCTCGGCCGGGAAGGCCGCGTTGATCCTGGTGTACGCCTGCACGATCGGCACGTTCGTCGACAGGTCCTCCAGCCCCTCGCCCTTCGTCCGCAGGTCCACCATCGGCGCGGCCAGCGTGGCCAGCGCCGCGACCGCGACCACCGCGGAGAGCAGCGGCTTGGCCAGCACGATCCGCAGCACGGCGTTCCACACCCGCCCGTCGGTGCGCCGCCGGTGGAGCCCCGGGATCCGCACGGCGTCGACCCGGTCGCCCAGCGCCGACAGCAACGCGGGCAGCACTGTCAGCGAGCCCAGCACCGCGGTCGAGACGACGAGGATCGTGCCCACCGCGAAGCTGGTGAACGTTGCGTCGTACGTGAAGAACATCCCGGCCATCGCCACGATCACCGTCAGGCCCGACACCCAGATCGAGCGTCCCGAAGTCTGCGCGGCGACGACGAGCGCCCGGTGCGGATCGGCGCCCTTGCGCCGCTCGTCGCGCTCCCGGCGGATGTAGAACAGGCAGTAGTCGACGCCCACCGCGAGGCCGACCAGCAGCATGACGTGCATCGTCGAGTCCGTCGTGGGCGCCAGCCGGCTCGCCCCCGCGAGCAAGCCGATGGCGGCGACGACGGCGGTGACGGCGAGCCCGACCGGCAGCAGCGCGGCGACGACCGCGCCGAAGGCCACCAGCAGGATGCCGAGCGTGATCGGGATGGACAGCAGCGACAACCGCGTCAGGCCCTCGTCCAGGGCGTCGCCGATGAGCTTGTCGCCGCTCGCGTCGCCCGCCTCGGCGACGTAGAGACCCGGATGCCTCGCCTGCACCCCGGCGACGGCGTCCAGCACCGGCTGCACGCGGTCCTTCGCGGTCTCCGGGTCACCCTTGATCGTGAACGGCACGAGCGTCGACCCGCCGTCCTCGGAGGTGAGCGCATCGGCGACCCCGTCGACCTCCGGCCGCGCCTTCAGCGTCCGCGTCACGTCGGCGACCGCCGCTTCGCGACCCGCTCCCTGGACGAGGACCATCTCGCCGGCGGGGCGTACGGGGAAGCCGGCCTGCTCGACGATCCGGTCCGCCCGGCCGGACTCGCCGTGCCCCATGTCGGCGGAGCCGGCCTCGCGGGTGCCGATCTGTCCACTCAGGATGGTGACGCCGACGACGAAGGCGATCCATCCGAGGATCGCCAGAGCGCGGTGCCGCGCACTCCAGACAGCGGCGCGGGCCGCTATTCCAGTGACGTTCTCCCTGTTCCTCATGGGTTTTGACGCTATGGATCAGCAAGCGACGAAACGAACCGGCCACCATCCCGGTCCGGGGTAGGGCTAACCCCACCAACCCGTTGCTCAGCCCTGCTGCAGGTAGGCCAGGACGGCCAGGACGCGGCGGTGTTGTTCGTCGTCCGGGGGGAGGTCGAGCTTCGTGAAGATGTTGCGCACGTGCTTCTCGACCGCGCCGTCGGTGACCACGATCTTGCGGGCGATCGCGGTGTTGGAGCGGCCCTCCGCCATCAGCCCGAGGACCTCGCGCTCGCGGGGGGTGAGGTTGCGCAGCGGGTCGTCGCGGCGGCGCCGGACCAGGAGCTGGCCGACCACCTCGGGGTCGAGGACCGTCGCGCCCGCGGCGACCCGGCGCAGCGCGTCGAGGAATTCGGCGACGTCGGAGACGCGGTCCTTGAGTAGGTAGCCGACCGCGCCGAGGCGATCGGCCAGGAGGTCGTCGGCGTACTCGACCTCGACGTACTGCGAGAGCACCAGGACCGGACTGCCGGGCACCCGGCCACGGGCCTCGACGGCGGCACGCAGGCCCTCGTCGGTGTGGGTGGGCGGCATGCGGACGTCCACGATGGACACATCCGGCTCGTGCCGGGCGATCGCCTCGACCAGCGACGGCCCGTCGCCGACCGCCGCGACGACGGTGCAGCCGTTCTCCTCGACGAGCCGGACCAGCCCCTCGCGCAGCAGCACGGCGTCGTCGGCTATCACCACCCGCATGGCGACGAGCCTAGCGGGCGGACCCGCAGCCAGAGGGGGCTAGCTGGCGATCTCCGCGACTGCGGTGGCTGTGAGGAGAGGGTAGCGGCGCCCTCGTGCGGGGCGGTGTCGCGACGCCGACAAGGTGACCTGGTCAGATGGTCACCGGCGGCAGCCCGTATCTGACGATCTTCTAACCACCGATGGCTCGGCGGCGCCTTCGGCTCTGCGCGTGACAGGCTCCATCGTCGTGGAAGCGGTGTCAGCGGCTGGCGTGGGCCGCGACCGCCAAAACCTCTGTGACGACCTGGGTGGCGGCGGTGGGTCGGCCGTGGGCTTTGGCTGCGGCGGCGAGCGCGGTGCGGCGGTGCGGTTCGGCCAGTAAGGAGCTGATCGCGTTGTGCAGATGTGCGGGGGTGGCTTGGGCGCCGTCGAGCATGATGGCGGCGTGTTGTTCGGCGAGATGGCGGGCGGTGATGCGTTGTTCGTCGCCGGCGGCGTGAGGGTAGGGGATGAGGATGCAGGCTTTGCCGAGGGCGGTGAGTTCGGCGACGGTTCCGGCGCCGCTGCGTGCGACGACGATGGTCGCTGCGGCGAGCAGGTCGGGCATTTCGTCGTGGATGAAGTCGACGATGTGGTAGCGATGTGCCAGATGGGGGGGTAGCGCCCGGGCGGTGTCTTGCATCTCGGCATGGCTGAGGCTGCCGCATTGATGAACGATCTGGCAGTGGGACAGGAGGTCGGGTAGAGCCGCGGCGAGCATCCGGTTGACTTGCTGGGCGCCGGATGCGCCGCCGGTCACGAGCACGAGCGGGACGGCCGGGTCAAGCTCGAAGGCGGCCAGCCCTCTCTCCGGGTTGCCGTGCAGGACCGCCGGCCGGATCGGGTTGCCAGTGACGACCGCCCGGCTCCGAGCCCGAGCTGGGAGGTGGTCGAGGGATGCTTCGTGGCTGAGCAGGATGCGGGTGGCGAACCGGGCGAGGATGCGGTTGGCCAGCCCGAGGATGAGGGTCTGCTCGTGTAGCAGGTAAGGCACACCGAAGAGCCGGGCGGCGAGCCCGATCGGGACGGAGACGTATCCGCCGGTGCTGAGCACCACCGCAGGCCGGGTACGAGCAACGGTGAACGCGGCTTGGGCGACGCCCAGGGGGATGCGGAAGGCGTCGACGAGGTTGCGGAGCACGTCGCGAGGGTTGAGCGAGCGCCGCAGTTTGCCGGTGGTGATTGCTTTGAAGGGAATGTGGTGGCGCTGGGAGACGGCGGCCTCGAGGCCGTGGGCGACGCCGACCCACAGCAGTTCGGGCGCGGCGCCGGCTTCGGCGAGCCGGGCCTGAAGGGCGGTGACCGCGGTGAGGGCGCAGTACGTGTGTCCGCCGGTACCGCCCCCGGTGACGATCATGCGCAGGGCATGGAGGCGTTGCGCGCTGTGAAGGGACATGCCTGGCCACTCCGAGAGGGATTGCGAGGGCTTACCGGATGAGTTGGGGCAGTTTAGCGACCTCGTTGTGCCGGGAACGCCTGATCGTGGAGTAGGGAAATGTCAAGGTGCTAGGCCGCGCCGACATCGACAAGGGCCACGGATGCGGCGAAATCGGCAGCCGCCTTTCCCCAAGGGTCGGGCACGTCGGCGCCGGTGAGATAGGTGCGGATCTTGGGCTGGCTGGCCGGTGCGGCGCGCAGCTGGAGCTGTTCGGCGACCGCCTAATCCATGGCCAGGATCAAGTCCGCCCAGCCGAGCAGGTCTGCGGTGAGCTGGACGCCACGGTCGTCCGTAAGGTCGTAGCCGATCTCGCGGGCCGCGGCGACCATCAGTGGATGGGCGGGCCGGTCGACGTGTTGGGGGGCCTGCCCAGCCGAGTGCACCTCGACGGCGCTCCCGCCGCGGCGGGCCAGGACGGCCGCGGCGAGCGGGCTGCGGCAGTGGTTGCCGAGGCAGACGACCAGGATCCTGCGGGCGGCAGACGTGGTGGACGGCATGGAGCGTGCTGCTTCCCGGTGCACGGCATTGGCGGCGGTGCGAGCCGCCCGGGTCAGAGGCATGCGAGGTAGCGGCGCAGCCGATCGGCCAACTGGTTCGCGGTGTACGGCTCCTTCAGCAGCCGGTAGCCCTCACCGTGGCGAGCCTGCTCGGTGTAGACGTCCGAGCCGTCGCGTTGCAGCGTCCCGGTGAGGACCAGCGTGGCGACCGGCTGGTCGGTCTTGATCGGCGCGATGCGGTGCAGCTCGTTGAGGTCGTAGCTGTAGTACATGGTCGCGGGGAAGCAGCCGTCGAAGGTGATGACCAGATTGACCGTGTCGGCATGGTTACCGGCGCAGGCGCCGGTGTCGCCGTAGCGGTACGGGTAGTGAAAGAAGGGTGTGCCTTTGCCGGACGGACGGTAGGTCCTGAAGTGCAGGGCGCCGGACAGCACACGGGAGGCGAAGCTCCAGGCGTGGTTATGGACGTCCTCGGTGACCAGTTGGGTCTCGGGCCACCAGATGTGAAGCCGGACGCGGTGGCTGGGCAGGCTGTTCTCCAGCACGATGGAGTCGAACCCGTTCGGGTGGGCAAAGGACTGTGCGGCAATCTCGGCCAGGTGTCCGCGGTCGCTGAGGATGCGCCGGATGGTCTCCGCGGTCCAGCTGGCGGTGTCCGGTCGGGCGACGAACTCGCGCATGGCCGCCAGCTGCAGGGCCGGTTGCGGGCGGAGGTGGTTCAGCTGAGCTGACAGCTCGGTGGCAAGCACTTTGGCGGTCGTGGGCCGCAGGGGCGCGATGCTGTGCTGCAATTCAGGACGCATGACGAGGAGATCCTTTCGGGATTGACGCGGCCGCCCGGCGTCGACGGCTTAACGTGCGCGTTGCCGGGCCGGCGTCAGGCGGTCAGCGCATCGCGCAGAGCCGTGACGACCTGCTGAAGATTGCCGGAGTTGAGCGAGGGGTGGAACGGCAGGCTGATGACCTGGCGTCCGATCTGCTCGGTCGCAGGAAGGCTGGTGGACCAGCGCGCGAACGCCGGCTGCAGGTGGTTGGGCGGGTAGTGCACGCCGACGCCGATGCCGGCCTGGCGCATCCGGTGAAAGACCCGGTCGCGGTTCGGGACCTGCACGACGAGGTTGAACGGGACGGTGTGCGCGATGTCGACGTCGGTCAGCTGAACGTCCGGCGTGCCGGCCAGGGCGGCAGCGTAGGCCGCCCACAGCTGCCGGCGGCGGGTGCGTGCGTCGTCGAAGCGGGCGAGCTGGACTAGCCCGATGGCGGCGGACAGCGAAGACAGGTGGGCGCGTAGCCCGAACCCGGCGACTTCGTAGCTGGTGGCTTCGGCGCGCTGGGCGAGGCTCTGGGCGATGCCGACGGTCCGCAGCCGGCGCAGCAGGTCGGCTTCCTCGGCGGTGCGGGGCACGATCGCGCCGCCCTCGCCGCAGGTGAGGTTCTTGGTCGGTCCGAACGAGAAGCACGTCATCAGCTTCGGATTGGTGCCGATCAGGCGGCCGGCGAGATCGGAGCCGAACGCCTGCGCGGCATCCTCGACGATGGTGATGCCGCGCTCGTCGAGCTGCTGCTGGATGCCGGTCAGGTCGACGGCCCGGCCGGAGAACAGGACCGGCAGGACGGCCGCGGTTGCCGGGGTCGCCGCGGCGAGGACGTCGTCGGCGCGGACGCAGAGGGTGGCCGGGTCCACCTCGACGAAGCGGGGCCGGGCGCCGGTGGCGACGATGGCCTGCACGCAGGCGCAGAACGTCATCGACGGCACGATCACTTCATGCTTGGGGCCGACGCCCGCGGCGAGAAGCGCCAGGTGCATGGCGGTGGTGCCGGAGGCGACGGTCACGACGTCCGCGACGCCGAGGAACGCGGCGAGCGCGTGCTCGAAGTGTTCGGTGAGGGGTCCGTGGCCGTAGTGTCCGGCGCGCAGTGCGTCGGCGACTGCGTCTATCTCTGGGCCGTGCAGGATCGGGCCGGCGTTGCGTCCTGCGCCGCCGGTGAGCGTCAGCGTCATCGGAGGCCTCCCGCGATTACCTCGGCCGGGATCGGCGAGCCGACCGGCCGGGCCGCGGCCAGCGGCATCGCGCCGGCGGCGAGCGTCTCCACATACTTGACCAGGTAGATCTCGGGGCTAAATCGGAGCCGGTCGTGGTCGACGGGCAGCGAGAACGCGCCGTTGAGGAACTGGCCGACCAGGTCGGCACCCGCGGCGACGCTGACGGGGAACGCGCCGGCGATCCGCGCGTTGACTTCGGTGATCACGATCCGATCCGGGCTGTCGGTGAGGAAGCCTTGCACGCAGCACAGCCCGGTCATGCCGACGGCGCGCACGGTGGCGGTCACCGCTTCCGCCACCTGGTCGTCGCGGAAAGTCGCGGCGGCCACCGCGAGCCCGTTACGGACCCTAAGGCGGCGGCGCGGGATCACCGATACGGTGCCGGTGCGGTCGGCGAGGCAGTCGGCGGTGAACTCCGTGCCGGTGATGCGTTCCTGCACGATCGGGTCGTCGACGAGCTCGCACAGCAGCCGCGCCTGCCGGGCGGTGCGGCAGAACTGCACCTGCTGTGCGCCGTGCCCGCGGCGCGGCTTCACGACCAGGTCCAGACCGTCGGGGATCCAGCCGAGCTGATCCGGCAGCCACGTGCGGGGCGTCGGGATGCCGTGCTCGCGGGCCCGCTGGTGGAAGACGGCCTTGTCGTGGCAGGCGCTCACGGCGTCGTGGGTGGGCAGCCAGGTGCGCACGTCGAGCGCCTCGATCCGCTCGCGCACGTCGATGAGCCGCAGGATCTCACCCTCGTCGGTCGGAATCAGCGCGGCAGGACGGTGCGTGCGGCAGAGCTCGAGTAGCGCGGCGGCATAGTGGTCGGCGCCGCTGAGCGGCAGCACGCGGGGGGTGACGCCGGGCAGGAACAGACCGGCCGCGTACGGGTCGGCGTCAGCGGCGATGACGGGGTAGCCGCGGTCCAGCAGCATCCGGGCCAGGTCGAAGCCCGGTGCCCCGCCGACGGCGGTGACCAGGATCGGCCGGGCGGTCAGGTCAGCAGGCATCGCCGGACCCCTCCGTGCCGGCTCTCGCGCCGACCGTAACGGGCTGCGGGGTGTCCCAGCGGTCGCGGTGTTCGCGGTACCACTGCACGGTCTGGGCGAGGCCGTCCTGCAGCGTCCAGGTGGGCTGGTAGCCGAGGTCTTCGCGGGCCTTGCTCCAGTCGACGGCGTACCGGATGTCGTTGGCCTGCCGGTCCGGGCCGTACTCGACGGCGTCCCAGCCGGCGCCGCACGCGGCGAGGATCATCGCGGTGAGGTCTTTGTTGGTCTTGGTGGTGCCGCCTCCGATGTTGTACGTCTCGCCGGGCAGACCGGTGCGCATGACCAGGTCGATGCCCTGGCAGTTGTCCTCCACGTGCAGCCAGTTGCGCACGTGCTCGCCGCGGCCGTGCAGGGTCACCCTCCTATCCGATAGCAGCCGCGTGATGAACAGCGGCACCAGCTTCTCGTGATGCTGGCCGGGGCCGTAGATGTTGGACGAGCGGGTCACGCAAACCGGCACCTGGTAGGTGTGGAAGTACGACATCGCGATCATCTCCGCGGCCGCCTTCGACGCCGCGTACGGCACGGTAGGTCGTAGCGGGTCGTCCTCGTGGGCCGTGCCGGTGCGCACCGGCCCGTACACCTCGTCGGTGGAGACCTGCACGAACTTGTCGACCCCGTGGGTGCGGGCCGCGTCGAGCAGGTGATAGGTGCCCAGCACGTTGGTCTGTACGAAGCTGCCGGCGTCGCCGAGCGAGCGGGTCACGTGCGACTCGGCCGCGAAATGCACGACGGTGTCGTGCCCGGCGACCAGATCCTCGATGATTGCCCGATCGTTCAGCGAGCCTTGCACGAACGTGACTCGGCCGTCCTCTAGGGCGGCGGCACTCAGGTTTCCGAGGTGGCCGGCGTAGGTCAGTGCGTCGAGGACGGTGATCCGGGCGCTGCCGCCTGCGCCGAGCAGCCGCCGGACGAAATGCGAGCCGATGAATCCGGCGCCGCCCGTGACCAATATCTTCAGCACGGTCTTCTCTCCTCTGCCTGTGGCGTGATTTCGGTGGATTCCTCGAGGATTTGTCCCGCGACTGCTCGCCCCTGCGAGCAAATCCGATGGTTAAGGCGGGCCGCTGGAATCGGCGGAGTCAAATGGCCAGCGGCGGCCTCGCATCATGGGTCTTGCGGGCGACACCGGCGTAGGCGGCGACCTGCTCCGGAGGGGCTGGTGTGCTCACCGGTGGCGGGCGCCTTGGCTGGCGACAACAAGGCCTGGTGCGACGAGGTCAAGGTCGCCGAAGAAGCGTTCCACCTGCTGGTGGGTGCGGCTGGTGAAGTCACCGCGGCCGGGGATGTCACCGCTGGTGAGAGCGTCGGCGGTCTCCGGTGGCAGGAGTTCGAGACTGGCGTGTGAGAGCACGAGATAGCTGCCCGTAGGGAGCCGGTCGAGCAGGGTCGTCACGACGGTATGGGGGTCGTCGTGGTCGGTGAGGAAGTGCAGGACGGCCACGAGCAGGAATGCGACTGGTTGAGTGAGGTCCAGGGTGGTCTTCAGGGTGGGGTCGTCGAGGATGGTTTCCGGATATCTGAGGTCGGCATCGATGTACTCGGTGCGGTCTAGGGGGTGGCTGGTGAGCAGAGCGCAGGCGTGCGTGAGGACGATTGGGTCGTTGTCGACGTACAGCACGCGGGCGTCGCTGGCGTGGCGTTGGGCGACTTCGTGGGTGTTGTCGGCGGAGGGTATGCCGGTGCCGACGTCGAGGAATTGGCGGATGCCGGCCTCGGCGGTCAGCCAGCGCACCGCGCGTTGCAGAAACCGGCGGTTCTCGATTGCCGAGGTGCGGATGTGGGGGAAGATTTGTCGACCGCGTCGGCGGAAGCGCGCCCAGGACGGCGATGCCTCCAACGACAATGAGCAGCAACATTGACGCCTCCTCACAGCTTGCAGTTGGTGCTCTCGCATGACGGAATCGGTGGCGCTGGTCCCAGTTCGGCGCCCAAGGGGTGGACTATGCCGCTTCATCCACAGTGGCATAGTCCACTTCACAGAGTCAACCTCTGATTTCGCCCCGCGCCCGCTTAGTCGATCGGGTACTCCTGCTCGATGGTCCAGACTTCGGGCGGGTACACGGCCTCGGCGAACTCGAGCGGCTGATCAGAGCGGTCGTAGACGGTGTGCCGGTACGCAAGCACGGCGCTTGGCGACTCCAGTTTGAGCACTTCGACCTCCTGCGGTGTAGCCAGACGAGCTGCCACCTGATCGCGGGCATAGGCCGCTACCCGGCCAGTCACCGACTCGACGTAACGGACGCTCCCCATGCCGCCGAGGGACTCAGGCTCAAGCAATCGTGGGCACTGGCCAGCAAGACTCGCCGGCCACCACGAGGTGGCAATCTCGATCAGCTCGGAGTCGCCACGCGAGATGATCCGCTCCCGGAGCATCGCCTGAGCGCCAACATCCAGTCGCAGCGCCTGCGCCACATAGTCGGGTGCATCGACGATCTCGGCTCGAACGATGGCGAGGCGTTCGCCAGGACCGTACTGACCGCCCATCTGACGGTACCGGTGATAGCGATGCAGCGGGCGGCGGTGGGCCTGGACATCCCGAACGTACGTACCGGCCCCCTGGCGCGATTCCAAAGTCCCTTCACGGCGGAGCGTGTCGAGGGCCCGCGACGCGGTCGGACGCGCCACTCTCCACTCCTGGGCGAGCTGACGTTCACTCGGAACCTCGGCGCCCGGCGCGAGGTCTCCTCTCAGAATCTGTTCACGCAGGTGGTTAGCGATCTGCAAATACTTCGGCAAGGCGACCTGGATCTCAGGCACGGCAACCTCCAGGCGACCCAACGGCATAGTCCAGTGGCCACTCTAGCCGGATGGTCGTAAGGTGGCCGCGTGAGCAGACCCGTGTACGTGGCTGCAGGCGGTGGCGGTGACGCGCTGGCGTCCCTGATGTTCCGGAGCGCGGCCGGCCCGTTCGGCTCGACGGCAGTCGTGGTCAGCTACTCGTGGGACCGCTACATCATCGATCCCCATCCAGGACCGCGGACCCCGGCGGACTTCCAGCGCCTGACACAGATCAGTGAACATTGCTGGGTGGTCAGCGGTGACAGCCTGCTGCCGGCTGGAGGGACTTCCGGCCTGACGCTGCTCGCCCGACACACCGACGCACAGTTTGTACTTATGGACCCCAGCTGCGGCGCCCAGGGCATGCGACAACAGCTCACAGAATTGCTTGAGGCGCTGAATGCCGATGAGGTCGTTCTGGTCGATGTCGGAGGAGACGTAGCCGCGCGGGGCGACGAGCCCACCCTTCTCAGCCCCCTTGGCGACTCACTGGCGCTGGCCGCAGTAACCGCTCTGCCGGTCCCAACGACCGTCGCTGTCCTCGGCCCGGGCCTCGATGGTGAACTCGCGGCAAATACGGTTCATCACGACCTCATCGAGGCCGGCGCCACCTGCCTGCAACTGGATGTCACCAACGTGGATCCCTATCTTGGCGCTCTCGAATTCCATCCCTCGGAAGCCACCATGTTGATCGCAGCTGCAGCGAAAGGCGTAGGGGGCCACGCCGAGATCAGGGACAAAGGCGCCCTTATTGCGTTGAACGCAGCAAGCGCCACGGCCTACACATTGGCGAGTTCTTCCGTCCTCCGCCTCAATCAAGTCGCGCAAGCGCTCATTAGCACACGCACCTTTGCCGAAGCTGAGGCCATCACCAAGACGATGTGCGGACGTACGGAACTCGATCATGAACGCCGCAAGGCTGCGGCGTTAGCCCTAAGTCGCCCACCTGAGCCCGGCCACGCTGAACTGACCTTGCGCTTCAAGAACTACTGCGCTGCTGCAGCGGACCGTGGTGTAGACCTCGTGAGCTTCAGGCGCATAACGGAAGTCATCGGCAAACACACATACGACCCGCCTGCTGTCCGGGAAATCGCCGGTGATCTCGCCTACGGCGACTTGCCTTTGTGCCGCACCTCGAAGTTGTAACGCCGCTGCTGGGACTGAGGCACGCTGACCCGGCATTGTTCGAGTCCATACCTCGATCTCACTCGGCGGCGACCTCCCTGCGGTTGGCGCGAATATGGATAACGCCGGCAAGCACGAACTTCATGGTGCCGTCAACGGTCGGCGCGCCGGTCTTGCCCGACGAGTGAAGGACTACGGTCGCCAACCGTGGACAGAATCGCCATCAGCGGCTGCGGCAGTTCGCGCAGGACCGTCCTCGCCCGCCACCTCGGCATGAGCGTCACCAACCTCGACGCCCTGTACTACGACGAGGCCTGGAACCCCACCCCGCCGGAAAAGTTCGCGGTCCTGCAACACGAACTAGTAGCCGCCGACCGGTGGACCATCGAGGGGAACCACGCCTCCATTCCGTCAATCCGGGTGGCACGCGCCGACACCCTCATCTTCCTCGATTTGTCCGCTCGAACCTGCTTGTGGGGTATCGCGCAGCGCTGGCTGCGCTACCGGGGCGGTCAGCATGCCGATGACGTCTACAACCGCATCACCTGGTCATTCATCAAGTACACCCTCGGGTACCGACACAGCATGAGGCCCCGCGTCACGCCCCTGCTCCATGAGTACGGCAACCGCGCCAACCTCGTCCGGTTGACCAACCGTCGGCAAGCCAACCGCATCCTCCAGCAACTCCCGGCAACCACCTGAGCTGACCTGACACCGCGGTGCCCTGGCGCTAGCTCTAGTTAGAGGGGGAGGGCGACCGTCAGCGTCGTACCCGAGGTGGCGGGGCTGTCGACGTTCATCACGCCGCCGGCGGCCTGGACCCGGTCGGCCAGGCCGGCGAGGCCGTGGCCCTTCGCGAGGCTGGCGCCGCCGACACCGTCGTCCGCCACCGTGATCATGAGCCCGGTGGGTGAGCGGCGGACGCTGACGTGCACCTCGCTGGCGTGGCTGTGCTTGGCGACGTTGGTGAGCGCCTCGGCGACCACGAAGTACGCGGTCGACTCGACCGCCGGGTCGAGCCGCGACATCGGCTCGGCGTCCAGGTCCACCGGTACGGTCGACCGCCCGGCCAGCGCGGTGAGCGCAGCCTTCAGGCCCCGGTCCACCAGGATCGGCGGGGCGATGCCGCGCGACAGCGCCCGCAGCTCGTCCAGCGTCTCGCGGGTCTGGGCCAGCGCCTCGGCGACCGTGGCCCGGGCCGCGTCCGGGTCGGTGGCGAACTGCTGCTCGGCGCGGCCCAGGTCCATGGCGAGCCGGACCAGCCGCTGTTGCGGGCCGTCGTGGATGTCGCGTTCGAGCCGGCGCAGCGCGGTCGCCTCGGCGGAGACGGCGGCGGCCTTCTGCGCCTGGGCGGTGTCGCGGGCGGCCTCCGCCTCGGCGACCTGTTCGCGCAGCTCGTTGACGCCGCTGAGCAGGCCGCGGGCGAAGAGCCCCTCGAGCAGGGCGGCCCCGCGGATGACCGGGTAGAGCGTCCCGAGGAAGAAGAAACCGGCGGCCATGTAGAAGGCGACCCGGGTGGACCAGGCGTCGCCCATGCCCAGCAGCTCCGGCAGATCGGTGTTGTCCGGCCCGCGCGGGATGGACCAGTCCCACAGCGGGAACGTCAGCCCGCCCAGCGCGCCGGCCCACCAGGTCACAGCGAAGGAGAAGGCGATCGTGCTGGGGATGAACCGCAGCACCCCGTGCAGCAGGTCGAGCCACGACTGGCCGTCGGTCAGCGGGGTCAGCGTGCGCCGGGCGAACGACGCGCCCGCGCCGGCCCGCTTGTAGTACGGGTGCGGCAGCCGCCGGCCGATGACCGGCGCGATCCGGGCCCGTTCGACCGTCGCGAAGCCGCGCGCCAGCATGATCGTGCCGATCAGCAGCGGGACCCCGACCCAGATGACGGCCGTGCCGAGGCCGACGGCGAACCCGGTCAGGCAGACCACGAGGGTGACCAGGCCGAGCGGGAAGCCGAGCAGGATGAACTGCGTGTCGAGGGCGAGCTGCCGCAGGAGCCGCAGGCCGGGGACCCGGCGCTCCGGCGCGGGCAGGATGCTGGTGGTCATGGCGTTGACGCTAGTCACCGGAGGCCCGCGCGCCGATCCCGCTGACCGGCCGACCGGCGGTAGGGTTAACCCGACCATCCGGCCGCCATTCGCCTGCTGGACCGCCGGTGGGTGCGCGATGCTGGGCTCGTGGACGACTGGGCGGGCCTGCGCGGCGAGGTGCAGCGGCGGATCGACGGGCTCGTCGGCGCCGGGCGCGAGATCGGCGTCCAGGTCGCGGCGTACCTGGACGGGCGGCTGATCGTCAACCAGGTGTCCGGGCTCGCCGACGAGGCGACGGGCGCGCCGGTCACCCCGGACACGCCGTTCCCGAGCTACTCGATCGGTAAAGGTCTGACCAGCACCGCGGTGCACGTCCTGGCCGAGCGGGGCACGCTCGGCTACGACCTGCGGATCGCCGACGTGTGGCCGGAGTACGCCCGGCACGGCAAGCAGGACACCACGCTGCGGCACGCGCTGACGCATGCGGCGGGGGTGCCGCAGCTGCCGCCGTACACGACGGCGGAGGATCTGCTCGACTGGGACGCGATGTGCCGGACGATCGCCGGGTCGGTGCCGCTGTGGGAACCGGGTACGCGGCACGGTCTGCACGAGTGGACGTACGGCTGGCTGATCGGCGAGGTGGTCCGCCGCGCCGCGCACAAGCCGATCGCCTGGGTGCTGGCCGAGGAGGTGGCGCGTCCGCTCGGCGCCGACCGCGAGCTGTTCTTCGGCGTACCCCCGGAGCAGGTGAACCGGGTCGCCCGGCTCAAGGACCGCAACTGGTCCGCGATGCTGCAGACGCTGAGCGAGCAGCTGGAGAACTTCGACACGGTCGCGCCGCCCGGCGTACGCCCCGACGCCGCGCTGGCGAACCGCCGGGAGATCCTGCGCGCCCACATCCCCGCGATCGCGACGGTGAGCGCCCGCGCCGTCGCCCGCATGTACGCGGCGCTGATGGGCGAGGTCGACGGCGTACGGCTGATCTCCGCCGAGCGGCTCAAGACGATCACGACGACGCTGACGTGCGGTCCGGACTGGGCGGTCGGCGGCGACCTGCCCAAGACCCTCGGGTACGTGGCACAGCCCGGTTGTGACCGGATCGGCTGGAGCGGCGACGGCGGCGGCCTGTCCGGCTGCTATCCCGCCTTGAACCTCGCGATCGCCGTGACGAGGAACCACCTGTCCGCGGGCGACGGCGACCCCCTCGAGGAGATCGCAGCGACGATCCATGCCGCCGTCGCCCGGGGCTGAGCCGGCTCAGCTCAGCGCTTGAGCGTGAACGTGAAGTCGCCGGAGAGCTTGCCGCTCAACCGGACCGAGGAGACGAGACTCCCCGCCACGATCAGCCGCTCGACCTCGGCCCGCGGCAGGCCGAGGCCCTCGGCGATCAGCCGCACCGGCCGGACCGGAATCCGCGCCGCGAAGCGGACCGACACGTCGATCACCTCGCGCTCCGGTTCCTCCGGCTCGCCGGTGTCGAGCCGCCAGGCGCCGTCCCAGTCGAGGGCGATGCGGTTACGGCGTGCCACGACCGGATCCTGGAGCAGCTCGGCGGCCAGGCCGAGGTCGTTGTGATGGAGCCGGTCGAGCAGCTCCGGCCGTACGGTTCGCACATCGGCCCGCTCGAAGATCGTGAGCTTCGCAGTCTCCCCGCACCCGGTGCAGAGCACGAGGAGCCAGGCGTCGAGCAGCTTGTGGTTGGCGTTGACGCGGAACTTGCCGTTCGCTCGGAAACGCTCGGACGCGCAGGCGTGGCAACGGCGGATGACAAGAGGAAGGCAGGTGGGCACGACTGCCCAGGTCTGAGACATGGCAGTACACCGGTTTCAGTGAGGAGTCCGCAGCAGAAGCACGCGCGGCGCGGGAGGCGCGACGCGCGAGATGGATCAGTGCTCGGCAGGTCTCACAGGGTGTACAAGGGTGCGCCTCCGGCTGGACGACTCGGCTGGGCAGCACGCTAACGCCGCACGGCGACGCCGCTCCACCGGTTTACAGCTCGTAGATCGTCACCGGGCCCGAGGTGAGGCGCAGCGTCGCCCGCTCGGCGAGGAGCGGGGAGATCTCGCCGGCCCGGCTGTCGGCGAAGAGCCAGCGGACCCCGTACGTGTCGTGCAGCGTGCGGAGATCGGCCGGGTCGGCGGCGGCGAAGACCCGCTCGTTGAGCTCGAACGTCGCCGGGTCCGGGGGCGGCTGCAGGACGTACTTGAGGCCGTCGGCGCCGTTGGCCGCGACCGCCGCGTCGGAGTACGCCCAGCTCTCCACGAGCGCACGGCGGCCGCCCAGCCCGGCCACCCAGAACGCGCGGGCGTCGCACGGCTTCGCGCGGTTCATCGGCGTGCAGTGCACGTTCGTGGCCACGACGTCATCGGCACCGGCATGGTCGTCCAGCCAGAGCGCGGCGGTCATCTCCTCCGCGGTGAGCAGGCGGGACGTGGGCGGCTGGGGCCACGACGGGCCGTACGCGTCGCGCCACACGATGCTCCCGGACCCGATCGCCGCGGCGGCGAGGCTCGCACCGAGCACCGCCGCAGTCACGGCCGTGATCGCCGGCCGGATCCGGCGCCGCAGCGCGAGCGACAGCACCACCGCCGCCGCCACGAAGCCGAGCGCGCGCAGCACCGGCAGCTCCAGCGGCCACGTCCAGTCGCGCCACCACATCGGCATCGCGGGCGGGTGCACCCGGGGCGCCCCGATCTGCCAGGCGGCGCCGGCCGCCAGCCCGGCGGCCGGCACCCACCAGCGGCGCGCCTGGTCGGCGAGCAGCCAGACGGTCAGCACCACCCCGAACGGAGCCGCGCCGAGGAAGAAATAGAGCTGGCTGGCCGACGGGTGCCAGAGCAGCCACGCCGCCGCGGTTCCGGCGACGGCCATGCCGGCCAGCAGCCAGGCCGCGGGGTCGCGGCGCAGCCCGCGTGCGCCGAGCCCTGCGACGCCGAGCAGGCGGGGCGCCTGCATGAGCAGCCACCACACCACCACCCAGGCCACGAACCACCGCGCGTCGATGTCGAGCCCTCGGACGCCGGGCGGCAGGAAACCGTTGGGGGCGACCCCGTCCCACTGACCCAGGCTCTCGCTGTACGGCTCGATCCAGCGCAGCAGGCTCAGCGGCTGGATCCCGAGCGTGCCCGCTCCCCCACCGGCGAAGAGCCGCATGCCACCGAGCATCGCCGCCGCCACGAGCACCGTGAAGGCGCCGGTCCGCAGGAACCGCCGGGGGGCCGCGACCGCTCCGAGGACCAGCCCGGCGACCAGCGGCGGAAGGGCGCTGGCCTTCGACCCGGCGCACGCCAGCGCCAGCGGGGCCACCAGGAACCAGGCCGGGCCGAGCCGGCGACCGCGCACCACGTCGGCCGCCATCGTGACCAGCAGGGCCAGCAGCGGCAACACGTACGTCTGCGACGGGCTGTTGAAGGCCAGCGCCGAACCGCCGTACGCCTCGACCGGCCCGCCGAGGGTGAGCGGCATGCCGACCATGGCCGTCGTCCCGGCGAGCGGCCCGGCCCACCACTTCCCGGTGAGCTCGCGGGTGAGTGCGGCCACGACGAGCAGCCCGATCGCGCCGATCGGCACCAGCCACAGCCGGAGCAGGATCGTCGCCGGTGCGATTCCGCTGATCATGCTCGCAGCGGCCATGTCGGCGTCGGACAGGTAGTGGTAGCGCAGGGTCTCCCCGGCCAGCTGCGGCACCTCGAACGGCATCGCGCGGGTCATCTCGTGCACGAGCGCCAGGTGGTACATGAGGTCCGGGTAGTAGGCGGTGTCCGCGGGCGGCAGCGGCACCGACGTCCAGGACGAAGCCGCCCAGAGCAGCACGAGCAGCAGGCCGCCGCAGACCATCCAGGACCAGCGCGCCGGAAGCGGCCCGGGCTCGGCGATCCGCCAGTGCCGGCGCAGCGGCGGTACGGCCGCGAACACCGCGATCACGAGCAGCGGCCAGTACCGCAGCCACGGCTGCAGGCCCGTGGCCGCGGCGATCGCCCAGCCGGCCAGCTGGACCAGCAGCCCGGTCGCGGCGCCCAGTCCCAGGTCCTCGGGCAGGTTCCCGCGGCTGCCCCGGACCGCCCGGTGCACGAGGGTCCCCGGCACAACGACGGCCACCGTCAGGTATGCCGCGTAGATCCCGATGTCCCCGGGCGGTGTGCCGGTCCGGAGCAGCGCGAAGACGGTCGCGGCCGCCACCGCCACCCACGGGACGATCGTCACCGCGCTGCGGCCGCCGAGCGCTGCTGCGGGATCTCCATCGGGCCGGGCTGCGCGGCCGAGTCGAACCCGACGTGGAAGGTGGGGCGGTTCTGCACGGTCTGGTAGATGCGGGCGACGTACTCGCCGAGCAGGCCGAGACAGATCAGCTGCACCGCCGACAGCAGCAGGACGGCCAGGAAGAGCGAGGTCCAGCCGGGGATGACCGTGCCGTTGGCCCACACCACGACGCCGAAGACCATGAGGCCGAGGCAGATGAGGAACGCGAGCGCGCCGAGCCAGGTGGCGATCCGCAGCGGGGCCGCCGAGAAGTCCGCCGCGCTGTTCCAGGCGAGCGCGACCATCTTGCGCAGCGGGTACTTGGTCTCACCGGCGACGCGTCTCTCGCGGGCGTACGGCACCGCGGCCGAGGCGAAGCCGAGCGACGGCACGAGCAGCCGGTACACGGGCGTACGCTCGGGCAGCACCTTGAGGACCTCGACCACCTCGCGGCTGAGCAGCCGGAAGTCGCCGGCCTGAGCGGGCACGTCCGCACCGACGAGGCGCCGCATCAGCCGGTAGTACGCGCCCGCGGTGTGCCGTTTGAAGACCGAGTCGGTGCTGCGGTCGGAGCGGACCCCGTACACGACGTCGAGGCCCCGGTCCCGGGCGAGCCGCAGCATCTGCGCGATGGTCTCCGGCGGGTCCTGCAGGTCGGCGTCGATGCTCACCACCCAGTCGCCGCGGGAGCGCTGCAGCCCGGCGGTCAGCGCCGCCTGGTGCCCGCTGTTGCGGCGCAGCTTCACGAGGCGCAGCTGCGGCCACGTACGGCCGTGTTCGAAGAGCAGCGCGGCGGTGCGGTCGGCGCTGCCGTCGTCCACGGCGACCACCTCGTACGCGACCCCGAGCCCGTCGAGCACCGGCCGCAGCCGCTCGACGAGGGCGGGGATCACCGCTTCCTCGTTGTACATCGGCACGACGACCGACAGGACGATGCCGCTCACGAGCTTGATGGGCATGCTCTCCCGGCCCTCACCGTCGCGGCCGTCTCCGGCCTGCGCACCTGCCGGTTCGGTGCAGTCGATCATGCCGTCTCGAGCGTCGTGAGCCGGGTGAACTCGTGCGGCAGGTCGTAGCCGTCCCAGATCGCGCTGAACGTGAGCGCGGAGCCGAACGGCACGATCCGGTCGACGCCGCGTCCGCCCAGCGCGCCGGCGAAGGCGCGCAGCTCGGCGGGCTCGAACCCGAAGTGGCTGAACGTCTGGTCCTGCCGGTTCATCGCCGGCACGAGGTCCGCCAGCGCGCCGACGTGGGCGAACGGGAACGCGCCCGCCCCGATCCAGCGCCGCGGCGCCGCAGCCGGTCCGGTCAGCGACAGCGAGGTGACGGCGTTGCCCGGGAACGCCAGCGTGGTCGCCGCACCGGTGGCCGCGAGGCCGTACGCGTGGACCCGCTTCTCCACGGCCATGGCCGCGTCGACGCTCCAGCCGCGCTCGACGACCACTTCGCCGAGCAGCGTGAGGAAGTCGTCCTGGGCCTGCTGCGCGCGCCCGGCGTCGCCGCCGACGAGGAAGACCGTACGCGGCGAGGAGCACGCCGCCTGATCGAACCAGTACGCGTCGTTGGAGAACCCGACCACCGCGCGCCGGCGGGCCTCCGGGTCGGCGGCGAGCCAGCCCGGCACGGAGAGCGCCGCCCAGGACGTACGGTCGGGGAACGTCAGGTCGCGGGCGGACGGGCGCAGCGGGTGCCGGCGGATCGCCTCGACCGCGCTGTCGCCACCCCAGATCACCCGCAGGTCGCACCACGCGCTGAGGGCGGCGGTGAGCGCGTCGTCCCGGCCGTACGTGACCATGCGCTGGGTCCGGCCGATCACCGGGTCGGCGTCGGCCAGCGTGGCGTTCAGCGTGGCCAGCACGGTCTCCGCGGCGCCCGCCGACCGGGACGAGATGCGCACGACGTTGTGGTTGCCGGCCAGCGCGGACAGGGCCCACGAGTAGACGAAGATCGTGTCCACATTGGTCGGTGGGACGTGGAAGACGTTGCCGCGCGGGAACACGTACGTGTCGTCGCTGCGCCGCATCCGTCCGGCCACCCGGTTCAGTTCGGCCGGCCGCAGGAAGAAGCCCAGCGAGCCCAGCTCGGGGTGGCGGCGCGCCACGGCCGGCGCGAGCAGCTTGCGGGCGAACCGCGACAGGAAGTCCACGACCCGCGGATCGCCGACGGCCAGCCGGTCCGCCGAGGGCGCGGTCAGCTCTCCCGGCTCACCGAAACGGAACCTCATGCTGAGCATGCTGGGCATGCCCTCCTGGCCCTCGCCGTCGCGGCCGTTCACCGCTTGCCGTGAGCGTGGCTCGGTGCAGTCGGTCATGCCGTCTCCCGGTACGTGTCGGAGCAGCCGCGCGCCTCAGCGCGGGGCAGGCGGCCGAGGACGGAGAAACGCTTGCCCGGCCAGTCGCCGTCGTCGACGCCGTCGAGCACGCCGAGGTCCTCGGTCAGCAGGACGTGCCCGGGGTACGACGTGGGCAGCGTGCTCACCACTTCGATGAGCCCCGGCTCCCCCACCGGCTGCTCCTCCCACGTCTGCGGGTTGCGGATGATGACGTCGGCGAAGTCGGGGCAGTAGAGCGAGCCGCCGGACGGCCCCTCGAGGAAGATCGTGCCGATCTGCTCGACCATGCCGTAGAAGTTGTGCATCCGGCTCAGCCCGGTGTCCTCGCGCAGCCGCCGGCGGAACTCGGCCGGCGACACCGCCTGGTCCACGAGCTTCTTCCAGCCGCCGGAGTGGATGAGGATGCCGTTGCTCAGGTCGAGGCCGTGCGCGCGGGCCACCTCGTACAGGTGCAGCCAGACCAGATAGGTGAAGCCGAAGATCAGGAACGGCTCGCCGCCGTGCTGCTCCAGGAACGAGGTGAGCGCCGCGAGGTCGGGGTTGCCGTCGGCGTCCAGGGCCCACGCGTGGTCCCGGCCGAACGTGGCCATGCCGAGCACTCCGGCACCGCGGGCGCTGAACGAGCGACGGTCCTTCAGGATGCCGCGGGAGTCGGCGAGGATCATCGGCAGCCGCTTGCCGCCGAGCACCGTCTGCAGGGTCGCGCCGAGCTGGCGGGTCTGCGTCGCGGCGGCGGCCTTGTCGAGGTGGATGCGGCTGACGTCACCCGTGGTGCCGCTCGACGTCAGGACCTTGAAGACCTCGTCGTCGGGGATGCTCTTCAGGGTCAGGGTCTTGAAGAGGCGTACGGGCAGCCACGGCAGCTCCGCCACGGTCGCGGCCGAGGTGAACCCGGAGGCCGAGAGGATCCGGTCGTACTCGGCGCAGCGCTCGCGGTGATGCTCGGTGAGCTCGGAGAGTTCCTTGTGCAGCAACGTTTCCCGGGCCGCCTGCGGCAGCGTGAACACGCTCATCTGAGGGCCTCCAGGGACCGGTAGTCGACCTTGCCAGTCGGCAGCAGCGGGAGCGCGTCGATGCCGCGGACGTCGAGGCCCGAGAAGTGGGTGCCGAGGAAGGCCGCCAGCTCGCCGCGGACCGAGCGGGCCAGGTTCTGGTCGGCGCCCTCCACGAACACGTGGAGCTTGTCCTCGCCGGCGACCGCGGCGACCGCGCCGTGCGGGGCGAGGGACCGCTCGACGTCGTCGAGGTTCACCCGGACCCCGAACACCTTGCCGATGCGCTTGAGCCGGCCGGTGAGGAACAGGAACCCCTCGTCGTCCAGGCGGCCCAGGTCACCGGTGCACAGGACGCCGCCCAGGTCGTCGCCGCGAGCCAGGTCGGCGGCGCTCTCGGCGTACCCCATCATGACGTTGGGCCCGGAGAAGACCACCTCGTCGTCCACGATGGACAGCGAGCCGCCGGGGATCGGGAGGCCGGCCGAGCCGAGCTTGTCGGCGATCCGGTCCGGCGGCAGCACGGTCATCCGCGCGGTCGCCTCGGTCTGGCCGTACATGACGAAGAGCCGGCCCTCGACGGCCGCCATCCGCTGCGCGAAATCCTCGACCAGGACCGGGCGCAGCCGGCCGCCGGCCTGGGTGAGCGTGCGCAGGCTCGGGTGCGCGGCCGGGTCGAAGCGCAGCCGGCGCAGCATCTCGCACTGGTACGGCACCGCCGCCAGCGAGGTGACGCCGTGGGCGCCGACGGCCGTCCAGAAGTCCCGCTGGAGGATGCCGCCGCGCTCGAGCACCACCGTGGCCCCGCGCAGCACATGACTGTTGAGCACCGACAGCCCGTACGTGTAGAAGAGCGGCAGGGTCGTCGGTGCCACGTCGTCACCGGTGATGCCGAGGCTGTCGCCGATGGCGGCGGCGTTGGCGAACACGGCCGAGCGGGAGAGCCGCACAAGCTTCGGGTTGCCGGTCGACCCGCTGGTGGTGAGCAGCAGCGCCAGATCCGGGTGCGGTGCGACGGCCGGGCTCTCGCGCACCCAGGTGTCACCGTCGGCCCGGTAGCCGTCCGGCGGCGCGGTGCGGATCCCGGTGACCTGCACCGGCTCGAAGCGGTCGACCAGCCCGCGCAGGACCGTCTCGTCCAGATCGGGGTCGAGCAGCGCGACGGGACGCCCGGCCGCGAGCGCACCGAAATAGCGCGCGACGGCGCCGACCTCGGTCGGCGTGAGTGCGAAGACGACGCCGGGTGGCAGCTGCGCGAACGCGGCCGCCGCGGCGTCGACGTGCTCGGGCCGCAGGGTCTCGCCGGTGACCGCGTCGACGACCCGGGCCTCGGGATGGAGCAGGTTCACAGCGTGAGTCCTCCGTCGACCCCGAGCACCTGGCCGGTCACGAACCGGGCCTGCTCGGAGAGCAGGAACGCCACGACGTCGGCGACCTCGTCGGCCTCGCCGAGCCGGCCGAGCGCGGTGTCCGCGATGCGCTTCGCGCGGCCCTCGTCGCCGAGCGTGCCGAGCATGTCGGTGGCGATGAAGCCGGGCGCCACCGCGTTCACCCGGATCCCGCGCGGGCCGAGCTCCTTCGCCGCGGACCGGGCCAGGCCGCTGACCGCGGCCTTCGAGGCGGCGTACACCGCCTGACCGGCGATCCCGGTGGTCCCGGTGATCGACGAGACGAGCACCACCGCGGGGTTGCGGCCACGGCCGAGCAGCCGTACGGCGCCCTGCAACGTGTACGCGGCCCCCGCGGCGTTCACGGCGAACAGCCGCTGCACGGTCGCGTCGTCGGTCATGCCGAGCACACCGGCCGCGTGCGTGCCCGCGTTGACCACGAGCGCGTCGAGCCGGCGGAAGTTCTCGAACGCCACGCGCATCAGCGCGCGGCTGGTCTCCGGGTCGGCGATGTCACCGTGCGCGGGGACTGCCTGCACGCCGTACTTGTCGGCGAGCTGCGCGGCCGCCTCCTCGATGACGTCGGCGCGGTGGCCGTGCACGACGAGGTCGTGGCCCTGCTCGGCCAGCCGCTGCGCGACCGCCCGGCCGATGCCGCGGGACGCTCCGGTGACGAGCGCAACCCGATCAGGCATCGAAGTCCACCCCGTATTTACCGAGAATTCGCACGGCCTCGCCGAATGAGGACATATTGATGACGTCATCGGTGTCGATCATCACCGAGAATTCATCTTCGATGGCCGCCACGAGCGACATGTGGGCCAGCGAGTCCCACTTGTCGTTGTCCTGGTAGTGCAGATCGTCCACGGGCGCGTCCGGCGCCAGGTCCAGCGACGTCCGGAACGCTTCACGCAGTCTCTGCAGCTCGATCACGGTGTTACTCCAAGGGTTCCGCGGGCGAAGGAAACCACCTTGCATCAGCGGTCGCGACGCGGCGACAAATCCGAGTTGAACTGGACGTGAATTGCGACTGTCCTTTTTTCCGACCGCTGGAATAGTCGTCCGTCGTGGTTATGCTTTCGCCGTTCATTGCCCGTGCCCACCCCCGGGAGCAATTCATGAGTGTGTTGAGCGGATCGTCGATCCTGGTCACCGGTGCCACCGGTTCGTTCGGGAAGGCCTTCCTGGGCCACGCACTGGCGAACCTGGACCCGCAGCGGATCGTGGTCTTCAGCCGCGACGAGCTGAAGCAGTACGAGGTCCGCCAGATGTTCGGCGACGACCCCCGGCTGCGCTTCTTCATCGGCGACATCCGCGACAAGGACCGGCTCGACCGGGCCATGCACGGCGTCGACCACGTCGTGCACGCGGCCGCCCTCAAGCAGGTCGACACCGCCGAGTACAACCCGTCGGAGTTCATCGCGACCAACATCAACGGCTCGCAGAACGTCGTCGACGCCGCGATCAACGCCGGCGTGCAGCGGGTCGTGGCGCTCTCCACCGACAAGGCGTCCAGCCCGATCAACCTGTACGGCGCGACCAAGCTCGTCGCCGACAAGCTCTTCATCGCCGGCAACCACTACGCGGCCACGCACCCGACCCGCTTCTCCGTCGTGCGCTACGGCAACGTGATGGGCAGCCGCGGCTCGGTCGTGCCGTTCTTCCGCAAGCTCAACGCCGAGGGCAAGAGCCTGCCCGTCACCGACAAGCGGATGACCCGCTTCTGGATCACCCTCGACCAGGCGGTGAAGTTCGTCGTCGACTCGTTCGACGTGATGCAGGGCGGCGAGCTTTTCGTGCCGCGCATCCCCAGCATGCGCATCCTCGACCTGGTCGAGGCCGTCGCGCCGGACGCGCCCACGCACGAGACCGGCATCCGCCCCGGCGAGAAGCTGCACGAGGAGATGATCGCCTCGGACGACAGCCGCCGGACCCTGCGCTTCCCCGACCGCTACGTGGTGCAGCCGGTCGTCGCGAGCTGGGGCTACCAGACCCCCGAGGGCGGCGAGCCGGTCGCCGACGGCTTCAACTACCGCTCGGACAACAACGACCTGTGGCTGGAGGTCGACGAGATGCGCGACCTCATCAAGGAGAAGTGATGCTGCCGTACGGACGGCAGAACGTCACCGACGCCGACGTCGAGGCGGTCACCGCGGCCCTGCGCAGCGACTGGCTGACCACGGGACCGGGCGTCGACTCCTTCGAGCAGGACCTGGCCCGGGTCGCCGGGGCGCCGTGCGTCGCGGTCAGCAACGGGACGGCGGCGCTGCACACGGCGTACGCGACCGCCGGGATCGGCCGCGGCGACGAGGTCGTCACCACACCGATGACCTTCTACGCCACCGCGGGTACGGCCTCGATGCTCGGCGCGACCGTGGTGTTCGCCGACGTCGAGGAGGACACGGCGAACCTGGACCCGTTCGCGGCGGAGGCGGCGGTCACCTCCCGGACCCGCGCGATCGCGGCGGTCGACTACGCCGGGCACCCCGCCGAGTACGACGACCTGCGCAAGGTCGCGGACAGCGCGGACGCCGTGCTCATCGCGGACGCCGCGCACGCCATCGGCAGCACGTACCGGGGAAAGCCGGTCGGCACGTTGGCCGACCTGACGACGTTCTCGTTCTTCCCCACCAAGAACCTGACGACCGGCGAGGGCGGCGCGGTCGCGTCCCCCGATCCGGAGCTGCTGCAGCGGGCCCGGGTGTTCCGCACGGTGGGGCTCGTCCGCGACCGCGCGGTGATGCGCCACCCGGACGAGGGCGGCTGGCACCAGGAGGTCCACGAGTTCGGCCTGAACTACCGGCTGCCGGACGTGCTCTGCGCGCTGGGCAGCTCGCAGCTGCGCCGGCTGGCCGCGTTCAAGGCGCGCCGGCAGGAGCTGACCGCGCGCTACGACGAGCTGCTCGCCGGCGTGCCGGGGTTGCGGCTTCCGGTCACCCGCGACCACGTCGACCCGATGCGGCACCTCTATCCCGTACGCGTCCTCGACGGCCGGCGCCGGGAGGTGTTCGACCGGCTGCGCGCCGCGGGCATCGGGGTGCAGGTCAACTACGTGCCGGCGTACTGGCACCCGGTCTACGAGGACCTCGGCTACCGGCGCGGCATGTGCCCCAACGCCGAGGCCTTCTACGCCGAGGAGCTCTCGCTGCCGCTCTTCTACGACCTCACGGACGCCGACCAGGACCGGGTGGTCGAGGCCCTGCGTACCGTCCTGGAGAGCTGAGCCCGTGCACCACGCGAACCACTTCTACGGCCATGCGCACGTGATGGCCGAGTACTGCGGGCTCGACGGCGATCCGCCGCGCATCGACGGTTACCTGCAGCACGGCTGGAACGTGGTGGACGGACTGGGCGCGGGCACCCCGTACGTCTCGGGCCGGCCCATCTTCGTGTGGTCGGAGCAGACCCGGCGGCGCGCCTGGTCGATGGGCCGCCGGTACGCGACGGTCGTCGGCGCGCCCTTCCTCTATCTGCTGCGGATGACGGACGCCGACGACGGCGGCCCGCGCGAGGGCACGATCTGGTACCCGTTCCACGGCTGGGAGGGCCAGCACATCGCCGGCGACCACCAGCGGCTCATCGACGAGATCCTGGAGACCGAGGACGGCCCGGTGACGTTCTGCCTCTACTGGCACGAGTATCGCGACGACCGGGTCCGCCGCCGGTACGAGCGGGCCGGCCGGGTGATCTGCCACGGCTACCGCGGTTTCCGCTGGCGCGACACCGACCCGAATTTCCTCCGGAGTCAGCTCACCGAGCTGCGCCGGCACCGCCGGGTCGCCTCCAACCGGCTGAGCAGCGCGGTCCTCTACGGCGCGGCGGTCGGCTGCGCGCCCGCGGTGTACGGCGACCCCATGCACCTGGCCGGCGAGGTCCGCGCGACCGCCGAGCGCATCCGCCGCCAGTGGCCGGAACTCCACGGCAAGTCCCCCGATCCGCACCAGGCCCGGGAGTCGGCGCTGGCCGAACTGGGCGCCGACGTCCTCGCCTCTCCGGCCGAGGTCCGCGCGATGTTCGGGTGGGCCGCGTGAGCCTTCGACACATCGGCGGTGAGATGGCCGGCTGGTCCGACACCACTCCCGCCGGCGGACCCTCGTACGGCCACCTGCTCGACACCCTGCACCCGCTGCTCCCCGAGGGCGCCCGCGTCCTCGTCGCCGGGCCGCACGATCCCTCGCTGCTGACGGTGCTGCCACCCGACGCCGAGGTCACGTGCCTGGTCCGCGCCGAGTCCGACGCCGACGCCCTGAATCGCCGCGTCGCCACCGTCCTCTGTGGATCGCTGTCGAAGCTCACCGAGACCGACCACTACGACGTCGTCATCGCGCTCGACGGCGTGGACCGGCTCTGCTCGGTCGAGGGCCCGCAGTACGACTGGGCCGAAGCGCTGCAGGCCCTGCGCCGCGTGCTGCGCCCGGGAGGCGCGTTGCTGCTGGCCGTCGAGAACGAGCTGGGCGTGCACCGCCTGGTCGACCGCACCGCAGTGACCTTCGCGCACACCGACGCCGACTGGCGCCCGGTCGGCGAGTACGGCACCAAGCCCGGCAGCCCGGCCCGCCTGCGGCAGCACCTCGCCGCGGACGGCCTGACCGTCGCCTGGCTCGCCGCGGCCTGGCCGCTTCCCTCCGCGCCCGGGCTGATCGTCGACGAGCCGACGCTGCGCGACGGGCCGGCGGGTGCGCTCGCCGCGGCCGCCTCCGCCGTGACCGGGGCCGCGTACGCGGACCGCCCGGTGCTCAGCGACCCCCGCCGCCTGGCCGCCACGGCGATCCGCGGCGGGCTGGGGCCCGAGTTCGCGCCGGCGTGGGTGGTGCTCGCCTTCCGCGGACCCCCCGCCCGCGTCACCCCGCCGGCCGCGGTGCTCGGGGCCGGGCCGATGCCGCCGATGCCGCCGGGACGGCTCCTGGAGGAACTGCTCATCGGCGCGTGCCTGCGCCACGACCTGCCCGCGCTGCGGTGCCTGCTGTCGGCGTGGGTCGCGGAACAGCCCGCCGCCGCCGCGGACAACGTGCTGGTCGACGGCGACACGTTCGCCGTGTTCGACGCGGCGCGACCGCTGGTGGAGCCGGCTGTGGCGATCCGGCGCTTCGCGGAGACGCTGCTCGCCGGTGGATACGACCAGCCATGGCCGGCGGCCCGGGACACTGCCGCGCTGACAGCCGTGCTGCTCGCCGCGGCCGGGCTCTCCCCTGCGGCCGACGTTCCGGAGCTTCTTCCTCCGGCGCCGGACTGGCTGCGCGAGCACGAGGAACGCGTACGCCGCCTGGAGGAGCAGCTGGCCGACGCGGGCGAGCGGATCCGGCACGTCGAGTCGGAGCTGGTCAAGCGCGACGGCGAGCTGCGCCGGGCCCAGCTCCAGATCGACATGTTCAGCGGCACCGTCGGATACCGCATCACCAAGCTCGGCGCGCGCGCCGCCCGCGCCGTCCGCCGCAACCTCAAGAAGCGATAGGACCGATATGCGTACCCTCGGCATCGTCCAGGCCCGGATGGGCTCCTCGCGGCTGCCCGGCAAGGTGCTCCGGCGCCTCGGCGGGCGTACGGTGCTGGACCGGGTCGTCCGCGCCGCGCACGACAGCGGGGTCCTGGACGACCTGGTCGTCGCCACCACCACGGAGACCCGCGACGACGCGGTCGTCGCCGAGTGCGAGGCCATCGGCGTGGCGGTGCACCGCGGCCCGGTCGACGACGTGCTCACCCGCTTCCTCGGCGTGCTGGACGAACGCGCCGACGAGTCCGACGCGGTGCTGCGGTTCACCGCCGACTGCCCGCTGCTCGATCCGGAGCTCATCATGCTGGCGGCCAACGTCTTCGCGGCCACCCCGGACCTCGACTACCTGAGCACCTCCATCGCGCGGACGCTGCCGCGCGGGCTCGACGTGGAGATCGTCCGGACCGAGGTGCTGCGGCAGATCGACAAGCTCGCCACCGACCACCACCGCACCCATGTCACCTCGTACGTCTACTCGCACCCGTACGACTACAGCGTGCTCGGGCTGACGCTGCAGCCCGACCTGTCACACTTGCGGCTGACCTTGGACACCGAGGACGACTGGCGGCTCATCGAGACGGTGGTCGCGCAATTCGGGGACCGGCCGGTGCCCGTACGCACGCTCGCCGACTGGCTCGCCGACCGCCCCGAGCTGGCCGGAATCAACGCACACGTACGGCAGAAGGAGCTAGCGCAAGCGTGAGCGACTGCACCGAACAACGCCGAGGGCAATCGGTGAACGGCCGCAACGGTGAGGGCCAGGAGGGCACGCCAATGCAGCACAGCGTGAACATCGGGATTCGGTGTGATGCGGGGGCTCGTACCGGGGTCGGGCATCTCGTCCGGTGCGTGGCACTCGCCGAGGAACTGACCTCGCGCGGCGTCGGCGTGCACTTCCTCAGCGACCTCGGCGGCCTGGAGTGGGCGGAACGGCAGCTCACCAGCCGGGGCCTGCCCTGGCATCCCGCGCCGTACGACACCGTCGGGCTCCTGGCGGCCGCGGACCGGCTGCGGCTGGACGCGGTGGTCGTCGACTCGTACGTGCTGCCGCCCGCGCACTCGACCGCCCTGCGCGCGTCGGGCCGGGCCGTCCTGGCCATCGTGGACGGTGATCTGCGCGGCCAGGAGGCGGACGTCTACGTCGACCAGAACCTGGACGCCGAGCTGCTGACGCCGGAGCTGCCCGCGGGTGCGGCGCGCCTGGCGGGGCTCGATCATGCGCTGCTGCGCCGGGCCGTCCGGGACCTCCGGCCGCCGGCCCCGCCACTCGCCGGCCCGGCCGGCACACCCCGGGTCGTGGCCTTCTTCGGCGGCACCGACGCGTACGGTGCGGCGCCCGTCGCCGGACGCCTGATGATCGGCACCGGCGTCGCGTTCTCGGCGACCATCGTGGCGGCGACCGACGAGCTGCGCACCGAACTGCTCGCGCTGCGGCCCACCGAGGGCCAGCGCCTCGACATCATCGCGCCGACCGACGACCTGCCGAGCCTGCTCGCCGACGCCGACCTCGTCATCAGCGCGAGCGGCACCTCGACCTGGGAGCTGCTCTGCCTCGGCCGGGCGGCGGCGCTGGTCTGGGTCGTGGACAACCAGATCCTCGGGTACGACCGCACGACCGGCCGCGGACTCGCCGCCGGTCTCGGGCACCTGCCGGCCCTGCGCGACTCCCCGGCCGAAGTGGTCGACCGGATGCGCGAGCTGCTCTTGAATCCCGCGGCCCGGGCCGAGCTGGCGGCCCGGGCCTGGGCGGCGGTCGACGGCCAGGGCTGCTCCCGCGTCGCCGACGCCCTCCTCGGCGCCGTCCGCTCGAGGATTTCTGTCGGGCCCGCGCGGTAACTTACGCGGCATGGACCTGCGCCGACTGTCCGATGACGTCGAGAGGGTGTCCGAGCGTTATGCCGAGGCCTTCGGCATCCGCCGCGACGACACCTGGTTCCTGCTGAAGCTGCAGGAGGAGGTCGGTGAGCTGACCCAGGCCTTCCTGATGCGGGCCGGGCAGGCGCGGGACAAGGGGCGGTCGCCGGCCGACCTGCACGCCGGGTTCGCCGCCGAGGTCGCGGATGTGGTGTGTCACGCGCTGCTGCTCGCGCGGCACTGCGACGTGGATCTGCCCGCCGAGATCGAGCGGAAGTGGCTGTCCCGGCTGCGTTGACCCATAGTCAATTGATCTTTATATTGCTCGCATGGCGACGTCGATGCGGGAACCGACCTTCTGGATCCTGACCGCCCTGGCGACCCGGCCCCTGCACGGGTACGGGGTGCTCCAGGAGGTGGGCCGGCTGTCCGAGGGGCAGATGAAGCTGCAGGCCGGCACCCTGTACGCGGCCCTCGACCGGCTCAGCGCCGAGGGCCTCGTCGAGCCGGACCACGACGAGGTCGTCGACGGGCGCACGCGGCGCTACTACCGGCTCACCGACCACGGCGCGGTCGCCCTCGACGCGGAGACCGAACGGCTGCGGCGCAACGCGCGCACCGCCGCCCGGCAGTTGTCCGTACGCCACGGGCTGGAGACCGCGTGAACGGGTATCGCGTGGTGCTGCGGGCGTACCCGAAAGGGCCCCGCAGGGAAGAGCTCTTCGACACGCTGACCGAAAGCGGTCGCACCCGGCCGGCGCTGCGCGAGATCCCGAACCTGCTCCGGCACGGCATGCGGGCCCGCCTGGGCCGGCCGGCCGGGCGCGGCATCGTCGTGATCGCGGTGCTGATCGCACTCTCCACCGGCCTGCTCGGCGCGGCCGTCGCGTCCCGGCTCGCCTGGGAGACCGCGCCGGACTTCCCGCACGGCGCGCGGCTCGCCGCCATCCAGGAAACCGTCTTCCCGGGCATGCGGCACCGCGCCGAACGCGACAGCGACGCCCTGTTCCTCGACATACGCGAGCCTTCCGTGACCGAGGTGCTGCTGCACGGGCACGACGAGGACGTCGCCTTCGCCACGCTGGCCATCGGCCCCGAGGACCGGTTCGTCCGTGGCGACTACCGGGCGTGGACGGAGACGACCGCCGCCCGGCTCGCCGCGTCCGGCTGGGACGTGGGCCCGACCGTCCCCACCGGCGCCACGGAGATCGCCACCGGGCGGCTCATGCAGGACGGCACCGACCTGAAGGCCACCCGCGGCGGCATCACCATGACGGTCGAGGCGCTGACCTCGGTGGTCGACACCCCGCCGGGCAGCTTCGAGGCCACCGCCACACTGGAACGCCGTACGCCGGCCCACGTGAGCGTGCTGACCTGGCTCGGCTGGCTCGCCGGTGCGCTCGTCGGCTGGCTGCTCACCGGATGGGTGAGCCGCCGCACCGAACACGCGAGCGCGGGCGTGCGGTCCCTGACCCGCGAACCGGCCGTGGTGGCGCTGGTCCTGCTGACGCCGCTCACCCTGGCCGGCACGCTGATCCTGCTCGTCCAGACCGCCGGCGGCCCGCCCGGCGTGCCGTTCTGGTTCTACTCGGTGACCTACGGGTACGGGCTGACCCGCATCGCGGCCCTGATCAGCCTGGTGCCGGTGGTGGCGGCGGCCCTCTGCGGCGGGCGTGACGCGGCGCCGGCCGAGGCTCCCTCGTAACCGGCTCGATCAGCCCGGGCGGCGCTCGAACCGGCTCAGGTAGACGTCCAGGTCCAGGTCGGATTTTGGCGCCGTGTTGATCTCCAGGATGAGGTCGAGGGCGGCGACCAGTTTGAGCACCAGGCCGACCTCCGCCGTGGCCTTGCCCGCCTCGAGGTCGGACAGCCAGCGACGGCTCAGGCCCGCGCGCGCGGCGACGGCTGCCTGGCTCAGGCCGGCTCGCCGCCGGACCTCGCGGAGGTGGTTGCCGAGGTCGGAGGGCCGGTCGATGCGCATGCCACCTCCCGATGTGAACGTACGCGCACAGCGTAGCTCATGTGCACGTACGTTCCCACTTGCGCGAATGCGCGCGTACGTTCCCATAGCCGTGAATGTGAGCGTACGTGCGCATCCGGTTATTCGGCTAAGTGATTCCGGGGGCGGGCCGAACAGAGCTGCGGACTCCCTGCGGGCCGGATCGAGGTGTTGCCGTGACCACCGTTCTCGTCGCCGATGATGATGCCGATCACCGCGAGCTGCTGACCCACGCGCTCCGGCGGTTGGGGCACCGCGTGGTCGCGACCGCCGACGCGGAAGCCGCCCGGCGCGCCCTGGGCGCCGGGGGGATCGATGCCGTGCTGCTCGACGTCCGGATGCCCGGCGAGTCGGGGATCGATCTGTGCCGCCGGCTGCGGACCGATCCGGTCACCGCGGAGTTGCCGATCATGCTGGTCAGTGCCGATGTCAACGGGCGGCGGATGCTGGCCGGGATGGACGCCGGCGCCGACGACTACCTGACGAAGCCGTACTCGCGGTCCGAGCTGGGCGCGCGGGTGGAGGCGCTGCTGCGGCGGCGGAGCATGAGCGCCGCGCTGCCTTCGACGGTGGCGAACGCCGCGATGCTCGCGGCTCGGGCGGCGCTGCCCGCCCCCGTACCACTCGCGCCGGCGCAGACCGAGCGAACCCTGCCCCGCACGGCCTGACGAAAACGGCGTGCGATGTCGTCGGCGCGGCTGCTTGAATGCGGCATGCGTCCCGACTTCAGCCCGCCACCCAAGCTCGCTCCCGGCGACCGCGTCGCCATCGTCTCGCCTTCCTTCGCCGCGCCGGCCGTGTTCCCCGCCGTTCACGAGTTGGGCCTGCGGCGGCTGCGCGAGGAGTTCGGGTTGGAGCCGGTCGAGTATCCGACGACCCGGCGGCATGCGACGCCGGCCGAGCGGGCCGCCGATCTGATGGACGCGTACGCCGATCCGGGCATCCGCGCGGTCTTCGCCACCATCGGCGGTGACGACCAGATCACCGTGCTGCGGCACCTGGACCCGGCGCCCTTCGTCGCCGATCCGAAGCCGTTCCTCGGCTACTCGGATAACACCAACCTGCTGAACTGGTTGTGGCACCACGGCGTGGCCGGCTATCACGGGATGTCCACGATGGTGCACCTGGGCCGGGGCGCCGGGGTTCACCCGGTGGTCGCCGATTCCCTGCGCGCGGCGCTGTTCACCGGCGGCGACCTCGTCGTACGCCCGGTGGCCGACTTCACCGACGAGGAGCTCGACTGGGCCGATCCCGCCGCCCTGACCGGATCCGCGCCGAGGTATCCCAGCCCGGAGCGGGTCTGGCACCACGCGGACCGGGTGGTGAGCGCGCCGACCTGGGGCGGGAACCTGGAGATTCTGCATTGGACGCTGGCGGCGAACCGCTGGGTCCGGCCGGTGGCCGACTACGCCGGCTGCGTGCTCCTCCTGGAGACGTCGGAGGAGATGCCACCGGCCGAGGAGGTGTTCCGGATGCTGCGCGACTTCGGCGAGCGCGGCCTGCTCGAGCAGTTCCCGGCCGTCGTGGTCGGCACGGCGAAGGGTACGTCGTTGCGCCAGGCGCGGAATCCGGAACAGCGAGCCGGCTACCGCGAGGAGCAGCGGGCCGCCGTGCTGCGGGCGTTCGAGGCGTACCACCCCGAGGCCATGATCGTCTTCGGGGTGGACTTCGGGCACACCGACCCGCAGTGGGTGCTGCCGTACGGGGGTCGCCTGACGGTGGACGGGCCGGCGCGGACCGTCACTGCTCACTACTGACGGTGCCGAGGCCGGCGCAGTCCCGCAGGTCGGTGAAATTGTCCCGGGCGAGGCCGGCGCGCCATCCGGTGAGCACCGTCGGCTGCCCCGTGCCGGAGACGACGGTGGGCACGAACGCCGAGCTCACCACCCGCCGGTCTCGGACGGTCAGCCGCAGCACCCCGGCCCGCGCGCTGTACGGCTGGAACAGCCCCGAGCTGTACCAGAGGAAGTTGCCGAGCCCGTACGCGATGTAGGCGTCTCCGGACCGCCCGGCTCCCTGCAGCACGTGGGCGTGCGCGCCGACGATGATGTCGGCACCGGCCTTGACCAGCGCGTCGGCGAAGTCACGTTGCAGCCGGTTCGGGCACCGGTCGCCCTCGGTCCCCCAGTGCGGGAGCACGACGACGAGGTCGCTGTCGGCACGTGCGGCGCGGACCGCGGCCAGCGCCCGGCCGGTGTCGAACGCCATGGCGAGACCCGCCTTGCCGTCCGCGGCCGCCCATTCCGCGGCGAGGTCGTCGACCTGGCTGAAGGCGAAGACGGCCAGGCGCACGCCGCGGACCGTACGCCGCCACGGCTTGTAAGCCTCGGTGGCGTTCTTGCCGGCGCCGACGGTGCCGATCCCGCCCTTGCGCGCCGCGGCCATCGTGTCGGCGAGTCCCTGCCGGCCGTAGTCGAGGCTGTGGTTGTTGGCCAGCGAGACCGCGTCGATCCCCGCCGCCTTGAGGGCGGGCACGGCGGCGTCGCGGGCCCGGAAGAGGTACCGCTTCGGTTCGGGCTTGCCACGGCTCGTGATCGGCGTCTCGAGGTTGACGAAGGTCAGGTCGCCCTTCGCCAGTTCCGTCGCGACCGGCCCGAACGCCGTGGCCGGGTTCGCGAGCAGCTTGTCGACCCGGCCCTCGAAGTGCACGTCGCCGGCGAAGGTCAGCGTCAGCTCGGTGGCCGCGGCGCCGGCCGTCTGCGGCGGGTCGCCGCCGGACGAGGAGGCGCACCCCGCGGTCGCGATCAGCAGGAACGCACAGGCCGCCGCCGTCAGCCGCCGAATCATCGGGACACCCCCGCGAACGTCCGGGCCCGTACCTGCCGGGCCAGCGCCAGCAGCACCAGGCCGCCGGCCGCGATGCCGGCCGTCAGCACCAGCGGCTCCGCCAGTGCCACCACCAACTGCACTGCGGACCCCATCGCCGACAACCGCGCCAGCAGGACCTTGTCGGCCAGACCCAGGACCGGGACGAGAAGCAGATAAACCGGTACGGCCGCAGCACCCACCGCCGTCAGGGCACGGAACCGTAGTCGCGCCGCGACGGTGAGCGCGAACGGCAGGGCGGCCAGACCGGCGACGACGACGGCGAGGCCGGCCGGGAAGCGGTCGACACCGAGCACGCAGGCACCGACGACGGCCACGACAGCGCGCGCCGCCACCTCCCGCCAGGACGACGGCTCCGCCGCGCGCTCGATCTGCCGGGCGAACCGGAGGCCGACGGCCAGGAAGACGAGGAATGACACCGCGCTGGTCAGCAGGGTTGCCGCGCACAGCACCGCGACGAGCGCAGCTCCGGGCACCCGCTGCGTCGCCTTGGCGATCAGCGGGAACAGCGCGAGCGCCCACAGCAGGGACAGCTCCGGCGGTGGCAGCAGGGCGATGCCGAGCAGCTCGCGGGAGTCCCGCATCGGGACGCCGATCAGCCCGGGATCGATGCGGCGCAGCAACGTCACGGTGAAGGCCAACCACGCGTAGTGCGCGACCAGCACCGGAAGAACCGAGGTCAGCAGCAGCCGGCGCCAGGGCAGGGCGACGAGCCGTTCCGTCTGGCGCCCGAGGAAGACCAGGAACAGCGGCGCCCCGGCCACCCCGGCGGCGCCGGCCACCGCCCACCAGGCGAGCGGCACGGGAACGGTGATCGCCCACTCGATCTGCAGGTAGTGCCGGGCCACGACGTACTGGGCGAGCGCGGCGCAGACGCCGAGGCCCGCCGCGGTCGCCAGCGCCTGCGTGGTCTCGCGGGGATGCGTCACGGAGCCCCTTCGTAGCGGCGCGTCACCCGGGCGCCGATGCCGGTGAGGATGTCGTTCGGGTTGGTGCCCGCCCAGGCGGCCCACTCCGCGGCGGTCGGCTCGCCCCGGTCCCCCGGACCGAACATGATCGCGTACTCCCCCGCGCGCACGGGCAGGTCGCCGACGTCGAGCACCACCTGGTCCATGCTGACCCGGCCGGCGACCGGGCATCGGACACCGTGGACGAGGAACTCGGCACGGCCGGCCGCCTGCCGCGGCACACCGTCGGCGAACCCGAGCGGCACCAGGGCGAGCGTGGTCTCCCGATCGGTGAAGAAGTCGGGACCGTACGAGACCCCCGTGCCCGCCGGCACCCGCTTGGTGAGCAACACCTGGGCCCGTACGGTCATGGCCGGCCGCAGCCCGAAGCTGCGTCCCGGCACGGGTTCGATGCCGTACAGGCCGATGCCGGCCCGGAGCAGGTCGTGGCGTGCCTCGGGGACCTGCAGCCCGGCGGCCGAGTTGGCCAGGTGCAGGATCGGCGGGTCGATGCCCGCGGCGAGGGCGGTCTGCCGACCGACCTCGAACTCCCTTAGCTGGCTGCGCAGGTGCGCGCTGCCGGGGTCCTCCGCGCCGGCCAGGTGCGACCAGAGTCCGCGTACGCGCAGCAGCCCGGCGCCCTCGAACTTGCGCGCCCACGTGAAGAGCTGCGTCCACTCCTCGACCGGCGCGCCGCCCCGCGACATACCCGTGTCGATCTTGAGGTGGACGTTGGCGACCGTGCCGGTCCGGTCCGCGGCGTCGGCCACGGTCTCCAGGGCCTCCACCGCGCCGACGGACACGTCGATGCCGGCCCGCAGCACGTCCTCGAACGTCTCACCGGGTGGGTAGAGCCACAGCAGCATCGGCGCGGTGAAGCCCAGCCCGCGCAGTGCGAGAGCTTCCGCCACCGATGCGACGCCGAGCCAGGTGGCACCGTGCCGCAGCGCGGTACGGGCGACCTCGGCGGCCCCGTGCCCGAAGCCGTCGGCCTTGACCACGGCCATCATCCCGGCGGGACCGGACGCGGCGGCGAGCACGCCGGTGTTGTGGGCGATGGCGTCCAGATCGACGACGGCCTCGGCCATCGCCGTCATCGCCGGACCCTCGGTCGGGACGTGGAGTTCAGCACCGGCGCATGCTCCGGGAGGGCCCTGCTCGATTGGAAGGTCATTCTCTGCTCAATCCGCCACCGTCACGGACTGTGTCAGCATCGCGACGCACTTGCCGGAAAGGGCCATGATGTCCACACGCGGGGGCAGAAGCCGGACGGCGGAGGCGGCGCGCGTGCTCGACTGGCGGCAGGACGACACGGCCGAGAGACCCACAGAGATCATCTCGCCCGGAGGGAGAAGCGTACGACGATGCAGACCGGATGCAGAACGACGATCCGCGCAGACGTCCACGGGATCCCGCCACGCTGGGCGCGGGGCGGGCCGCCGCAGGGCGCGCCTCGGGAGGAGCACGCGGTGACCCGCCTGGAGCAGTACCTGCGCTCGGCCCGCAACCGGGCCTTCGTCGGCCGCGCGGCCGAGATGGCGGCGTTCCGCGCCGCGCTCGCCGGCGGCGAGGTCTTCACGGTGCTGTACCTGCACGGCGCGGGCGGCACCGGCAAGACGACGCTGCTGCGCCGCTACGCGGTCGAGGCGGAACGGGCCAACCGCCAGGTCGTCCGGGTGGACCGCTACGAGCCCGGCGACATGGCGGCCGGACTGCTGTCCACCGTCGCGCCCACCCCGGCCGGCAGCGCCGGGCCGGTGCTGCTGATCGACGGCTTCGAGCGCTGGCAGCCCCTCGAGTCGTGGCTGCGCGACGAGTTCCTGCCCGGCCTTCCGGTCGGCAGCGTCGTCGTGCTGGCCGCCCGCACCCCGCCGGCCGTCGAATGGACCGCCGATCCCGGCTGGAACGCCGTGCTGCGCGTCCAGCAGGTCGGCGCGCTCGCCCCGAGCGAGGCCAAGACGCTGCTCGACCGCAACGTGGTGCCCCGCCAGCGGCAGCCGTTCCTGCTCGACCTGGCCGGCGGCAACCCGCTCGCGCTGCGCCTCGGCGTCGAGGCGGTCACGGCCGGCAAGGAGGACGACGAGGTCCGCCTCGCCGTCGCGCAGGCGGTGCTGTCCCAGGTGGTCGGCGACCTGCCCTCGGCCGCGCACCGGCATGCCCTCGAGGTGTGCGCGCATGCCGAGACGACCACCGAGAAGCTGCTGCGGGCCACCGTCGCCGACGGCGATCCGGTCGAGCTGTTCCGCTGGTTGTGTGCCCTGCCGTACGCCGACTACGGCCCCGCCGGCGTCAGCGTCCAGGCCTTCGTGCGCAACGCGGTGCGTACCGAGCTGAAGTGGCGTGACCCGGTCCGGCACGACGCCGTCCTGGCGCGGCTGGAGCAGGACGCCGCGCTGGCCACGCCGGTGCGCGTCGAGTCGCTCCCGCGGCCCGAGTTCGACCAGGCCGTCCGCGACGCGCTGCGCTCCTGGCGGCGGCCCGACCTGCTCGCCACGAACCCGCTCGTGCACAGCCGCATGGTGGCCGCGGCCGAGCCCCAGGCCGACCCCGTCGACGCCGTGCGTACGGTCCTGAAGTCCACCCTGGACGACCTCGGCGAGGACCCCCGGCAGCACAAGTCGCATCGCGCGCTGATCGCCACGTACCTGGGCGGCGCACCCACGCAGGAGGCCGCCGCCGAACGGCTCGGTCTGCCCTTCAGCACCTACCGGCGGCACCTCAACCGAGGGCTCGAGGTGCTGTGCAGCCTGCTGTGGCGGCGTGAGACCCACGGCGTCGACCTCACCTGGCCTGCGGGAGAACCATCGTCGGCTGCTCGTCCCACATCGGCTCGGGAGAGGGCTCGACCGGTTCCGCGACGGGAGTGACCGGCTTGGCCGGCTCCGACGACTTCTTCGCGGACGGCAGGTCGAACAGCCACGTGCCGCCCGCCGAGCGGATCCAGCCGTTGAGCGTCAGGCAGACCCCCGCGAGCAGCCCTGTGAGCACCAGCGGCAGGAAGAGGGCGAGCATGATCTGGATCGGGGTGCTCGCCGACGAGAACGGCCGCAGCAGCGCCGCGTGCATGAGGGCCAGCAGCGGCATGTGCATCACGTAGATCGGCAGCGTGTTGCGGCCCAGCTTCGCCAGCAGGTCACCGACCCGGGTCAGGCGTTCCAGCTGGACGGCCGCGGCGACGCCGACGACCACCGCCATCGCGCTGACCACCGGCCACACCCCGAACCACTGCTTCGCGCCGAGCTGGCGCAGCGCCAGCATCACCACGAGGTAACCCGCGCCGCCGACGAGCAGCATGCGCAGGTTCGCCGTCCGGGCCCAGCGCTCGACCCAGGGCTTGAGCCGCAGGCCGGCGAGGAAGAAGAAGAGGTTCTGGTAGAGCTGCCCGCGGTTGCCCGGTGCGGCCAGCAGGCCGGCCGACGCCGTGGCGGAGAGCAGGAACGCCGGCACCAGCACGGCCGCCACCGGAAGGTTGCGGCTCAGCTTGGCGACGACGAAGTAGACCGCGAGCGCCACCAGGTACCACAGGTTGGTCGGCGTGATGGTCACCTGCTCGAGCACGTCGAGGGCGCTGTGCGCGGCCAGCGTCTCGAAGCTCGGCACCATCGCGAGCACGGTGGTGTGCACGACGAACCACACGACGTACAGGTAGTAGAACTTCGCGATGCGGCTGCGTGCCGTGACCTTCCACGAGCGCTGCACCGCGGCGGCCGCGAAGAGACCGGAGATCGTGAAGAACACCGGCATGCGCAGCGGCAGCAATTGGTCGCCGAAGGTTCCCCACAGACCCGGGATCGGGGCCGGCAGGTGCCAGTCGATCTGCAGGTAGTGCTTCATGATGACGTGCCACATCACCACGAGCAGGATGCAGACGCCCTTCGCCACGTCCGCCCAGCCGGCCCGCGGCTTGGCGGCGGGAACGGTCGGGGCCTCCGCGGCCGGCGCGGGCTTCTCCTTCACCGCGGTGATCACCTGGGTCGCGTCGTCGTCCCACGCGGTGGCGGAGGAGCCTTCCCACGCTGGAGCGGCGGACGAGCCCAGGCCGCCGGGCAGCCAGCCGCCGGCCCGCTCCGGGCCGGTCACGACGGCAGCGCCGGCGCCGGCCGGCGCGCGCCGGCCAGGGCGGTCTCGATCAGCAGGTCCAGCAGCTCCGGGTACGGCGTGCCGGCCGCCTTCCACATCCGCGGGAACTGCGACATCGCGGTGAGCCCGGGCATCGTGTTGACCTCGTTGACGGTGAGCGACTTACCGGGCTCAACGAAGAAGTCCACCCGGAGCAACCCGGCGCAGCCGAGCGTCCGGAAGACGCGGACCGCCTCGGCGCTCAGCCACGCCGTCGTGTCGGCGTCGAGGTCGGCCGGGATGACGAACTCGGTGAGGCCCTCGCGGTACTTCGCGTCGTAGTCGAAGAAGCCGTGGTCGTCGGCGACCCGGATCTCCAGGGGCGGGCTCGCCACGAGCCGGCCGTCGGGCAGCTCCAGCACGCCGACATCGATCTCGCGGCCCGGCACCCCGGCCTCCACCAGCACCTTGGTGTCGCACAGGCGGGCCGCCTCGACCGCCTCCGGCAGCGCGGCCCAGTCGCCGACCCGGGAGACGCCGATGCTCGACCCGCCGCGGGCCGGCTTGACGAACGCGGGCAGCCCGAGGGTGGCCCGGTCGGCGTCGCTCACCTCGTCGCCGTCGCCGCGCAGCACCACACCGTCGGCGACGGCGATGCCCTCCGCGGCGAGGATCTTCTTGGTGAACTCCTTGTCCATCGACGTGGCGCTGGCCAGCACGCCGCTGCCCACGTACGGGATGCCGGCCAGCTCGAGCACGCTCTGCACCGTGCCGTCCTCGCCGTACGGCCCGTGCAGGATCGGCATGACGACGTCGACATCGCGCAGCGCCTCGAGGGCGCGGAAGAGGCTCTCCACGATCGTGGGACGCCAGCCGTCCGGCTCCGGGGTCATCTCGCGCAGGGCGGCCTCGTCGACGACAGCTGTGGCGCGGTCCTCGCCGACGATCCACTCGCCCTCGACGGTGATGCGTACGGGCACGACCTCGTAGCGGCTGCGGTCGAGATACTGCACGACGCTCGCCGCCGAACGGCACGACACGTCGTGTTCGGTGCTCCGCCCGCCGAAGAGAACCGCCACTCGGGTCATTGGGGGCACGTCGCATCACTCCACGGTCGGACTACTTCAGCACTCTGGGCGTGGATCGTGCGGCAATCGACTGCTCACCCGGAAGGTCAGTTACTGATCAATCCCGGGAACGGCGAAGTTCTGGGTCCAGACGAGCACGCCGCGACGGTCCGCGGCCAGGCCCACACCGATCTGGGTGTACTCGGGACTGAGGATGTTGGCCTTGTGCCCGCGGCTGTGCATCCACGCGGTCATGACCTGCCGGGCGTTCTCGTGCCCCCAGGCGATGTTCTCGCCGACCAGCGCGAAGACGTAGCCGGTCAGCGCGACCCGGTGCCCGGCCGTGGTGCCCTCCGGGGAGTGGTGGCTGAAGTAGCCGCGGGCGGCCATGTCCTCGGAGTGCGCCCGGGCCGCCTCGGTGAGCAGCGGATCGGTGGTGAGCCGCGGGAGCCCGGCCTTGCGCCGTTCCTCGTTGACGATGCTCGCCACCTTGCGCTCCAGATCGGTGCGGATCAGGGAACGCACGACGCGGGTCGCTCGAACCGGTTCTCCGCGAACCGGAATCCCGTGTACGCCTCGAACTGCGCCACCGTCCGGTGCGGACCGACGCCGTACCGGCCGGGGGCGGGGTGCAGCAGCAGGTTGCGCACGCGCCGGCGGCTCTTGAGCTCGTGGTCGTACCAGGTGCGGCCGGCGGCGGGGTCGTTGTGGTCGTCCCAATGCCGGACCCGGCCGTGGCCGCCCCACAGGTGCCACATCACCGTACGGGTCGGCGCGGAGACGTCCCATCCCCACGTGAAGGCGCGGACCGCCGTGGTGATCTCCTCGCCGTAGAAGTAGATGTGCGGGTCGTTGGGCACCTCGGCGACGAACGACGCCGCGGCGAACATCAGGTGCCCGCAGACGAGCCCGGTCGGCACCGGTTCGGGCCGTTCACGCCAGTCGGTGATGGGGTCCACGTCGAAGAACGGCATCCCGGTGGGGTCGAAGGAGTCGAACCGCATGCGCAGCGGGTCGGCGGGCTCGGGTGGCCGGCCGGGCGCGTAGCCGGGGCACCAGCTCGACAGCAACGGCTTGTCGCCGGGGGCCCGGGAGAGCTGGTCGAGCAGGGTCTCGTCCCAGTCCGGCGCGAACCGCTGGTGGCTGTCGGTCTGCAGGTAGTAGTCCTCCCCGCCGTACAGTCGCAGGGTCTCCGCCCGGGCCCAGCCGACGCCCCGGCTGGACCGGTGGTCGACCTCGATCACCGCGACCCTCGGGTCGCCGCGCAGCGGCCCGAGGTCGTCTCCGGCGGCGCGCTGCCAGCAGATGCCGACCCGGATCCGGCCGGGGCGGCGCGCCTTGGCGAACAGGTCCAGCACGGTCGGCACCAGCTCGCTGTCCCGGTACGCCGGGATCGCCACGAAGATCGACGCCGCGGTCACCGGCGCAGCCCCGGGACGGCCCCGAACCGGCTCGCGGCGGCCGGGCTGATCCGGCTGAACGAACCGGCGCTGCCGACCTGCTCCATGGCCCGGCTGAGCGAGTTCAGGGCGAGGTCGTCGAAGGGCACCCGGCCGCGGTCAGGTTCGTCGGCGGCCAGTTCGCGCAGCAGCAGCCGGCCGCGTACGCCGGGACCGGGCAGCACCGCGTCGAGCACCTTGAAGCTGGTGCCGGGCAGGAACACGACCCGGGACTCGGCGCGGCGGTCGTCCTCGGGCTCGAGCAGCCGGGTGCGCCGGGCCGTCATGGACCAGATCAGCACGTCCAGCTCGCCGGGCAGGTTCAGCGGGGGTTCGGTGAGCGCGTGGGTGAATCCCCAGTCGGTGAGCACGCCGCGCTCGCGGATCCGGGCGACCTCCTCGGCCGTCAGGTCGGACACCAGCGAGGTCGCGCCCCGGTGCGACGGCAGCCGGCGCAGGCCGGCGGCGACACAGCGGGCGAACGGGACCTGCGGTCCCACGTCGCCTTCGCGGAGGGCCTCGTCGAGACCGTCACCCACTGCGGACAGATAGAGCCGTACGGCCACCGCGTCGACCATCGTGTCCGGGTCGGCCTGGAACCCGGGGTACTCCGAGAGCAGCCGCGACACCGAACTCGCCGCAGCGTCGAACTCCCGGGTCAGCGTGCTGCGCAGCCATGCGCGTTCCTCGGCGAGCCCGGCCGGGGTGGGCAGGCCACGCGCGTCCGGGTCGGGCTCGGCCTGGAAGGACACGGGGCCCGGCGGCCGCGCCCGGTCGAGCGCCACCAGGACACGCTCGGCCGTCTCCGGGGGCAGCACCGAGGGCTCGCTGTGCTGCTGGGGACGGTGAGCCGTCGGAGCGACACGCGAAGGCAACGCGTTCTCGCCGGCTTCGACGGACGCCGGGGCAGGGGCGGGGGCAGGGGCGGCTTCGTGCCGGGCGCGGGCCGGCCCGCTGGTCACCACGGCCGGCGAGACGGGAGCGACGGACTCCTCCCACAGCGGGACCTCCGCGGTGCGGCCGGCCCCCGGTAAGGACGGGAGGACGAGCGGCGGCAGGTCGCTAGCCTGGGGCGCCGGCCGAGCCGGTGCCGGCTGCAGGCTTCCGCCGGCGCGGCCGCGGGAGCCGGTGCCCAGTGTCTTCACCTCGGGCGCGGGCACGGTCAGACCGGTCACCTCCTCGGCGGGCGGCGCCACCGTGGCCAGCGCCTCGTCGAGGGCGAGGTCGGCAGCACTGAAGCGGTACGTCAGGCCGTCGGTCAGCTCGCCGGTGGCCGGGGCGACCCGCGGCGCGGCGGGGACCAGCGCGGAGGCGAGGTGCAGCGTGCAGCGGTCACGGGTGGGCGGGTCGAGCCGGGCCGCGAGGTCCTCGGCCAGTTCCCGGAGCCGCGCGACGCGGGCCGGCTCGGCGTCGTCCACGATCAGCGCGTGGTGCCGGGGATCGGCGGTACGCGCGCGGATACGGTCGGCGTACCGGGGCACGGTCGCGGAGCGCAGCCACAGTCCGGACTGGACGATCTCGACCACGGCGTCGTCGGCGTAGCGGTAGACGCGTGGCCCGTCCGCCTCGCCGAGCATCATCGGCGCGCGGTAGCTGAGGATCTGCGGCAGCGGCGCCGCCGCGTTGACGCTGCTGCGGGGCCGGTAGCCGAGCTCCCGGACGAGCACCTGCCAGCCCAGCGCGCCGTCGCTGTCCACGGTGTGGATGCGGGGACGCTCGGGCTTGCCCACCGGTACGCCCGTGAAGCAGGCGATCGGCGTCTCCAGCAGGTCGGCGAGCGCCTGGCCGAGGACCTCACCCTCGGGCAGCTGCACCGGTCCGTAGTGGACGAAGCGTGCCCGGTCGCGGCCCTCGTCGCCGATCGTGCGCCAGAAGCGGGCCACGTCGTCGAGCGGCAGCGGCGCGGTTCCCGGGCAGCCCAGCACGATCGTGAAGGCCTGCGGCTGGCACGGCACGGACGACGCCAGCAGCTGCCAGTGCGCGCGTACCGCGGCCTCGTCGCGGCCGTCCCGGATCCACACGCCGGCCGGCAGCGGCTCGACGGCGCCGTGGGCGCTGGTGGGCAGGAACTCGGCGGCGGCCGTGTCCCAGTCCGGGCGGGGGTACCGCTTCGCCTCCCAGTGCGGCGGCCGGCCGGGGTTGTACCGGACCCAGCCGCTGCCCTCGGCGGCGTGCACGAACAACGCGCCGGAGGCGCCGCGGATCAGATGCCCGTACGGCGCCACGACCGGCCGGCCCAGCCGGTCGGACAGCCACTGCCCGGCGAGCACGGAGGTGTCCTGGCGGGTGCCGCAGACGACCAGGCGGATGCCGCCGCGGCGACGCCGGTGCAGAGCGCCCGCGACCGACTCCCAGATCCCGACGGGCAGGTCGTCGTGCAGGTCGAGAACGACGATCTCGTTCTCCGCGTCGTGCGCCACGGCGAGCGCCAGCGACTGCGCCTCGGAGCTGATCCGTTCCCGGGCGTGCAGGACGAGCGCGTTGCCGACGGTGTGCTTGCCGATCGTGACGGTGGGCGCTGAGCTGCGCATCGGCTCAGATCATGCCGGCGCGCAGCGCGTACGCGACCGCGTGCGAGCGGTTGCGCAGCTTGAGCCGGTGCGTGACGCCGTAGATCACGTTCTTGACCGTCCGCTCCGAGTAGCACAGCTCGCCGGCGATCTCGTTGGTGTCGAGGCCGTCGGCCATCAGCCGCAGCACGTCGATCTCGCGCGGGGTCAGCCCGGAGGCGTTGAGGCCGTTGGGGGTGAGCACGTCGCGCTGCAGCCGCTCGATGTGCTTGAGCAGCTCGCCGACCAGGTTCGGCGGCATGACCCCGCCGCCCTTGGCCGCGGTGAGCACGCTGTGCACGAGACGCTCGGCGGTCACGGCGACCCGGGGCAGGATCGCGACGACCCGGCACTCGACGGCGGTCAGCAGCTCGCTCTCGGTGATCTCGTTGGTGATGAGCACGACCGGGGAGCCGATCTCGGCCGCCGAGCGGCGCAGCATCGCGACGACGTCGGTGGTCAGCCGGTCACAGGAGACGACGAGGACCTTGGCCTCGGCGCGCTCGGTGCTGCGCAGCAGCATGAGCTCCGGACGCGACTGAAGATAGCTGGCGATGCCCGCCTGGCTGAGCGGATCCGACGCCTGCAGGGCCACCCGAACCTGTTCCACTACTACCTCCGCTGATCGTTACGGCGGGGCAAGTGTGGCGGAGAGGGCCTTCAGAAAATCTCCACGCCGTCTTCACGCCGGCGTGAAGGTCGTGAAGGTTCAGGCATCGACGCAGGTCATCATGGGTCTATGCCGACGTCTGCCCGTCGGCGTCGGCACGCTCACCGGTCCGGCCGCGGGCCCGCGCACGCCGCAGCGCCTCGATGTACTTGGGCAGTTCGGTGACCGCCTCCTCGAGGCGGCCGGGCGCGAGCTGATCGGCGAACACCGCGTCGACGACGTCCCGGGCCAGTTCCTCCGGGAGCTCGTCGACACGCTGCGTGGGCGAGTGCTCCCAGATCCGGATGATCCGCAGCCGGGCCCGCAGCAGCGACAGCGTGCGCTCGAGGCCGGCGATGGCCTGGTCCGCACGGGCCGGGTCGAGGACCAGGCGGCCCTCGGCGGCGAGCGACAGGAACAGCTCACCGGCGAACGGCGCGGAAACGTCTCGATCGGGCGGCACCCCAGAAGTTCACCAGCACCGGCGACGCACGGGAAGGCACGCAGCACCGCGATGCCCTGGCCGACCGCCTTTCTTGCCCCCTCCGCCGCGGGTGCCCTCACCGCGGCGGCCGCGGGCTCTCGCCCCGCCGGCCGCGGGCGTGGTCACGAGCAGTCACGCGAGTCGATTGGCGCGGCTGATCCAGCACGGTTAAGAATGACTTGAGGGCTATGGTGGTTCCCGCGCGGTATTCAGCTTGCGGGCCGGGGGTAGAAATGTCATCGCGCGTGAAGGATCGCGGCGACGCATCACGAGGCACCTGACGGGGACGTTGGTCGACGGCGGGCGAAAGCTTGTAACTTCAACCGTCGAGCTGATCGGGAGAGATCCCACGACGACGAGGTTGGGAAGCCATGTCGGCAGAGCACGAGGGCATCGACCTCCGCCTGCTGGGCCCGGTGCGGGCATGGCGGGACGGTAGCGAGCTCGCGCTCGGTTCCGCCCGCCGGACGGCGGTCTTCAGTGTGCTCGCGTTGCACGCCGGGCACGCGGTCTCCCGTGAGCAGCTCGTCGCCGCGGTGTGGGGCGAGGACCCGCCCGCCAGTGCGACCGGCAACGTCTACACCTATGTCTCCGCTCTGCGCCAGGTGCTCGAGCCGGCCCGCGACCGCTGGGCGGCCGGGCAGCTGCTCACCTCGGGCGGTGGCACCTACCGGCTGCACGTACGCCCGCAGGACGTCGACGTGTTCCGGTTCGAGGCGCTGCGCGAGGAGAGCAGGTCACACCGCCGCGCCGGCGACCGGCCCGCCGAGCTCGCCGCCCTCGAGTCGGCACTTCAGCTGTGGCACGGCGACGCGCTCGCCGGGGTGCCGGGGCCGTACGCGGAGGCGCAGCGGCTGCGCCTCACCGAGCTCCGGCTCGCCACCGCCGAGCGGCAGGCCGCGGTGCTCGGCGAGATGGGCCGCCACGACGAGGCGATCGTCGTGCTGCGCGGCCTCGTCGAGACGTACCCGCTGCAGGAGAACTTGCAGGACATGTTGCTGTCGGCGCTGCACGCGAGCGGCCGCCGGGCCGAGGCCGTCGGCCTGCAGGCGCTGCGGTCGGGGACGACTCGGGGTTCCGGCACGACCGAGGAGGCAACGGCCGCCGCGTCGTACGCCCGCTCCACCGACCGCGCCGCGCTGATCGGCCGCGATGCCGAGGTGCGGTTCCTGCGCCGGGCCGCCGCGGAGGCCGCGGCCGGCCGGGGCCGCAGCATCCGGATCGAGGGCTCGCCGGGCATGGGCAAGTCGGCGCTGCTGACCGTGGCGCTGCGCGGCGCCACCCCGGTCGGCTGCCGCACCGGCTGGGCCGTCGGCGACGAGCTGGCCCGGCGCATGCCGCTCGGCGTGCTGCTCGAGTGCGTCGAGTCCGCCATGGCCGGCGACACGGCACGCACGGTGGTCAAGCAACTCTTCACGGTCGCCGCCGACACCCTGGACGGGCCGTCCTCCGGCACCGTCGAGCGGGCGGTCGCGGTGATCCGGCAGGCCGCCGAACAGGCGCCGCTCATCCTCGTCGCGGACGACCTGCAGTGGGCGGACGCCGGCACGCTGCGGGTCTGGGCGGCGCTGCACGAGGCCACCGCGGAGCTGCCGCTGCTGCTGGTGAGCGCGGCCCGCCCCGGCTTCCCCGAGGTGTCCGGCGTCCCCGCCGACGACGTCGTGGACCTCGCCCCGCTGGCACCGGAGGCCGCCACCGCGCTGGCCCGCGCGGTCGCCCCGGAGCCGCCGGACCCGGACACGCTGCGGTGGCTGCTCGCCGACGCCGGTGGCAACCCGTACTACCTACGGCATCTCGCCGCGGCCGAATTCGGCGACGGGCACCGGTCCACCCCGGCCGACCTCGTCGCCGCGATCGGCATCCAGCTGTCGTCGTTCACCGAGGAGACCCGGCAGCTGCTGCGCGCGATCGCCTTCCTCAACGCCGGCGACGCCGCGACCGAGGACGAGGACGAGGACGAGCCGGTCCACTGCACGCTCGGCGAGGTCGCCGCGGTCACCGGCCGGCCGGCCGGCGAACTGCTGCGCGGCCTCGAGCCGGCCGTCGCGGCCGGGGTGGTCGCCCGCTCCGGCGACCGGCTGATGTTCCGGCATCGCGTGGTGTGCCGGGTGCTGCACGAGGGCACCCCGGCCTCGCTGCGGGTGATGCTGCACCGGTCCTTCGCCGAGCGCATCGCCCTCGCCGGCGGGCCTCCCGAGCGGGCGGTGGCCCAGCTGCTGGCCGCTCCCGTGCCGCTGGACGCGCAGGTGGCCTGCTGGCTCACCGAGCACATCGAGCAGCTCGCCAGCCGCGCGCCGCGGATCGCCGTCGCCATCCTGCAGCGGGCCCGCTCGCAGCACATCGCCGACTCCGGCGAGCGGCTCGTGCTGACCGCCTGGCTCGCGAGGCTGCTGCTGCGCCAGGGCGAGAACGCCGTGGCGGAGGCCAACTGGGTGGCCGCCCGCACCTCGGACCCCGACCTCGAGGGCGAGATGCGCTGGGTGGCGGCGGCGGCGCACGAGCGGCGCGGCGAGTACGACGCCGCGGCGGAGATCGCCCGGGCGGTGCTGAGCGAGCGGCGCATCCCGGTCCGCTGGCTCGACCGGTTCCGGATCCTCGTCGCCCGGCTGCGCCCGCACCTGTCCGGGAACCCGACCGTCCCGCACATGTCCCGCTCCGCACTGCTCGGCGACCAGGTTTCCGTTATCCGATGACGAGCCGGTGGTCCCCAGAGGCCGAGGCGTCCTCGTACCCGCGAAACGGAGGACACGTGGCGACATCGTCCGATGAGCGGCTCCGCGTCTCGGTGCTGGGCCCGGTCCGGGCCTGGCTCGGGGAGCGGGAGGTCGACCTCGGCCCGGCGCGGCAGCGGGCGCTGTTCGCCGTCCTCGCCGCGAGCGTGGGCCGGCTGGTCGGACGCGACGAGCTGATCGGCGGCATCTGGGGCGAGAAGCCGCCCGCGACCGCCACCGGCAGCGTCTACACGTACATCTCGGGGCTGCGACGCAGCCTGGCGCCGCGGGACTCGCCGCGGTCCGGCCACGACCTGCTCGTCTCCGGCCCGTCCGGGTACGCGTTGCGCCTGCTCCCCGAGGACCTCGACAGCGCCCGGTTCACCGCGCTCTGCGCCGAGGCGGAAGAGCTGCAAGCGACGGGTGACCTGGCCACCACCGTGGCCAAGCTGGACGAGGCGCTGCGGCTGTGGCACGGCGACGCGTACGCCGGCCTCTCCGGTGACCGCCTGGAGCTGGAACGCGCCCACCTGGGTGAGCGCCGCCTGGCCGCGGTCGAGCGCCGCGCCCGGATCCGCATGGAACTGGGCGACGACGGCCTGGTCGCCGACCTCGCCGGCCTGGTCCGCGACCACCCGCTGCACGAGCCGCTGCACGAGTTGCTGATGCGTGCGCTGCACCGCACCGGCCGCCAGGCCGAAGCCCTCGAGGCCTTCCGCAACGCCCGCCGCACCCTCATCACCGAGCTGGGCGTGGAGCCCGGCCCCGAGCTGCGCGAGCTGCACCGCCTGATCCAGGAGGGTCCCGCCGAGCCGGTCCGGCCGGTGCCGCAGGTGGTGCCCACCCAGGTGGCCCGGGCCCTGCGGGACGGGGTCGCCGGGCGTGCCCTCGTCGGGCGCAAGGCGGAGCTGAGGGAGCTGCGCGCGCTGGTGCGCGAGGTCGCCGAGGGGCACGGCACCGCCGTCTGGATCGAGGGCGAACCGGGCATCGGCAAGTCCGAGCTGCTCACCGCCGCCTTCGCCGAGGCCGGCGCCGCCGGGTGCCAGCTGGCCTGGGGCGTCGCCGACGAGCTGGACCAGCACGTGCCGCTGCAGGTGGTGACGCGGGCGCTCGGCCTGGAGACCACTTCGACGGATCCGCGGCTGGCGGCCCTCGCCACCGACCTGCACGGCACCGACGCCGACGACACCGGGCCCGCGGCGGTGGCCGACCGGGTGCTCGCGTACGTCCGGGCCGCCTGCGCGGTCGCGCCGCTCGTGCTGGTGATCGACGACCTGCAGTGGGCCGACGAGTCCAGCGTGCTGTTCTGGGACCGCCTGGTCGCCGCGACCCGGCGGCTGCCGCTGCTGCTGGTGGCCGCCGCCCGGCCGGAGCCCAACGGCCGCGAGCTGGCCCAGCTGCGCCGCGGGGTCCAGGCCCGGCAGGGGCACGTCCTGAAGCTGCAGGCGCTGTCCGCGCAGGCCGTGGAGGAGCTGATCGCCGGGCTGGTCGGCGCCCCGGTCGGCCCCAACCTCGCCATGATCATCCCGCGCTCCGGGGGCAATCCGCTGTGCGCGCGGGAGCTCACCACGGCGCTGATGCGCCGCGGCGTGGTCCGCATCGAGGACGGCCGCGCCGACATCGACGACTCGGTCCGGATCGACGCGCCCCGATCGCTGCTCGCGGTGGTACGGGCGACGCTCGACTTCCTCAGCGACGACACCCAGGAAGTGCTGCGGATGGCCGCGCTGCTGGGCGCGGAGTTCGCGGTCGACGACGTGGTCGCGGTGACCGGCCGTTCCCCGTTCGACCTGATGACCAACCTCGAGGAGGCGCTGGCCGCGAACGTGGTGGTCGACGCGGGCACCGACCTCGCGTTCCGGCACCCGTTCCTGCGCCAGGCCCTGTACGAGAGCATCCCCGCCCAGGTCCGGGCGACCCTGCACCGGCACACCGCAGAGGTGCTGGACCGCGGTGGCAGCCCGGTGACCCGGGTGGCCGAGCAGCTCGCCGCCGAGACGCCGGTGGTGGACGCGTGGGTGGTCTCGTGGCTCACCGCCCACCGCGCCGAGGTGGTCAAGCGGGTGCCGCGGATCGCGCACCACCTGCTGCGGCGGGTCCTCGCCACCGACCTGCCCGACGCCGCGCAGCGGGAGACCCTGCTCGTCGCCCTGGTCAAGCTCGACTTCCGGTACGACCGATACCCGATGGACGAGGCCCGCGAGGCGCTCGGCATCGCGACCGACCCCTCGGACCGGGCCGAGATGCGCCAGCTCCTCGCCGCGATGACGTTCCGCCGCGGCGACGAGGAGACCGCGATGGCCCTGCTCCGCGACGCGGTGCACGACCCGGCGGTTCCGGAGATCTGGCGTACGCGGCACCGCGTGCTGCTGGCCAACTTCCGCCGCGGCAGCCTCGACGACCTGGACCGGGCGGACCGGACCGCGCGCGAGGTGCACGACGAGGCGGTCGCCGCGGGTGAGCCGTACGAGGCGGCCTTCGCCCTGCAGACCACCTGGCTGACCAACTCGATCCGCCGCGACCACGAACGCGCCCTGGAGTACGTCGACCGCGCACTCGACATCATGCGCGACCACCCGGACTTCGCGGGCATGTACTTCGACCTGCTCGACAACCGCATGTTCACGCTGCAGAACCTGGACCGGCTCGACGAGGCCGAGCGGACCCTGCGCGAGGCCGCGCTCTTCGCGATCCGACACCGCCTGCCCGGCAGCCTCCAGGTCGCGTCGGCGGTGCAGTACTTCTGGCTGGGCCGCTGGGACGACGCGCTCGCCGAGGTCAGCGCGGTCACCGACGACGCGCCGGGCATCACCTTCCTCGGCACGCGCGAGCCGGGCGCGGTCACCATGCTGCTGCACGGCGTCGCCGCCCTGATCGCCGCGCACCGCGACGACGCCGACCTGGCCGCCGGCCACCTGGACGCCGCCGACACGGGCCCGGCCACCGACGCGGAACGGGAGAGTTGCGACTTCCTGCTGGTCGCCCGTGCGCTGGTGGCCGAGCAGCAGCGCCGCCCGGCCGAGGCGCTGGACCTGCTCGCCCCGCTGCTCGTGCCCGAGTACGCCCCGATGATGCTGCGCCACCAGTGGCTGCCCGACGCGATCCGGCTGGCGCTCGAGCTGGGGCGTACGGAGGTCGCCGAGCGGGCCAGTGCGATCTGCGCCGCGGAGGCCGCGAAGGAGGTGCGGCCCGCCCGGGCGTTCGCCGCCTCCGAACGATGCCGCGCGCTCGTCGGCAACGACCCCGAGCCCGCCCTCGCGGCCGCCGCGCACTACCGGTCGGTGGGCAGGGTGCCCGAGCTGGCAGCGGCTCTGGAGGACGCGGCCGTGCTGCTCGCCGCCAACCGGCGCCCGCACGAGGCGGCCCGGCACGGCGCCGAGGCTGCGGAGCTCTACACGGTCCTGGGCGCCCGATGGGATCTGCGCCGCACCCGCCGCCGCCTGGACGACTACGGGGTCCTTCTCGAGCGCGACGTGGCGCGCCGTTAGGAGAGGTTGACTTCGACGTCGCCCATGCGCTGACCGGCGAGGTTGCCGGCGTTCGTGCCGGCGGCGCGGATCGCCTCGAGGATCGCCTGCTGCAGCTTCCCCTTGTCCCGCTCGTCGAAGACCCGGTTGTCGACCTTCACCGCGCTGACCCGGCCCATCCCGTTGCACAGCACGGTGACCGTGCCGTCCTCGGAGCGGCCGGTGACGAGGGCCCGCTCCAGCTCGGCCTGGGCGGCCGCCACCTGGTCCCGATAGGACAGCGCGGTCTTGACGATGTCCTCGAAGTTGAACTTGTCGCCGGGTTTCACGGTTCCTCCTGGAGGGGCGGCGGGGTCAGCCGACGGCGGCGAGGCCACCGGACTGGCGGGCGGCGGGGTCAGCCGACGGCGGCGAGGCCACCGGACTGGCGGGCGGCGGCCCGGCCGGGCTCGGCGCGGTTCATCAGGCCGTTGAGGTCGGCGAGGGCCAGCGTGCGGGAAGCGGCCGCCCGCGTCAGGCCCCAGGAGAACAGGTGGGCCGCGCGTACGGTGGGCTCCGGCAGGCCCGCGGCCAGGTCGGCCAGCGCGGCACGGACGTCGTCGGGCACCTCGTGGCCCCGGCGCACCAGGTGCCGCACGACGATCTCGGCGAGCTCCGCCGTGCTGTACGCCGGCATCGCCCATTCCTGCCCGAACACCTCGTCGACGCCGGGAACCGTAGCGCGCAGCTCCCGCAGCGCCGCGGCCTCGCCGATGAGCACCGTGACCGGGTCGCCCATGCCGGCGCGCATCTGTTCGACCAGGGACTCGACGGCCTCGGTGCACCGGCCGCTGCCGTCGTCGGTGTGCTCGACGACCAGCACGCCGCCCTCGGCATCGCGCAGCGCCGCGCGGACCAGGCTGCGGGCCTGACCGGGCCAGTGCGGTGCGAGCTCGTGCCCGGTCGACACGCGGACCAGGTGCCCCACCGGCACGAGGTCCAGTTCGGACAGTCCGGCGGCGTACAGGCGGGCGAACTCGCTGCGGCCGCTGCCGGACGGGCCGCTGATCACCACGTTGCCGTTCTTGCCGTACCCACGACGGCGGTTGCGCAGCTCGCACAGCTGCAGCAGCGTCGAGCCGGCGGCGTCACGGACCGAGGCGGCGCCGACGAGCTCGCACATGCGGTGCCAGCTGCGCGCCGCGTTGATCGCCGCGGCGGGGTTCTTGGCGACGTCGGGCTGGGCGGACTGTTCGACCGGCAGGTCCTCGAGCAGCGCCAGTTCCGGGGCGAGGTCCTCCGCGGTGAGGCGGTTGAGCTCGGTGTCCTTGGCGGGCGGCGCGGTGGCCAGGCGGGAGGCCTGATTGTTGATCATCGCCTCGAACAGCTTGCGGGCGACGCGGCCGTTTCCGAAGGTCGAGTTCTTCGGGATTCGGGTGAAGTACGTGGCGAGCGCGTCCACCGCGTCGTCGGTCAGCTCGTAGTAGTGCTTGCTGCACAGGTTCGAGGTGATCGTGACCAGTTCCTCGACCGAGTAGTTCGGGAACTCGACCGTGCGCGTGAAGCGGGACGCGAGACCGGGGTTGGACTCGAGGAACTTCTCCATGAGCTCGGAGTAGCCGGCCACGATCACGACGAGCTCGTCGCGGTGGTCCTCCATCATCTTCATCAGCGCGTCGATGGCCTCCTGCCCGAAGTCCGGGCCGGAGCCGCCGGAGCCCGCCGACAGGGTGTACGCCTCGTCGATGAACAGCACGCCGCCGAGCGCCTTGGTGACCAGCTCGGTGGTCTTGATGGCGGTGGAGCCGATGTACTGCCCGACCAGGTCGGCGCGGGCCGCCTCGATCATGTGTCCCTTGGAGAGGATGCCCAGCTCGGCGAGGACCGAGCCGTAGAGGCGGGCGACCGTGGTCTTACCCGTACCGGGCGGGCCGGCGAAGACCAGGTGCCGGCTCATCGGCGGCATCGGCAGGCCCATCTGCTGGCGTACCTGGGACATCTTGATGAGGTTGATGAGCGCGGTGACCTCGTGCTTGACGCCGCGCAGGCCGATCAGCGAGTTGAGCTCGCGCAGCGGCGCGCTGAGCTCGGACTCCGCTTCCGGCGCCTCCTCCTCGGCGCGCTCCTCGTGGCGGGCGGGCGGCTCGGGCTCGTGCGCGACCGGCCGGCTGCCCGTGTCGAGCGCGTCGACGGTGACCTGGGCGTCGCCGCCGCGGCGGATGTCGTCGCCGCCGTTGTCCCGCACCGCACACCGGCTGATCGTGACCGGCTCCGCGGTGTCGACGCCGAAGCCGGCTGCGCCGCTGCCGAGCACCTCGCAGTCGGTGAAGGCGCCGCGGCCACCGCGGTCGAGGCGGATCCCGTCCTGGCGGGCGCCGCGGACCCGGACCTGCACCGCGGTGACCGAGCCGCCCGAACCGACGAGGACGCCGTCCGCCGACGCCTGGGCGATCTCGCTGTCGCGCAGCTGCACGGAGGCGTCCGCCACCCGCAGGCCCGCGCCGCGCAGCACGGCGGACCGCAGATCCAGGGTCGCGCCACCGGAGGCGGCCACGCAGGCGGAGCCCGTACCGTCGAACCGGGCTTCGCGGACCGTGGCCCGGGAGCCGCCCAGGACATCCAGGCCCGGCGCCCCGGCGGTGTCGAGCACCAGGTCCGAACCGTCCAGCGTGGCGCCGTCGCGCACGACGATCCCGTTCCCCTGGGTCGCTTCGGCGCGCAGCCGGCTGACGGTCAGTTCCGCCTTGGCCGCCGCGACCGCCAGCGATTCGGTGGTGCCGCGTACGGTCAGGCCCGCGAACCGTGGCGCCGCCTCGCTCTCGACGTTGATGCCGATCTTCGAATCGGTGATCGTGCAGTCGGTGAAGGCCGGCGCAGCCTTGGCGGAGATGTGCGCGGCGGTGTGCCCGGTGGACGCGAACGTGCAGCGTTCGAAGGTGGGCTTGGCACCGTCGGTGATGTGTACCGCCTGCAGCGCCGCGCCGGAGAAGGTGGAGTCGGTTACCACCGTGTCGACGTCGCCGCGCAGGAAGGCGTCGACGTTCGCGCTCCCGCGTACGGTCAATCGGTTGATGCGGGCCCAGCCCCGCTGCTCGACCACCAGGGCCGGTTTGCGGGAGTCGCTGATCTCGCAGTTCTCCGCGGTGAGCCGGGCGTCGGCGTTCACGCAGATGCTGTTCGCGACCGTGTCGCGGATCGTGCAGCGGCGCAGGGTCAGCGAGCCCTGGTCGGTGACGACCACGCCGGAGGTGCCGATGTCGCGCAGGACGGTGTCCTCGACCGTGCTCATGCCGGGCGCCGCCACGACGATGCCCGCCCCGCCCGGGTTGCGCACCTCGCAGCCGCGCAGCGCCACCGAACCCTGCAGACGCGCGAGCAGGGCGACCCAGGCCGCACCCACGACCGTGCAGTTGTCGAGCGCGACCTCACCGGAGTAGACGTCGACCGCCGCGAGCTTCGGGTCGGCGCTGGACAGCGTGATGCCGCGCAGTTGCGCCCCCTCGCCGTGGACGGAGAGCACACTGCCCTCCTCGACGTGCACCTCGACGGGGCCGCCGGCCTCCGCGCTGATGGTGATGGAGTTGCCGACGACGAGCTTCTCCGCGTACCGCCCGGGGTGCACGGTGATCGTCGCCCCCCGTTCGGCGCGCGCCAGCGCGGCGCCGATCGTCGGGAGGGCGCCGGGGGCGCCGCCGCCCACCACCAGGACCTGCCGGCTCATCATCGGCTCCTCTCCGCGGCCGCGGGCGGGACCAGGCCGGGCAGCACGCCGAACCGGCCGGTGGCACCGGTGCCGACCCGCCGGCGCGGCTCCGCGCCCGCCCAGCGTTCGATGCTGCGGCGCAGCGCGGCGACCGCCAGCTCGTCCAGCGAGACCCGGTTGGCGTCCACCCGGCCGCTGTCGTCGATCTCGTTCGTCCCGATCTCGCGCATCAGCACCGCGCCGCGCTGGTCGCCGGCGGGCTCGCGGAGCTCCAGGATCTTGAAGTTGGTGCCGGGCAGGAACAGCACCCGGTCCTCGGCCCGCTCGTCGCCCTCGGGCTCCAGCAGGCTGGTGCGCCGGGCCGTCATCGACCAGATCAGCACGTCGGTGTCCCCGTCCTGGGTGGAGCACGGCCCGGTCAGCGCGGTGACGAAGCCCCAGTCGGTGACGAGGCGGCGGTCGCGGTACAGCTCCCACTCGCGCGCCGACGGCGACGAGCGGAACACCGTCGTCCCCCGGTACGAGGGCAGCCGCGACAGACCGGAGGCCACACACCGGGCGAAGGGCACGTGCGGGCCGTTCGCGCCGGACCGCAGCCCCGCGTCCACGCCCGCGCCCCGCCGGGAGAGGTAGAACCGCACCGCGACGGAGTCGGCGAGCACGTCGTCGGCGGTCAGCGAGCCGCCGCCCTGCATGCCGGGGTGCTCGGACATGAGCCGCGACACCGAGCTCGCCATGGTGTCGAACTCGCGGCTGAGCGTGCGGCGCAGCCAGCCGCGCTCCTCGTCCAGCGGCCGCCGGGGCAGCAGGGCGGACGCCTCGGAGGCCGGGACCGCCTGCATCCGCGCGACGCCGTCGGCCGCGGCGGGTGGCACCGGGGCCGGCTGCGCCGCGGGGGCGGTCGGCGCCGGCGTGACGGGTGCGGGCGGGGTGGGGGCCGAGGGCTGGTCCGGGGCCAGGGTGTGCAGCTTGCTGGTGCCGATGTCGGCCGGATCCGGCAGGTCGACCTGCGGCACCTCCAACGCCGGCGACGGCGCTACCGGCGCCGGCGGGGCGACCGGCGGCGGGGCGACCGGCGGCGGGGCGACCGGCGGCGGGGCGACCGGCGGCGCAGGGGGCTCGATCGCCACCGGCGGCTCCGGTGCGGCGGGAGCCGGCCCGACGGGCCGGGCCCGTTCCGGCAGCGGCACGGCGACCTGCTGCGGCACCGCGACCTGCTGCGGCACGGCGATCTGTTGCGGCACCGCGACCTGCTGCGGCACCGCGACCTGCTGCGGCACCGCGACCTGCTGCGGCACCGGCACCGGGTCGGAGATCACGGGCGCGGCGACGGGCACGGGCTCGACGGGGGCCGGCGGCGCGATCTGCACCGGCTCCGCGACCGGCGCCGGCATGATCTCGGCGACCGGCTGCGGCGGCGGCGCGCTCTCCTGCACGGTCGCCGTGATGACCTGCACGGGGGCCTCGGTCTCCTCGCCGAGGACCGCGTGGGCCTGCCCGGCCCGGCGCATGCCGGGCACGAGAACGGACGCGGGGAACAGCGCGCTCGCGCCGGCCGCGTTGCTCTCCAGCCGGGCCGCCAGGTCCTCGGCGAGCTCGCGCATGCGGGCGGCCCGTTCCTCCACGGTGTCGTCGAAGATGAGGGTGCTGCCCGCGGGGTCGAGCGCCGCCGCCCGGACCCGCTCGGCGTTCGGCGGCTCCTCGGGCGAGCGGATCCAGAGGCCGGCCTGCACCACCTCGACCACCGCGTCGGGGGCGTACCAGTAGACCCGCTTGGCGATCTCCTCGGTCCACTTCAGCGGCGGCCGGTGGCTCACCACGAGCGGGCGGCGGGCCTTGGAGTTGGGGTGCGCCCGCGGCGCGTACCCGAGCTCCAGCGCGAACGGCGCCCAGCCCAGCACGCCGTCCGGGCGCACCGTGCGGATCTCGTACTTCTGCGGCGCGCCCACCGGCACCCCGGTGTAGCAGATGATGTTCGTGCCGAGCTGGTCCGCCAGGGTCTGGCCGAACGACTCGCCCTCCGGCAGGCGGACGTCGCCGTACTGCACGAAGCGGGTACGGGCGCGGCTGTCCTCGTCGAGCTCGCGCCAGAAGCGGACCACGTCGTCGAGGGAGAGCGGCGCGGTGCCGGGGCAGCCGAGCAGCACGGTCATGGTCTCCGGCTGGCAGGGCACGTCGGCCACCAGGCGGGCCCGGTGCTCGGCGACGGTCTCCGGGTCGCGGACGTCGTGGATCCACACGCCGCCGGGCAGCGGCTCGATCTCGCCGGTCGAGCTGGACGCCTTGCGGTCCACCACCGCCCGGTCCCAGGCCGGGGTCGGGTACCGCTTGGCGTCCCAGGTCGGCGGCTTGCCGGGGCGGAACCGGACCCAGCCGCTGCCCGGCGCCGAGTGCACGAAGAGCGCGCCGGCCGAGCCGCGGACGAGCTCACCGTCGGGGGCGATGACCGTACGGTTCAACCGCTCGGAAAGCCACTGCCCCGCCATCGCGGCCGCGTTGCGGTGCTGGCCGCAGGCCACCAGCCGGATCCCGCGCCGCCGCCGGGGCAGCACGCCGGCCATGGACTCCCAGGAGCTGATCGGCATGCCGGCGCCCAGGTCGAGCACGACCACGTCGTTCTCGGCGTCCTCCACGACGGACAGTGCGAGCGACTGCGCCTCGGAGCTGATCGCGTCCTCGGCGTGCAGCACGAGGGCGTTGCCCACGGTGTGCTGGACGACCCCGCCGGGGCCGCCCTTGCCACCGCGGAGCAGGCTGCGGATGCCGGTCGCCATGACGATCTACCTCCCTGCGCCGCCGGCGACGGCGGCTCGGCTCAGCAACGGTCCCTGCGGCAGTGCCGCCAGCAGGCTGCGGGGGAACGGGACGAGGCCCACCCTGTCCAGCTTCAGCGCCGAGACGGTCTGCTGGTCGGCGAGGGGGTACGTGACCCCCTCGTCGGAGATCAGCGAGGCCTCGACGCGGACCTGCGACGCCTGCGGCACGGGCGCCACCACCATGCCGGTGGCCGGCCGTACGTGCACGTAGGGCTTGCCCTGGTCGGTGACAGCGGCCTGGGCCCGGGTGGTCAGGACCGGGATGCTCGCGACGGCGTCCTTCGCGACGGGCAGCTGGCGCAGGCAGAGCACCCGGTCGCCGTGGTCCTGCCAGCGCAGGGCGGCGAGGTCGGGCAGCCGCTCGGTCAGCGACCGATCCGCCGACCGCGGGGCGTCCACGATGGCCGCCGCGTCCAGGTCGACCGGTTCGCCGCCGCGGTCGGCGTCGGCGAGGAGGAATTCCGTACGGCTCATCGGCGCGAGCCCGTCGCGGCGCAGCACGAACAACTGCTCGTCGCCCACGGCGGGACGCTGCCGGAACAGGGTGCCGACCGGGTAGCGCCGCCCGTCGACCTTCGGGCCGTCCGAGCCGGCACCCTCGATCTTCGCGGGGCCGAGAGCCGGGCCGTCGAGCAGCCAGTCGAGCCACATCTGCGGCGCGCGGGTGGGCCGTACGTTCGCCGCCCCCAGCGCCACCAGCACGGCGTCGTCGTTGACGAGGAACTTGCGGCCCAGCGCGATCAGGTACGTCTTGCCGCCACCGCGGACCACGCTGAACCGGTCGGCCGGCAGCGGCTCGGCGGCGGCGCCCGGGTCCAGGTTGACCCCGAGTCCGTCGACCGGCTCCTCGACCACCGACCCGGGCAGGCAGGTGAGCCAGGGGCCGGACACCACGTCCTTGGCCGTCGGCACGGTCTGCGGCGCGCCGGCGATGCCGATGGCCGGCCCGCGCGGGACGTCCTTCAGCGAGTTCTGCGAGATCAGCTTGACCTTGGCCGAGGCGCCCTGCACCAGCATCGCCGAGGTGAGGTTCGGGGTGGGGCGCAGCACGCCGTTGAGGTAGACGTACCGGTTGCCGCTCTCCTTCTCGACGAGGATCGCGCCGGCCTGCCGGAACGCCTTGCTGCCGCCCGGGACGATCCAGCCGTAGACGGCGAAGCCGCCCGACACCAGCACCACGACGAGGATGCCCAGCAGGACGCCGGTCAGCGCCCGGCGGCCCGGGATCTCGGCGCTGGTCGGGTCGCCCTCGACCAGGGCGGAGCTGAGCCGGCCCATCATGAAGGTGTGTGCGTGGACGTGGTCGCGCTGGGTCTGCATGCCGGCCTACCCGAACAGCCCGCGGGCCCACGCGTACGTGCCCATGACCTGAGCCAGCACCGGCAGGACCGCCACGCCCGTCGCGACGTCGAGGAACGTGGCCGAGTACTCCCAGAACGGCAGCAGCCGCCGCGGCCACGGGCGCAGCGCGGCCAGCACGAGCGGCACGATCGCCGCGAGCAGGCCGCTGAGCAGCGCGTATCGCCAGCCCGGCGTCCACAGATCGGAGAACTTCATGATGACCATGAGGTAGCCGACGGTACCGGCGACGACGAGCGCGATCCGTTGCCACAGACCGAAGAAGGTACGGGCGCGCAACAGGATTGCACTGGATACCACCAGCACCAGCGTCCAGCCCGACCACCCCGGCACCTGCATGGTGAAGAAGAACATGACGGGCAGCACGAACGCCGACGAGCACATCGCCACGGTCAGGTACGTGTCGGCGTGGTCGGCCCGTTCCCGGACCTGGTCGGAGGGGACCGGCTCGATGTCGTACGACATGTCCTCGCCGGTCTTGGGCAGTTGCGGGCCCCGCAGCCGGGACAGCTTCACCGCCACCCGTGGTGCGAGCACGATCACCGCGAAGATGAGCGCGACCGCGGTGGCGGCGGTGCGCTGCGTCGTCATCGCCGAGCCGGTACGCAGCAGCAGCACCCCGATGACCACGAGCCCGGTCACGCCCACCACCAGCAGCGGCGCGAAGGGCAGGCCGGGGATCACCGTCCGCTGCAGGAGCAGCAGCAGCGCCACCACCACGACGCAGGCCACCGCGCCGGCGAGCACGGCGGGTCCGGTCCAGGCGATGCCCTCGGGATCGCCGTCGACCGCGCTGGAGGCGGCGAGCGCCGCGAAGCCGCTCGCCGCCGAGCTGAACAGCAGCGCGAACGCACCGTCGGTCAGCTTGCGGCCCGCCACCAGCGCGGAGGTGAAGAAGACGGCGGCCAGCACCCCGGCGGCGACGACCTGCGGGAGCACCGGGCCGCGGTCGACCAGCACGGCCGCGATGGCGCCCATGGCCACGACCGAGAGGAGCAGGAACAGCACCCGGCGGTACTCGGGCTGCCACCGGTCGTCGCGCCGGTTCACCACCGTGGCGACGCCCTCGGCCAGGTCGTCGAAGTCGAGCTCCGGCAGCGGGTCCTCGGCCTGGCGCAGGTACAGTTCCTCGCCTTCCAGCCAGTCGAGGCTCTCCGGCGTACCGGTCAGTTCGAACGGCTGCTGCCCGAGCCGTTGCAGCACCCAGGCACCTTCCGGGGTGTCCGCGTCGGGCCGGCGGCCCGACGCGGTGTGGTGCAGCAGGACGGGTAGCAGCGCGGCGACCGTGGTGGTCGACGGGACCGCCAGGTCGACCTTGCGTTCCGGTCCGATGACGGTGATCCGGCAGAGCTCGCCGGTCGTTGCCGTGGTCACCCGCGGCCCCCTTCAGTGACGAAGCCCGTCTGCATCAGCTTGACGCCGCGACGGGTGACGAGCTGGGCGCGTCCCGCCGGCAGCCGGCGCGGGGGCGCCTCGCCGAGGAACTTGCCCTCTTCCTTCGGGTACGAGAACAGGGTCGCCGGGTTGCCCAGCTCCCAGACACGGCGCACGACCGGGTCCATCATGGCCCGCATCGCACTCGAGGTGCTGCGCGCGACGATCACGTGCAGTCCGATGGAGACACCCTGGGCCAGCAGCGGGAGCAGCGGTTCCAGGCTCGAGCCGACCCCGAGGCCCTTGGTCATCAGGTCGTAGTCGTCGACGACCACGAACAGCTCCGGGCCCTCCCACCAGTCGCGCCGGCGCATCCGCTCCGACGAGATCTCGGCGCCGGGCACCCGCCGGTTCATCGAGACGGAGGCCTGACCGGCGAGCTCGTACAGCGCATCGCCGGTGACACCGGATCCCACCTGGTACGCCGCCGGAATGGCGGTGTCGAGGTCGCGCCGGGAGTCACCGAGCACGACCTTCGCCTGCTCCGGCGAGTAGTGCCGCTGGATGGCGCGCAGCACCAGCCGCAGCATGTTCGTCTTGCCGGTCTCGCTGTCACCGAAGACGAGCATGTGCGGCGTGACCATGAAGTCGTGCCAGACCGGTTCGAGCCGCTGCTCGTCCTGGCCGATGCACACCTTGAACTCCGGCTGCGGGTCCGGGAGCTGGTCGGCGAGCAGGCGGGTCGGCAGCATCCGTACGGCCGGGGCCGGCGTTCCGGTCCAGAACGTGCCGATCTCCTCGACCACCGCCTTCGTGGCCTCGGCCAGGTCCCCGGTCTCCGAGCTGCCGTCGGTGCGCGGAAGCGCGCCGAGGAAGTGCAGCCCGTCGCCGGTGAGTCCGCGGCCCGCCTGGTTCGGCACGGTCGCGGCCTTGCGTGAGCCGACGTCGGACTCCATCGGGTCGCCGAGCCGCAGCTCCAGTTTGGTGCCCATGAGGTCGCGCAGCCAGGTCCGCATCTCCGACCAGCGGGTGGCGGTGACGATGACGTGGACGCCGAACGACAGGCCGCGCGAGGCGATCTCCTGGAACTTCGTGTCCAGGTCCATGAAGTCCTGCTTCATCGTGTACCAGCCGTCCACGACGAGGAACACGTGGCCGAACGGGTCGTCGATCTCGCCGCGGGCCCGCGCCGCCAGGTACGACGTCATGGAGTCCAGCCCGCGCCCGGCGAACTCGGCCTCCCGGCGCTCCATCACCTGGAGCACCTCCTCGAGGGTCCGCACCACCCGGTCGCGTTCCATGCGGGTGGCGATCGAGCCGACGTGCGGCAGGCCGGCGATCGAGGCCAGGCCGCCGCCGCCGAAGTCCAGCCCGTAGAACTGCACCTCCTGCGGGGTGTTCGTCAGCGCGAGCGACAGCACCAGGCTGCGCAGCAGGGTCGACTTGCCGCTCTGCGGGGCACCGGCGATGCCGACGTGGCCGTCCGCGCCGCCGAGGTCCACTGTGAGCAGTTCCCGGAGCTGCTCCTGCGGCCGGTCGACGATGCCGACGGGCACCCGCAGGCGGCCCTGGGAAGCCGGGTCCACGACGGTCATGCCGCGTACCGGGTCGGGGACCACGCTGGGCAGCAGCGAGTCGAGGCTCGGCGCGGACGACAGCGGCGGCAGCCACACCTGCCGGGCCGGCGGTCCGGACCCGGCGAGCCGGTTGAGCAGCACCTCGACGAGGCTGGGGCCGGACTGTGTCTCGGGCGCGGGCTCCTCCTCCGCCGGGGTCTCGGCGGGGCGCGCCCGGCCCGGGTCGTGCCGGACCGCGACCTGCCGGGTGGTGAAGGGGACGATCTCCTCGACCACGGCCGGCTCGTCGCCCTCCTCGGCGCCGCCGATGAGACCCTTGCCCGTGTACGGCCCGGAGACGTACGCCGACTTGAACCGGACCAGGTTCGTGGTGTCGACCTTGAGGTAGCCGTTGCCGGGCTCGGGCGGCAGCTCGTACGCCTTGCCCACGCCGATGACCGCCCGCGACTCCATGGAGGAGAACGTCCGCAGCGCCAGCCGGTACGACAGGTGCCCCTCGACCCGGTTGATCCGTCCCTCGTCCAGGCGCTGCGAGGCGAGCAGCAGGTGCACGCCGAGGCTGCGGCCCAGCCGGCCGATCGAGACGAACAGGTCCATGAACTCGCCCTTGCTGGACAGCAGCTCGCTGAACTCGTCGACGATGATCAGCAGCACCGGGAACGGCACCAGCTGCGCGCCGTTCGCGCGCGCCTTCTCGTAGTCGAACAGCGACGCGTACCCGCTGGCGCGCAGCATCTCCTGGCGGCGGGTCATCTCGCCGTTGAGCGCGTCCTGCATGCGGTCGACCAGCGGCAGCTCGTCGGCGAGGTTCGTGATGACCGCCGAGGTGTGCGGCAGCTTCTCCATGCCGATGAAGGTCGCGCCGCCCTTGAAGTCGACCAGGACCAGGTTGAGGATCTCGGAGCTGTGGGTGGCGGCGAGCGCGCAGACCAGCGTGCGCAGCAGCTCGCTCTTGCCGGAGCCGGTCGCGCCGATCAGCAGGCCGTGCGGTCCCATGCCGCCCTGCGCGGACTCCTTCAGGTCCAGCTCGATGACCTCGCCGTCCTCGGTGACGCCGATCGGCACCTGCAGCCGGTTGCGCTGCGGCAGCCGCGAGCGCCAGAGGTTCGCGACGTCGAAGGTGTTGGCGTCCCGGATCCCCAGCAGCGTGGTCAGGTCGAAGCTCGTCTCCAGCGGCTCCTCGACCACGTCGAGCGTGCCGCTGGTGCGCTTCGGCGCGATGAGCCGGGCCAGCGACTCGGCCGGCACCACGCCGAGGGCGTCGCGGACGGCGGAGCCCACCGTCTCGCCGGCCGGGAACTCGACGGCGTCGTCCTTCATGGTCAGACGCAGCACCTTGGGACCGCCGGGCATGGCACCGGTGAGGTCCAGCAGCACCACGTTGCGCAGGCCCGCGCCGAGCAGCCGCGAGCTGTCCGGCAGGTCGGCCAGGTGCGCGACGATCACCACGAACGGCTCCGTGGACGACGGCCGGGTGGACCGGTCGTGGTCACCGCGGTCGGTCACCTCCGGCCCGAGCAGGTCCATCAGCTCGTCGTGGGTGCCGGCGAAGAGGCGTACGGGTCCCGCGGCGTCGAAGGCGGTCGGATGGGCGTTGTGCGGCAGCCACTTGATCCAGTCCCAGTTGCCGCGGTGCACCTCGGGGGCGAGCACGGCCACCCGCAGGTCGTCGGGGGCGTGGAAGGTGACCAGCTGCGCCACCATCGCCCGGACCAGGTCCACCGCGGCGTCGGCGTCGCCCTCGAGCTCGATCGAGGTGAAGCTGCGTAGCCCCACCGAGACCGGGATGCCCGACACCGTCCGGTACGCCTCGGAGAACCGGCGCAGCGAGATGGAGGCCAGCGGCTCCAGGTCCTCGATCGGCTTGGTCTGCGGCGGCAGGAACCGCAGCATCGCGCTCTGCCGGCCCAGCCCGATGCGGACCCGGCCGAAGTCGTCGTGGCTGGGCCGCCGCTCCCACAGCCGGGAGCTCATCGCGACCGACCACAGCCACTCCGGCTGCGGGTTGTTCCAGAGCACGAACTGGCGCTGCTGGTCGGCGGCCGCCCGGGCCTGCTTGCGCAGCTGGGCGATGTACCGCAGGAAGTCCCGGCGCTCGCCGCGCATCTTGCGCTTGCGGTCGGAGGCCGCCTTGCCGATCTGCATGACACCCATGAGCAGCATGCCGACGGCCATCGCGCCGCCCATGACGTACATGATCGGGGCCCGGCTGTAGAGGCCGAACATCGCCATCATGGCGCCCATGCCGAGGCCCATCGGCACGATCATCGCGAACGAGCGGAAGTCGAGCGGCGCCTCCTCCGCCATCAGCGGCGGCTCCTGCAGCTCGATCTCGCCTTCGGGCGCCTCGGGTCCGGCCGCGCGGGGCGGTCGCTTGACGGTGACCGTACTCATCCGAGCATCCCGCTGTCCGCGCCGCCGCCACCCCAGACGGACTCGTCCTGGTGCAGCAGCTTCACCGAGTACCGGTCGTTGCGGTAACGCTCGGCGATCCGGTCCTCGTCCTCCTCCTCGCGCTCGTCGGACGCGCCCAGCGACGGGTGGCGTGCCGCGTGCCGCTCCTCGGTCTCCTCCCGTTCCCGGGCCTCGGCCTGCTCCTTCTCGCGCTTGTGCTGTTCCTCGCGCTCCTTGAGGTACGCCTCGGTCTCGGCCGTCGTCAGGTCCGGCCCGCCGCACTGCATCGGGAACTCGTTGTCGTCGACCAGCGGGGCGGTCGCGGAGCGGTTGCGCCGCCACACCGGCAGGCCCGGCGTCGCGCCGGGATCGTGGTCACGCATCGGTCAGCCTCTCGTCGCGCTCGTGTCCGTCGCCGTACAGCCACCAGGACCGGCCGGTGTCGTCCCACGCGGACCGGTCGCCGTCGCCGTCGTCGGCGCGCAGCACGGGCACCCGGTCGTCGGCGGCAGCTCCGTCGCCCGGTTCCGCCGGGCCCGCGGGCTCGCCGCCGGTCCACGTCGGCTCTTCCTCGGTCAGCAACTCGGCAGCGTCGGGGCGGTGCGTTTCCTCGCGCTCCTCGGCCCCGGGCACGCCGGGCATGCCGGGCAGCACCGCCGGGGTCTCCACCTCGGGCACCGTCACGCCCTCGTGCCAGCCGGTCGCCGGACCCACCGGTGGCGGCGGCAGCACGGCGCCGGCCAGACCGGCCCCGCCGGGTGCGGCGCCCTGCGGCGTACCGGGTTCGTCGCCGGTGCCGCCGGGCTCCCATTCCTGCGGGTCGCCGTCGACCAGCCCGGACGAGTCCGGACGCTCCGATTCCTTGTCCCGCGGGCCGGCACCGCCGGCCGCACCGGGAAAACCAGGCATGGGTACGCCCGGAGCAGGCGTCCCGGGAACGGCCGGGCTCTCCACCGGCGCGGACGGCCCACCGGCGAGGCCCATGCCACCGGGGGCGCTCCCGGCGGGCGCATCGGGCACGCCGCCTGCGTCGCCGGGCTGCCACTCCGCCGGATCGCCGTCGACCAGCCCGGACGAGTCCGGACGCTCCGGCAGCCCGGTCCCGGCGTTCGCGGGTCCACCGCCCGGCATCCCCGGCATCGGCGGAATCGCACCCAGCCCCGCACCGCCGGGTACGGCACCGCTCGGCGCATCCGGCACGCCGGCGGCCTGACCGGGCTGCCACTCCGCCGGGTCACCGTCGACGAGGCCGGAAGCGTCCGGGCGCTCCGGCAATCCACCGCCGGAACCACCCGCGGGACCGCCACCGGGCATGCCCGGTATCGGCGGAATACCCAGCCCCGCACCACCCGGCACCGCACCACCCGGCGCGTTCGGGACGTCCACACCGGACCCGGGCGACTCCCAATCGGACGGCTGGCCGTCGACCAGGCCGGAAGCATCCGGGCGCTCCGGCAGCCCACTGCCGGAACCACCCGCGGGACCGCCACCGGGCATGCCCGGCATCGGCGGAATACCCAGCCCCGCACCACCCGGCACCGCACCACCCGGCGCGTTCGGGACGTCCACACCGGACCCGGGCGACTCCCAGTCCGACGGCTCGCCGCCCACCAGGCCGGAGGCGTCCGGTCGCTCCGGGATGCCCGAGCCGCTGCCACCGCCGGCCGGACCGCCGCCCGGCATGCCCGGCATCGGCGGGATGCCGCCCAGCCCGGCACCACCCGGTACGGCGCCGCCCGGCGCGTCCGGTACGTCGACCGCGCCGGTGCCCGGGGTCCAGTCGGTGTCGTCACCACCGAGCAGGCCGGAGGCGTCCGGCCGCTCCGGGATCCCCGCACCGGAGCCGCCGCCCAGGCCGCCACCGCCCGGGCTGCCGCCACCGGGCATGAACGGCATGCCGCCGCCCGCACCCGGGGCGTTGACGCCGGGGCCGAACGCGTCGGACGCGCCCGGGGCGCTCGGGATCGTCGGCGGGTCCACGTCGCCGATCCCGCCGGCACCCGGTCCGCCCCCGCCGACGCCGCCGGCGCCCGGCAGGTTGTCCAGGCCCGGCGCCTTCGGCACCGAGGGCGCGTTGACGCCACCACCACCGCCGCCCGCACCGGGCGCCTTCGGCACGTCACCGAGGCCCGCTCCGGGACGGTCCCGGTCGTTGTTGCCCAGCGCGCCGGGGCCCGGCGGCACCACCGGCGGCACGAAGCCGGGGCCGTTGCCCGTACCGGGTGGGCCGTCCACCTGCGGAGCCTCGAAGTCGCCGAGTCCGTTGCCCGGGCCGCCGAGCCCGGGCGGGCCGTCCACTTCGGGCGCGGTGAGGTTCTCCGGGCCGCCGCCGAGGGCCGACATCTCCGGCGGGCCGTCGACCTCGGGCGGGTTCACCTTGTCCTGCGGGCCACCGTTCAGGTCCTCCAGGTCGGGCGGTCCCTGCACCGACGGCGGGTTGGGGTTGTCGCCCGGCGGCGTCAGGTTGTTCCCGGGCGGCGTCAGGTTGTTCCCCGGCGGGGTGGGCAGCGGCGGGGGCTGCAGCGTGGTCAGGTTCGGCGGCGTGATCGAGGTCAGGTTGAAGTTGTTCGTCGGCATCGGGCCGGTCGTGATCTTGGGATCGCCGTTGCCGGTCGGCGGCGTCACCGCGCTGTACGTCATCTGGTACTGCGTGGCGAGCTCGTCGACGACCTGGGCCATCTGCTCGGTCATCGGCTTGGCGAACCGGGTCTTGCTGATGGCGACCCCGTTGCTCCCGGTGGGCGCGCCGTCGGCGGACGCGATCTGCGCCCAGGCCACATCGATCTTGTTGATCGCATCCTGCGCCCAGGCGAGGTAGCGAGCGCTGTTCCACAGCTGGTTGGGCACCGACTGGGTGCCGTTGGTGCCGTCCGCGCCGGCGATGTGCTCGGCCTGGTTACCGAGGAACTCGGCGAAGTAGTCCATCTTGGCGAGGAAGGCGTCGGCCGCCGGCCCCTGCCACGCCTTGTCCTTGCCCGCGATGGCGTGGGAGTGGTCCCGGAGCATGTTCTCGAGCCAGCTCAGCGTCTGGTACGCCAGCTGGAACGCCCCGGACGCGTCGGCCAGCGACTGCGGATCCACCAGCGACTTGGCCAGCGCCCGGGCCTCGTCGTTGCCCAGCGCGGCGCCCCCGTACACCGACGCTTTGATCTTGCGCCAGCCGGGCGGGTCCTCGTGCACCCACTTCTTGTAGTCCTCGAGGTCGGTGACGTCGATCTGCGCCTGCATGAAGGTGGCGGCCGGGTCGACGTCCCGCTGCCAATTCTCCTTCTTCGGATCAGGAACATCGGCCATGGCGGGAGCTTTCTCCTCCAGATTGGACTACGTGCGTGGGGCGGGGACGGCGCCGGCCGTCAGGTGTTGAACTGGGGGTCCGGGGTGCCCTGAGGAAGGTCCGTGGAGCTGCCGGTGCCGTTGTTCTTCAGCTTCGCGATCTCGGCCCAGGCCGTCTCCATGGCCTCGGTCAGCTGGTCACCGGTCATCTTGTTGAGCTCTTCGCCGGTCTCGTATTCCTTGATCATGGCGGTGAGGTTCTTGCGCAGGTTGTAGATGGCCTGGTGCACCGTCATCAGCAGTTCCATCGTGTCGCCGCGCAGGCCGTCGTCGTTGCCGCCGGTGCCCTGGATCTTGCGGCGCAGCAGCTCCGCCTTCGCGAACCCGCCGGGCTTGAGGTTGACCTTCTCGATCTCGGCCCGGGCCTTCCAGGCGAGCCCGCCGGTGCCGTCCGGCTCGATCGCCTCGAGCTGCTTGACGAAGTGCTGCAGCGCCTGGGTGTTCACGGCCACGCCGTTGCCCTGCTTCTGCGAGTCGCTCCACTCGTGGACGACGGGCGGGGCGAAGCCGGAGTCGTTGTCGACGCCGTAGTTGTTGCCCTCGCCGGGCTTGTGCTCGTACTCGACGGAGTCCTTGTTCGCGGTGGTCTTCTGATAATCCGCGACGATCTTCTTCCAGTGCTCGGTCTCGATGACCTCGTTCTTGTAGTAGTTGTAGGCGTCCTTCTCCTCCTGCGTGTAGCCCTCGAAGTTGAACCGGTTGGGATAGTTCGGATTGCTGGGCTGGTTCCGTAGAATGTCGGCCTGGACCCGGTCGACGAGATTCTGGATCCAGTCGTCCGGCTTGTGGTGGTCCTTGTTCCACTTGTCGAGGATTCCGACGGCCTCGATCGACTCTTTGGTCGGGGTGTGGAAATCGATTGCCATGGCGCACGGCCTTTCTCGGGCGCTTACCGGGTGGACAGACGCCGACGGCCCGGGTCATGACTCCGGGCCGGCGGGACTGCCGGCCACCGCGCCGATCGGACACGGCAGCCGGCGGCGGAATCAGCCGCCGCGGACGTCGTTCCAGATGGCCGCGTGCCGCTGCTCGGTGGTCCCGTAGTTGTCCGAGATCTGCAGCAACGTCACCCGCGCCTGCTCCAGGTAGACGGTCATCTCGTTGGCGGCCTGGTTCCAGGCGGCCTTCGACACGGCGTACTGGGCCCGCGCGTCACCGGTCCAGTCCTGCAGCGACTTCTCGACGTAGCGCTCCATGTCGCCCAGCGCCGTCTTGATGTCGTTGTTGATCTTGTTCATGTCGAACAGCGTGGCGTCAGCCGTGCTGAAGTCGAAACGGTAGTTGGACACCGCGTTCCTTTCTGAGAGAGCGGGCGGGCAGCGGGATCGTCAGACGCCCGGCAGCGCCGAGGCGAAGGACTGAGCGGCCGACGCGGCGGTGTTCTCCGCCTCGCGGTAACCCTTGGTGGTCACGCCCATGACGTCGAGCATGGTGATGAGCTCGTTGATGACCTTCTGGAACGAGCGCTCCCAGCTGTCCATGGCGTTGTTGAAGCCCTTGGACGCGTCACCGGTCCAGGTGGCCTGCAGCGCCGCCATCTGCGAGTTGACGCTCTGCAGATTGCCGTTGAACTGGGTCACCCGGTTCGAGAATTCCTGGGCTGCCGCCTGCATGCCCTGTTCGGTTGTCTGCACCACTGGCATGGTCACAGCGACACTCCTTTCGTCGTGCTCGTCTTCAGGGACGACCCCGGACGCATCGCGCGGTCCGGCGTTCGCAGGAAAGAGTGTTGATGGATGTCGACGTCCCAGGGCAAGGCGGATCGCCGCGGATGTCCGAACGTCGTCCCCGATCTGCCTTCTTCGACCCACCCGCCCTCGGGACCGGCGGAGAGCTCGGGAAGAACGCCTGCACTTTCGTCCCCGTCTGGCGCCGAATCCTTGGTGGCCGCGCGGGCCGGGCTCTCTACTGGGACGGGCCGAGGCGGAGGGAGGACGGGCGGATGAACTTCAACGAGCGCATCGAGAACCTGTTCCAGGAGTACGAGCGACAGCGCTCCAGCCTGACCGAGATGCAGCAGAAGATGCGCGAGATATCGGTGTCGGCGACATCCCCGCGCCGCGAGGTCACCGTCACGGTGGGGCAGAACGGCGTCCTCACCGACGTCACGTTCCCGACCGGCGCGTACAAGCGGCTCACCCCGGCGGAACTGACCGCCGTGATCATGCAGACCTACGCCGACGCCAAGGAGCAGGCCCTGCAGCGGGCCGCCGAGCTGCTCGCGCCGGTCCTGCCCGAGGGCATGGACGCCCAGGCACTCGTCCGCGGAACCGCCGGCGCCGAGACGTTCCTGCCGGCCGAGCCCCGGATGGCCACGAGCGTACGGGAGTTCCTCGGCATGGCACGAGCCGACCGATGAGCGGTCAGCCGCGCGGCTACGTCTGGGTCGACCCGGAGGGCGTCATCCAGCTCGGTGACTCGTACGCCGAGCACGGCACCCTCTACGAGAGCTACGCCACCCAGCTGGAGCAGCTCCGCGTCCGCTACGGCAAGAGCTGGGGCGACGACGACATGGGCCAGCAGTTCTCCCAGAAATTCCTCGAGGGCCTCGACGCCCTCGACTCGATCGTCGGCAGCGTCAAGGGCACCCTGCACTACACCGCCAACGGGCTGCGGGAGAGCGGCAAGCTGTACCGCACGTCCGACGAGCAGGCGTACGACATGAGCAACCAGCTCGCCGGCGGCTTCGAGGACCTGCCGCAGGGCGCCTTCCTGAACCGCCGTCCGGTCGACGAGTCGCCACCCGCCACCGCGACGCCGCAGCTCCGGGCACAGCGGATGCTGCTGCCGGGCGAGACCCGCCGGCACGCGGTCGAGGGGCAGGAGGGGCTGGTCGAGGCCACGCCGCAGCTTCGGGGAGAGCGCATGCTGCGGCCCGGCGAGACCCCCCGGAACGTGGTCGAGGGGCGGAACGGGGTTGTCGTGGACGGCCCGCAGGTGTTCAGCAAGTCCGTCCGCCCCGGCGAACGGGTCGAAGCGGTCCAGGCCCGGCCGGCACGGACGCTGCGCCGGCTCACGCAGCCCGACGAGGTGGTCGCCTCCGACGAGACGGAGATGCGGCGCGGAGAAGTGCGGCCCGGCATCCTGCTGAGCAGGCGGCCGGTCGAACCGGGACTCGAACCCCTCGACGAGACGCCGCTGCTGCCCCGGGTCGAGGCCTCCCAGGTGTACGGGCCGGGACTCAGCCCGCTCATGTCGGCCTCCTACTTCACCGCCCAGTGGCACGACGTGCACATCGACGGCGTACCCCTCGCCCCGGGCTACCATCTGCAGGGCTTCATGCCGCTGGACGACGGCACGGTGCACCTCGACGCCAACCGGTTCGAGTCGATCTCACCGCTCACCCCCGACTTGCGGGTCACCGGCGCCGACGGCGGGCCGATCGACCTCGGCGACGGCCCCGTCTTCGTGGTCAAGGACAACCCGGCCGTCGACCCCGGCGCGCCCGGCTACGAGCCGCTGTACGTCAGCTTCGCCCCCGACGGCACGGCCGTGCCCATCGTCACGGACCTCTGAGCGGCAGCTCCCGGACCGTCCATGCCCGACTTCCACATCCCCAACGACCCCGAATGGCAGTGGGCGTACGACCTCATCCTGTACGGGGTCGGCGAGGAGTTCCCGGAGGCGGATCCGGCGGCGCTGCGCGCCATGGGCGACGAGCTGTACCAGTTCGCCGCGACGCTGGTCGACGGCATGTACCAGACCGCGAACCTCGGGCTGCAGCTCGGCGGCAGCCTCGAAGGTCCGGCGGCGATGGCGTTCGCCGGTTACCAGCCGACGATCACCCGGCACGTCCCCCAGGCCGGCAACGTCGCCAACCAGCTGGGCGCCTCCGCCTACCAGTACGCCCTCGACTCCGAGGCCGCCCAGTACAACATCATCATCGCGGCCTTCACCCAGGTCGTGGAGATCGCCATCGCCATGGCCACGGGCTTCGGCGCCGCGCTCGTGCCGAGCCTGATCAAAATCGGCCAGGAGATCGTCAACACGCTGATCGCCCAGCTGAAGAACCGGCTGCTGCAGGTCCTCGCCCGGCTCTCCATCGAGGGCCTGCAGGAGGGCTTCGAGGAGGTCTGGCAGGGCCTGGCCACGCAGGTCACCCAGATCCTCGAGGGGAACCGCAAAGACGGCATCGACACGATGGACCTGCTCAAGTCCTTCTTCGCCGGCATGCTGGTCGCCATCGGCGCCGCGTTCACGACGATCGTGGGCGGCAAGGTCATCCCGTGGATCAACAAGCACAGGCTCAGCCGCGAGACCCTCTCCGGCATCGGCGAAATGATCTTCGAAGGCCTGGCCGAACTCGCCCTCGGCGGCGATCCCAATTTCTTCAAGCCCGGCACCGTCACCTCCAGCGTGGGCGGCGCCTACCTGGACCATTACGCAACGAAGTTCGGCCAGTCGTTCGGCCCGCCGCCGGACGTGGCCAACTCGAACCTGCCGCCGAACCAGCTGCCGCCGGGCCCGGAGAAGCCGCCGCAGACCGATCAACCACAGGGTGGCGAAAAGCCGCCACCGCCTTACACGCCGAAGGCGGGAGACGGCCAGTCCACCCCGACACCCAAGGGTGCGGAAGCGCCACCGCCCTACACCCCCGAACCGAACCCCAATCAGAACCAGCAACAGCCGTACGGCGACGAGGCGCCGCCGCCCTACTCGCCGCCCGCGGGAGGCCAGAACGGGAACGGGCAACCGCAGCCGCAGCCGCAGGTCAAGGGGTCACCCACGCCGGACGGGAACAACGCCCCCAACGGCTCACCCGGCAACGGCACCGTGGGCAACGGCCAGGTCGGTACCGGGAACGGCCAGGTCGGCAACGGCCAGGTCGGTACCGGGAACGGCCAGGTCGGCAACGGCACCGTGGGCAACGGACAGACCGGCAACGGGCAGACCGGCAACGGGCAGACCGGTCAGCCCGGTGGCGATCCGGTCGCCGGTAATGGTCAGCAGTCCCCCGGCGGGCAGCCGCTGCCGGTCGGTCAGACGCCGCCGGCCGCACCCGCGACCACCCCCGGCGGCCTGCCGGGCTTCGACACGACACCGGGCGCCGCGGACCCGCTCCCGTCGGACTCGCCCCGAGGCGGCGGAGTAACCACCCCCGACACGGACACCGCCGGCCAGCAAGCCCCGGCCCCCCAGACCCCGGCTCCCCAGCCGGCTGCCCCGCCGGCCCCGGTATCGCAAGGCCCGGGCACCGGCGACCAGGCCGGTCAACCGTCGGTCGCATCCCCCGTTGCGCCCCCGGTGGCACCCCCCGTCGCGTCTTCGGTCGTGCCGGACGGAACCACTGTGGACACCGGACAGGCGGGTCCGGTCGATGCGGACACGACCGCGCCCGGCACCACGGCCGGGAACACCCCGCCCACGGCACCCGGCACCACGACCGGCAACACCCCGGCGACGGGGAACACAGCGACGCCCGGGACCGCTACGGGCAACCCCACGGCACAGCCCGGCGTCCGCCCCGCTCCGGAGCAGGCGTTCCAGCCCGGCCCGACCACCCAGCCAGGCCCGACCACCCAGTCCGGCCCGACCGACCAGACCGGCCCGACCGACCAGACCGGCCCGACCGACCAGACCGGTACGCCTGACCAGACGCGTACGACCGACCAGACCCGCACGGACGCGCCGGCGAGCATGGCACCGCCGACCGCCCCGGCGCAGCCCATCGGCGACGTCGAAGCCCCGCAGTCGTCACCCCAGCAGCCCGACCCGACCGCCACCACCACCACCGGACTCCAGCAGCCCGCCGCGGCTACAACGACCGGGTCCCAGCAGCCGGGGCCTGGCACGCAACAACCCGGACCGGCCTCTCAGGCGGCCCCCACCAGCACGGCGAACACAACTCAGCCCTCGCCGGACAGCCGCCCCGCCCGCCCCACGCTGCCGTCACTGAACACCGACGTCCCACCTGTGGCCGGCGAGGTCTCCCCCTTGTCCCCGGGCGACACCGCCACCTCCGACTCCCCCGTCTCCCCGCTGTCTCCTTCCAGCGAGGACCTGCCGCCCTGGGCGAATCCCGTCAAGGGCCCGCAGACCACCACCACAACGGAACCCGCCGGCAGCGAGACGACCGATCAGACCGTCACGCCGGTACGGACCGTGGCGGCGAAGTCGTACGACGTGGTGGAGTTGCCCCCGACCAGCAGCGGTGTGCCCGACCTCGTGGCCCGCTCGTACGAGCAGGCCGGCCTCGAGGTTCCGCAGACCGACCGGCCCATCCCACACCTCAACCGCCGCGAAGGCCTGATCCGCTACGACCACCAGATCATCCAGCCGCCCACCGGCCCACGCATCCAACACTTCACCGTCCGCCTGCACCTCAACCCCAAAGACGAAACAGCCCGGCAGCAGAAAACCCAAACCGAAACCCGCGCCAAAGCCGCCATCGAACAAACCCTCAACCGCGACTACCGACTCGGCACCGACCACATACAAGTCACCTTCGACTTCACCGACGACCCCCACCAGGCACACCTGAGCATCGACCTACACAGCACACCCATCGCACCCACCCAAACCACCTGGTCAACCACCACCTCCGACCTCGACATCGCCCACGAAGCCGCCCACCTACTCGGCCTACCCGACGAAGCCCGCGACACCGGACCCCACCCCCGCGTCCTCAACCGCCACGAACCCAGCGACACCTCCCTCATGTCGGGCACCTCACCCGACCTCCACAACCGCCACCTCGACCGCATAGCCGAAACCGCAGCCGCAGCACTGCCACCAGACCGCGGCGACCTGCCCCCAACACCCACCCTCGTCGACCACGACCTCGACCCCGACGCCCTCGGCAGCCGCCCCGCGCCGCCCCCACGGGTCGCCGGCGGCACGAACCCGGCGTTCGACGCGCTGGTGAGCCGGCAGCGGCGGGTGGACTCGGGGACGTACCGGGCGGTGCGCAACGAGCTGATCGACCGGAACGCGCCGATCGGCTTCGTGGTGAACACCATGGTGCCCGCGCACGAGGTGCACCGGCTGCCCGCCGTGATCGCGGCCATGACCCAGGGTCTGCAACCGGGCACGCGGGTCGCGTTCGTCGTCGGGGTCAACACCACGAGTGCGCAGCCCGACGCCGCATTGCAGACCGCCGTCAATCAGGCGGTGCAGCTGGCTCAGACGTTGCCGTACCCGGTCGCGATCGCGGGGCATGCGGTGGGCCGGTCGTCCGCGGGATTCCCGTTCGGCCGGGCCCGCAACGCCGTCCTGAATTCACGGGAAACGACCTCGGCGGTGGAGGCGCTCACCGCCCGTGGCGCGTACCCGTACGTGTCCTTTCAGGATTTCGACACTGGAGCGCGCACCACCGAATCGGGCGCGCACGTGTTCGACGCGTTCCAGCAGCGCACCACCGCCGACGACTCCAACCCGGATCCGCGCCCGGTGCGGCCGTTGATGATGACCGGTGGGTACCGGGTCGGGTCCTCGCAGGCATTGATCGCGGATACCCGGGCGCGACTGATGCAGGAGCTGGAAAACGAGAGCAACAGCGGCAAGCGCACCAAGCTGCGCGAAGCGATCGCCCGCCTCAACCACCCAGGCAATGCCACGGACTTCGTCAACCGGTTCCGCAACGCGGTGCGCGACGACATGCAGACCCGCGACCGGCAGGCGCAGATCCACCCCCTGCTTCCGTACGCGCCGGAGCCGAACCTGTTCGTCGACGGACTCCTGGCCCTGGGCGACAGCACCGTGCAGTTCGGCGACGGCGGCGCCGAGTTCGGACAGCTCGGCATCAACCTGCAGCGCGCCTACGCCCGCGAGCTCGCCCAGGACTACGGCTTCTCCGACCTGCGTCAACTACCCAGAGAGATCCTCGACGGACAACTGCAGGTCGACTCCCAGAACAACCGGCACGAGGTCCGCGGCCAAGCATTCCTCGTCGACTACGCGCAGGCGGCCGTCCCGACAGACCTGTCCCGGCTGGCCGCCGATGTCATCACGAAGATCCCGCCCTCCGACACCGACATGTCGCGTCGGGTACGGCAGTCGCACACCACCATGCAGACCGTCGCCGACCGGTTCTTCGGCTTCGACGCGAACAGCGACCAGCGCGGCGGACCCTCCAACGCCCGCGCCGCCAAACGCGGGATCAGCCTGTCGGCCTACCCCGACACGTACGGCGCCCAGCCCGATCCTTACAACCGGCCCACGTACCATCCCGCCGCGTCGTCGTACTACTACCCGGCGCCCTCAGCCCCCGCCGTGCCCGCCTCGTTCGCCCCCACACCGTCGTGGGCGTCGACGCTTACCCCGAGCCAGAGCAACAGCCTCGGCGGCCGCAAACACAACACCCTCAACCCCGCGTTGTCGCTCAACGTCCCGGGCACCGGCAGCAGCATGGGCTTGCCGCCCGACCAGAAGGTCTACGCCGCACGCCAGCTCACCCTGACGAACAACGCGAACACGATCCGGCAGGACTTCGCCAACGCCGCCGACACCGTCAACCAGGGCGGCGTGCACATCAGCCGCGCCTCCATCTACGCCGCCATCGCCGACCAGACCAACCTCACCGCATCCGACATCCGCAACCGCACCCTGCAAGCCGGCCTCAACGCCAGCCCCGACCTGCTCGAACAACTCGCCGAAAGCCGCCGGAACGAACCGTACGCCTACGGGCACTTCGTCATCGCCGCGATCGCGCCGCGCCGGGCCTCGTCGCCGGACGCGGAGACCTCCTCGACGGAACGCCGCCAGCAGCGCGCCGCCGACGATGTCGTGCTCCGCCTGATCGCCCAGGACCTCCGCGTCACCGTCGAGGTTCAGGACGGTCCGAACACGACCACCTTCCGGCCCTCCGACTCCACCGGGACCGTCCGCCTCCGCCGCTCCCGCGACGCCTACGGCCGGCTCACATACGCCAGGGTGGCCGCGCCGTCCGCCGCGACCGGCAGCTACGCGCCCGGCTTCGGCGCCACAGCCACCGACAGCGACGTCGACATGGCGGACGCGCCGGAGACGCCGTCCACCGGCGACGTGGAGATGGCCGACGATCCCGGCTCGCCCCTCAGCGACGACGTCGAGATGATCGACCGCCCCGATGGCCCCGCGCCGACGATGCACGGAGAGGAGATCGGCCTCGGCGCCCAACTGCGGCAGCTCGATGCGATGGCCGCCCAGCCGCACTGGGCCCCGGCCGAGCGCGCCGCCATCGAGCAGCACCGCGACCGCGTCCGCACCGAGCTGCTCGATCACATCGCCGCCACACCCGGCCCGGGCATGCCGCCGGTCATCGCCCGCAATTTCCACTCGGACCAGGCCTCCGCCAAGGACCTCGACGCCCTCGTGCGCCACCTGATCCCCGACATCGACCTGATCAATCCCGACAAGAGGAACTTCACCAACTGCCACATCACCTCGCAGATCCTCGACAGCCGGATGGCGGGCAATCCGGTGCAGAGCGCGCCCTTCGCGGGGCCCATCGCACGGCTCAGCGTCCTCGAGGACCGCATGGGCGGCAAGTTCCAGAAGCTGGGCCTTCCGCAGGCCCTGCTGTCGCACCTCGGGTCCCTGCCGCCGGGCTCGCGCGGTCTCGTCGCCTACGAGTTCTCGAAGAAGAACGGTCACGTCTTCAACGTGGTCAAGCTCGCATCGGGGCACGTCGTCTTCCTCGACGGCCAGAGCGGCAAGCTGGCCGGCGCACCCGACCAGGCCGAGAACCCGGTCTACCACTTCATGCCCACGCACGTACCCGGGCAGATGTCGATCAGCAAGCCGTACCGGCCGGACGTCGCGGCCACCGGAACCGCGCCGCCGACCGACCCCGACCCGGACGGGGACGTGGTGATGTTCGGCGGGCCCGGCCGGCCGGACCCGGTCGTCGCCCAGGCGCGGGTACGGCAGTTCCTCCAGGACCCGAACCAGCCCGACCTGGCGGTCTACATCGACAAGGCCACGAACTCCGGGCACGTCGCCGCCGGCATGATGCTGATCGACTCGCTGCGCCACCAGGGCTACCGGCGGCCGATCCGGGTCATCATGTCCGCGGGTACGCGTGACGCGCTCGCCCGGATGGCTCCCGGCGGGCTGGCGGCGTACGGAACCCGGCAGGGCCTGTCCTTCGACGTCCGGCCGGAGTTCGAGGCCGGCGAGGTCGAGCCGGGGCCCCGGCTGCTGGACTCGCGGGGCCGGCCCGCCACGGTGCTCGTCCCGGCCATCGACCACATCAGCGACAGCGACGCGCAGCGCGACTTCCTGTCCTACCTGGGCGCGGACAAGGCGCTGGTCATGCAGCCGTTCGCGTGGAAGCTCGGCCGGCGGATGCTGCTCGAGCGCGGCCCCGGCGACACCCTGCGCAGCACCGACCTCAGCTCGGCCATCGATCCCTTCGCCGTCTACAACTACCCGGTTCCGCCGCCGTCCGAGGCGCTCGCGGAGATCAACCGTTCGGTGCCCGACCCGGTCGTGGCGCGCACCCTGACCGCCCTGGTCAGCAGGGCGCAAAACGGCCGGACCGAGGTCATGCCGGTGCAGGTTCCCGCGGAGCCCGCCGAGGTCATGCCGGTCTACGGATTGCACCGCACGGGCTTCGCCACCGAGGTCTCCGCGGCCCGTCAGCTCGCGGCGGGCGTACGGGCGGCCAGGCTCGGCAAGCCGGCCGTCGTGCTGCTGCTGGGCAACCCGCGCCTGCCCGAGGCCAAAACCGTTCCGGGCATCCGGTACGCCCGCGCCGACGACCCCGGCGCCGCCGCCGCGGTCGAGTCGCTGGCGCCCGGCGAGGTCCTGATCCTGCGTACCGGCAACCTGCCGCAGTCCGTCTTCACCCAGCTCTACCAACAGGGCACCCTCCCCGCCGTGCTGGAGGGCGCCAACACCGCCAACCTCGCGCAGCTGATCCATCGGCCGTACCTGAACCTGCGCGAGTACCTGCCGCAGCTGAACCCGGATTCGGACATCACCCAGTTCCCCGGCACCGGCGACCCGCGCGCCGACGAGACCGCGATCGCCGAGCTGAACGCGGCCCAGCGGGCGATCACGAAGGACACGATGGAGGTCCTCGACGTCACCGAGGACCCGGCATACGCGGCGTACGAGACCGTGCACACCGCCCGCGAAGTGCTGCGGTCGTTGCAGGCGATCCCCGCCGGCGACCGCGTGCTCACCTTCGACGAGGTGGACCGGCTCCGCCGAGCGTTCGGCGACGACGCCGCGCTGAAGGCCGTGATCCGCGCGAATGGCGGTCCGGCCCGGCTCAGCCTCGACGACTACGGGATGTCGATCCCGCTGCCGCAGCCGCTCCTCGATGCGCTCAACGCGGAGCTGGACACGATCGGTGACCGGCATGTCGCCGCGCTCCGCGAGGCGCTGGAGGCCATCGAGCCGGACCCGCGGGCCACCCAGGTGATCGCCCGGACCATCGCCGCGCTGACCACGGATCCGGACAGCGCCCAGGCCGCGTACTTCAACCGGCTCTGGAGCCGGGTCACCGGCCCGCAGCGGGATCAGCTGACCCAGGCCCTCTACCAGCTCATCCCGGGCCCGGTCACGCTCGGCGGCGCCGAGTCCGGAGCCCCGCCGGTGGCCGCCGTCACCCGCGCCGCCGACGGCACCTGGCTCGCCGACGGCAACCCCCTGGTCATCCGTACGCTGCCGGGCGAGCGGCCCGGCATCGCCCTCGTCTCCGACCGCGAGTGGCAGACGATCGGCGACCGTCCTCCGCTGCCCCCGGGCGCGGCCACCGCGGTGGTGGTGCACGGCGCCGGCGAGGTCGTGTACGCCCCGGTGCGCCACCCGGACGGCAGCACCACCACGGTCGCGCTCAGCCCCGGCCAGCTCGCCCAGGTGGTCGGCTCCCCGGGAACGCCGTTGGCCCTGGCCGCCTGCAACACCGGCAGCCTCGCCGGCGGTTTCGCGCACCAGCTCGCCGGCGCCCACCGTAGCGACGTCCTGGCCCCGCAGACCAGCCTCACCGCCGATCCGAACCTGTCCTCCGGCGACCTCGTGACCGAGCGCGAGGAGTCCTGGCTGCTCTTCCCGCCGGATGCCGTGGACGACACGGGCTTCGACGTGCTCAACGACGTGCGGCCGTTCGACGGGATCAGCGCGGGCACGGACACCTTCGGCAACGATGTGGACGCCGTACCGCCGCTCACCCGGGCGCAGGACCCGGCCGCCTGCGTCACCTCGCTGCGCCGCTTCGCCGGCGCGCGGCACCCGGAGGGCCTGAAGACGACCCGGGCCCGCGACGACCTGGACGCCGGTACGCGAACGGTCCTCCCCGGGATCTCGGACCGGCAGTGGCAGCCGACCAGTACCTGGCAGCACATCGACGCGGCCCTGCGGGACAGCGTGCCCGGCACCACGGCGTACGTGCTCATCGGGAAGCCGGGCGACGTCGGGCATGCCGTGGTGGCGCATCGCGACGAGCACGGCATCCGCTACGCCGACCTCAACCGGCCACCGGGTTCCCGGGTCCGGCCCGCCTCGCAGCTGCCCCCGCCGGTCGACGCGCGGGTGCTCGTCGTCGCCCCGGACGGTCAGGTGCAGGACGCCGCCGTGGCACCGTCGGCGCCGACGACCGCGCAGGCCCTGGTCGACGCGCCCGCCGCCGACCGGGAGGGCACCCGCCTCGGCGCGATCGGCATCGAGGTGGAGGGCCGGCGCCACCAGTTCGTCGGCGCCGACGGCCTGGGCTACGGCGACGTCCTGGTCAGCCGCGACGACGGACTGGTCGAGATCAAGATCGACAACTACCAGCCGCGGGGCGCCGACGGCCGGCCGCTGCGCGAACCCAAGGCGTCGATCGGTGAGTCCGTCGGCGCGCCGAGCAAGGTGCTCGCCCGAGAGAACCGGGCGGCACGCCGCCGGGTCACCCGCCTCGTGGCGGAGAGCAACCGCCGGCTCGACGGGGTTCCGGAGGGCGAGGAGAAGTCCCTCGCCGAGCTGTTCCCCGCCGCCGAGGGCTGGAAGATCGCGCCCGAGGCCGCCGAGGTGCGGGTCCGCGGCCGGATCCTCAACCCCAAGAGCGAGCCGTACACCCAGTTCACGATCGGCGTGCCGCTCGCCCGGTCGGCGCAGTTCATACGTCACATCGCCGACGGGTCCGCCCGGCTGCCCATGACCGGGGCCCTGCGCAGCCGCCGCGCGATCATGGAGGACGGCCTGCAGCTCGCCGACGGGGTCCGCGACCGGTACCGGGCCTGGGCGGGCCCGCAGGCTGACGACCGGGACGCGGACGAGATCGCGGGACTCATGTCCATCGTGTACCCGCACGTCGCCGCGCTGCTCTTCACCGACATCCACAAGCTCCTCGACCAGCCCGCCCGGTTGATGAAGAGCTACCTGGGCGTCGCCTCCCGCGCGTCCCTCAACGGTCTGCACTCCACCCTGTCGCCGAAGGCCAAGGAGTTCCTGGAGGAGCACGCCGACGACATCCGTACCGCGGTGCAGCAGCAGTTCCTCGCGGCGGTCGCCGACCAGCCCGCCATCATGCAGGTCCTGCGGGACAACGACCGGATCGACGACGACGGCGACCCCGACCTGCTGTTCGCGACGGCCGGCAGCGACGGGACGGTGGACGTCGGGCAGTACCTCGACAACGCCCTGTACGAGTACGGCAAGTACGACATCCCGTACGTGGACCAGGAACTGTTCCTGTCGACCCACTTCGACGGCCCCGACTCCAACGACGGCGTCCTCGCCGACCGGCCGCTGGCTCAGCTCGAGGTACGGGCGTACAAGGCGCATCAGGACCTCGACGGAATGATCCGCACCATCGACGATCTCTCCCAGGTCGTCGTCGGCTACGACCGGGAGCTGGGACCGGTCGACGTGCCACGCGTGGCGACTCAGGCCGAGTCGCGGATGGCGGCCCTGGACGCGGCGGCCGACCGGATCAACCGCCTGACCGAGGGCATCAGCAGCGAATCCGTGCCGGGCTGGACCTCCGCGGCCGCGCAGGCGGACGAGATCGTCGCCTACGCCCGGCAGGTCCGCAGCGGTCTCACCCAGCAACGGTTGGAAGCGCAGAACGCCGTCAGCCCGTTCATCCAGCGGATCTCCTCCGCCCAGCACACCCAGTACGAGGTGGTCCGGCGGGTCGTGGCCGCCGCCCGTGCCACCGTGCCCGATCCCGCGGCCGTACGACAGCTCGAGGAGCTGGCCGACCGGTTCGCCGAGGTGTCCCACACCGCGGTGCAGAGCCGCCACCTGACCACGTCCGCCATGCATGACGCCATCTCGGTGTCTCACCGGCTCTACGACGAGACGGTGAACGCGAGCGACATGGCGGACACCGCCGCACGGCAGCTGCGCCGGCTGAGCGAACTCCGCGGCGAACTGGAAGCGCACGCCGCCCGCGCCGCCGACCTGAGGCGCGAGGCCGCCCCGGCCGTGGACCGGGCGCGAGCCGGCGTCACGCCGCAGGAGGCCGTCGCGGCGTTGCACCAGGTGAACACCCTGGTCGACCAGGCCCGCCGCCTCGACACCGAGGCGCAGGAACAGGTGGCCGACATGGCGGACGCCGCCGGGCGTCACGGCCGGATCCCGCTCTCCACGCTGGCCGCCGACGCCGTCGCCGAAGTGCACCGCCTGGACGGCCGCATCCGGGACATCACCGCGCGCATCGCAGCGGTGCACGAGGCGTACGCGACGACGACCGAGGCGATGCGCCGCACGGAGGGGTGGAACCGTGCTTCCCGCGAGGCGGCCGACCGGGTGCTGCGCACCGCGGAGGCGCTGGGGATCGACTCCGCCGCCCACCTGCAGGCGGTGAGGGCGGCCCGGAGGCCGCGGCGGATTCCGATCACGCGGCCGCCGGCCGGCTCGTCGTCCTCCCCGGCCGGTGGCACGGCGATGGCCGCCCCGGCCGCGGAACCAGAGCCGGGATCCAGGCGCTTCTACGACCTCGACGAGGTCGACGTCGTGGTGATGCGCAAGCCGGGGGATCACTCCGGGCGGCCCGGCCCGGTCATCGGCGTGGGCTTCCCGACGCGTAAGGGCGACCGCCGCCTCTTCGACACGATGACCGCACTCGACGACGCGCCGTCCGAGCACTACGTGCAGGAGCCGGCGGCCGGCACGCAGGACGGCCCGAAGACCGTCCCGGTGCCGTGGGGCGGCCGGGCCGGGCTCGGCGACCGCAGCATGTTCTTCGTCCAGGCGCACGCCACACCGGGCACGTTCGCCATCCGGCTCAAGGGCCGCGACGGTACGCCACCCCGCGTGGTCCACGTCGACGGTGAACAGCTCGAGCACCTGGTGCACCAGACCCGCGCGGTGGAGCAGAGCCGGTCCGGCAAGCAGTCCCCGCTGATGTTCCTGTCGTGCTCGGCGGCTCAGCTGCAGGAGCGCGGCGGCGCGGTGTTCGACTTCCTGCGCAGCGCGGCGACGAAGCGGGGGCACCTCGGCGAGGCGTACGGCGCCACCGAGACGCTGCACGCCGGGAACCCGATCCGGGTGGCGAACGGCGGCCGGATCGTCCAGTTCGCCAACCCGCACCCGGGCGCACCGGCCGTACCGGCGGTCGCGCCGGTTCCGCAGGACGCGGCCTCCACCGGGACGGCGACTGCGGAGCGGGACTCCGCCATGGGCCGGCAACCGCTGCCTGCCGCCCCGATCGCCGCCGGCCTGATGGTGGCCGATCCCGACGACGCGGACCTGATCCTCCAGGGCGAGCAGCATCCTGCGAACAACGACCGGTACGCCGTCTTCGGCCACGACACCACGTTCGGGCCGGGGCGGGGCCGGATGACCGCCCGGGAACTCGCCGGCCTGATCCGCCGGGACCGCCGCTGGAACAACCGGCCGATCGTCCTGATGGTCTGCGACTCCGGAGTGGACCCGGACCACGGTTTCGCCGCCGAGCTGGCACGGGAGCTGCCCGGCATCCCGATCTACGCCCCGCGGGGCACCGCCTGGGTCACCACGGACGGCCACTCCCTGGTGACGACCGATCGCGCGGACGATCGCGGCCGCCCCGTCCTCGGCGAGATCACGCAGGACACCCGCTTCCGGCGGTTCCTGGCACCCGCGACCGCGCCGGGGCAGCCGGCCGGGGCCGTCACGGTCACGGACATGCCGTACCTGCTCAGCGCCGACGCCGACCTGGGTGACGTCAACCACGCCTCCTATGCCCGGTCGATCGGCGCCATCGCGCAGAACGCGCGCGAGACGGCCGACACGATGTCCCGCGCGCTCGAACCGCAGATCCGGGCCATCGACCCGGTGCTGGCCATGACGGCCCGGGCGGAGCGGGTCGCCCGGGACGCCCAGGCCCTGGCCACCGGTCTGCGCGCCCTCACGGACGACCTCCAGGACAGCCACAGTGGACTCGGCGCGCGGGTGGCCGACATCTGGACCCAGGCCCGCTCCGCCGAGCGCGCCGCGGATCTCGCCGACGCCCGCCATCCGGACACGAGCGCCGCCCGTGATCTGCGCCGGCGCGCGGTCGCCCTGCGGGCCCAGGTCCGCGCCACCGACCGGCCGGTCCGGGAGTCGCTGGCCGAGGCGAACGCCCTGCTTCCGGCCGTCTCCGACGTCCAGCGCCGCGCCGAGCGCGCTGAGGCGCTCGCCGGCGACGCGTACGCGCTGCTGGAACGGCTGCGCGACTACCGTGCCGACTTCGCCGACCTCACCACCCGGAGCGCGGCCACGGCGGCCCGGGCGGAGGCGGCCCTGGCCGAGGCGCAGGCGCTGCGCAACGCGCCGCCCGCCACCGATCCGGACCACCTCCGGCTGGCGAGGGCGTACCTCGAGGGCCGCCTCGCGAACGAGGACATGATGGTGGACCGGCGCGTCTCGCCGGATGTCGAGTCGGCGTTCCTGCGCGAGATCGGCGACGTCGGCGCCCGGGCGGCCCAGCTCGAGCGGGCCCTGGACGAGGCCGAGGCGAGGCTGGACTCCGCGCAGCGCCGGGAGCAGCAGGCCGTCCAGGCACACGCCGAGGCCGTGAGCCACCTCGACGTGGCGCACGACCGGCTGACCGCCGTCGAGGTGGCCTCCACCGAGACCCTGGACCTCGCCGCCGACCTCGGCGTCGACGAGTCGCCGCAGGCCTCCGACGACGACCTCGATCCCCCGTCCGACCTTCTCGTCGAGGCCGGCGACGACGCCATGTCGGCCACGCCGGCACCCATCGAGCCGGCGCCGCGGACGTCCCGGTTCGTCGAGGAGTTCGAGCCGATCGGCACGGCGCTCACCACCGACGGCGACATCGCGCTGCCGTCACCGGAATGGGTCCGCGCGTCGCTGCCGGCGTACCTGAGGGAGAGCCGGACCCTCGGCATCGCCGAGCAGCTGCACCCGACCGTGGGGGCGAACCTGGTCGAGATGGTGCTGCGGACGTTCCCCGGCATCGACCCGGAGAGCCTGCGAGGGCTGACCGAGGCCACCCGGCAGGAAGTCGACCAGTTCCTCGGTGAGAACCGCCCATGGCCGGTGACGTTCAACGGCAAACCGGCCGAGCTCGACGTCAACGGCGTGTTCGATGTGGACGCCCTCACGGTGATCCCGCCGGAGGGCACCGACCCGGTGTCCGGGCGGACGACCACCGAGGGCACGACCCGGCACTCCCTACGCCACGCCCGCGCCGACCACATCGAACCGAAGGCGACCGTCACCGCCGTTCCCGGCGTGGTCGCCGGCATCGGCGCGCATCTGCCCACCCAGCCGGCCACCACCCGCTCCGCCGCCCAGGAGACCCGGTTCACCACCACAACCACGGTGGAGCTGACCGAACGCGTCGACATCCGGGTGCCGATCACTTTCCGGGCGAGGCTGCGGACCGCCGACGGCACGCCGGTGAGCGCGGACGGCGTCGACACCGCCGTCGCCGACGGGACGGTGGCGCTGCGCGTACCGATGGGTCTGAAGAAGCCGCAGCCGCTGCCCGAGCTGACGGCGGACACCCCGCCGCTCGACACCGCGCCGCCGAAGCGGTTCGCGGTGGAGAGCGTCGTGACCGAGCCGGCCGGCTCGTCGTACTTCGCGCAGGTCGAGGCGATCCTCGCCGAGCAAGGGCTGGCCGACATCACGCGGATCGGCGCGCCCGGCCGCGAGGTCCTCCAGGAGTTCCTCTCCTCGGGCACCTTCTCGGCGAACCTCGGCAAGATGGTCGTCCACGACCCGACCGACGAGAACCGGGGCTGGCTCACCTCCCCGCCGCTGCTGCGCTCGCCGGCCCGCGGCTGGCGGCGGCTGTTCCCCGGCCGGGACCGGCAGCTGCAGGTGCGCCTGGTCGCCCGGCAGGTGCAGGTCGTGGAGACGGTCGACGGCGCCACGCACGTCGACACCTCCGGTTTCGCCGGCGAGAACGTCGACCGCACCACCGCCGACCGGCCCGTCACTTTGTGGGGCCTGGCCGGCGCGGGCATCGACATCCCGCCGCTGAGCCTGATCGTCGCGCCGAAGGTGTCCGGCGGCCGCTCCGGCAACGCCGCGCAGCAGATCAAGGAGGAGACGAGCACCCGTCAGACGCTGACTGCCAAGGGCCCGGCGGTGCGTTACGAGACCGTGTACGAGTTGCAGGTCCGGCCGCTCGGGCAGAAGCCGCGGACGCTGGCCGGCACCGTGCGCACCCTGCAGTGGACGACCCGGGACCGGGTCAAGGACACCGCGCTCGACCCGGATCGGGACAACGCGACCTGGCACGGCCGGCGGGGCAGGGAACGTACGCACTACGCCCCCGCGCACATCGAGAGCGGCGAAAGCTTCGGCGGCGCGTACATCGAGGACGTCGGCGGCGCGGACCGGATCTACGAGGCGCTCGTGAACGCCCTGCAGTCCGTGCCCCACTCGTTCAGCTACACCCTGGACACCGACGCGTTCCTGCGTACCTTCGGCGACCGGAGCCTGGCCAAGGGCCTCACGGAGGCGGTGCAGGCCATCCTCGCCCGGGACTCCTCCGCCCGCGCCCACTTGTCCGGACGCCACCTGCGGTACCTCCTGGACCGCATCGTGGGTCCCGGGCTGGAGTTCCCCCTGGTCCGCAACGGCGCGCTGGAAACGAACACGGAACTGGTGACGATCAAGGGGACGCTCGCCGAACTCTCCGACGGCGAGCTGAGCGACCGGGGCTCGCTGACCACCGACCACAAGCGCAAGAACAAGACCACGACGACGACCGGGCGCGAGGGTACGCGCACCGCCGAGGTGTCCGTCGAACCGCGGATCCTGGGCCCCCTGGGCCGCGCCTTCGCCACCCTGCTCGGCGGCCCCCGGGCCACCTACGTGCGCAGCAAGGGCCAGGACATCGGGCTGGTCCAGGGCCACGTCGCCGACTCCCGGCACGGTCCGGCGCTGGCGGACGACGGTGAGTTCGCCGGTCGGCCGATGCGCGAGTTCGCCGCCACCCTGCACACCTCCGTGACGCTCACTTCCAGCGTACGGACCAGCGAGAACGCCCGCCGCCTCACGCCGGGCCGGCCCGGCCGGCACCTGCCCCGGCTGATCGGCCGAGCCGACTACCGGCCGAAGGCCTTCCCGCTCACCGTCCGCATGCTGATCCCCGAGGAGCGGGTGCAGCGGCAGCCGCCGGCCCCGCTGCGCAGCGCGGGCCCGGTGGACCGGGAACGGCTCACCGACCCGGGACCGGTCAACGAGCTGAAGGGCGGCTTGCCGCTCGTGCTCGACGGCGTCCGGGTGGAGGCCGTCCGCGGCGTGGCGCACATCCAGGACGCACTCAAGGAGTCACTGGTCGAGGCGTCCGGCGACGACATCTACGCGTTCCCCGACGGGCGGAACTCGACCGTCATCGCGAACACCGTCTCGCCGGAGATGCTCACGGCCGACCCGGAGGTCTTCAGCCGGCCGGTCACCCTCAGCAACCTGGGACACGACCGCCGGGCGGCGCTCGCCATCGCCGACGCGCGGATCTCGCTTCGGCCCACGAGGGCGCGCCCGGTGCGCGACCACGCGGAGTTCGAGCGGGTCAAGAACATCCTGTCGGGCGGCACCTCGGTCAGCGCCAAGCGCGGCCGCACCTTGGGTCTCGCCTTCAGCCTCACCGGCGTCGTGGCCGGCACCGGCCGGGGTATCGACCCGGGCGGCGCGACCGCCAGCCCGAGCGGGCTCCTCGTGGCCTCGCTGACGCCGTGGCAGCGCACCTGGGGCAGCATCAAGGAGCAGGCGCTGTCCGGGATGGCGAAGGTACGGCTCACCGGCCGGCCCGAGCGGCGGATCCTGGTCGTCGCCGACCTCGAGGCGCAGCTCGCCGTGGAGGCGAAGTCCCGCACCCACCTCGACCCGCTCGGGGTGTTCCCGCAGGCGCCGACGGGCCGGGCCGGGCAGCGCCTGACCATCCCCGACGGGGTGCTGATGTGGCTGACCCCCACCCAGCTGGCCGAGCTGAACCGCCACGACGAGGAGATCCGCCGGGACCGCGACACCGAGCGGCTGCGACAGCGGCACGAAGCCGAGATCACGCGGCAAGAGGCACGCTTCGCCGCGGACCAGGAAGCCCTTCGGGCGGACCACACCCGCCGGTCGGAAGGGCTGACCCGCCGCCAGCGCGCCGAGCTGCGCGACGCCCGGGACTTCGCCGACCGCGTACGCCGGGACAACCGGGTCGGCGAACGAGACCTCCGCCGTGCGCACGCCGAGGCGCTCCAGGCGGTACGGGCGGAGGTACGCGCCGCCGGCCTCGCCGCGGACGACTGGAGCGGCATCGCGCGGATCATGAACCTGCGCCTGGACCAGGCCCGCGAACTGCGGGACTACCGGGCGAGCGCGGCGCGGCGGGAGCAGGCGGTGGCCGAGGCCGTCGCCACCCGCCCGGAGCGCCAGCACGCCGATCGGCAGGCCGAGCAGGAGCGGCAGCGCGACGAGGCGGAGCGGCTGCGGCTGGTGCAGGAGGAGCAGGACGCCGCGCGCGTGCGCCGGCAGCAGCGCGAGACCGAACTGGTCCGCGCGGCGCAGGAGGAGCGCGCCCGGCAGCACGCACGCCCCGAACCCGGCCCGGCGCCGGAGCCCACCTCGGTCATCCCGGCGCCGGTACCGGACGGCCGGCCGCCGTCGCTCGGCCTGGGCGGGGTCCTGAGCCCGGTCGACCTCGGCGACCTCGTCGGCGACCTGCGCGAGGAGATCAGCCGCCGGGTCGCGGCCGCACACGGCGACCGGCGGGGCCGGGAGGTGGCGTACGCCCTCCTGCCCGAGTCGCCGCTGGACACGCCGCACGACAACGTGCGCCTGCTCCGCACGTTCCTCGGCAAAGCCGACCACCACCTCGGCAGCGCGCTCAACGGCGGGCGCCGGCAGCCGCTGCGCCTGGAGGGACGGGTCGGTGGGCACACGTACCACGTCACGCTGACCGCCGATCTCCTCGGGCAGCCGCGCTTCGCCGGCATCGAGCACGTGTCCGAGCTGTCGGTCACCGACAGCACCGAGATCCGGGATGCGGACAGCGGCATCCGGGGGCGTACACTCGCCTCCGTCTCGCTGACCGGCCGCGGCCAGGGCGTCGTCACCGCCGACGATCCGCCGGGCGAGCCGCGGACCACCGGGCACGGCAACGCGACCGGTTTCTTCGGCGGCGGGTACGCCGGCGCCGCGGACCTCGGCGCCCGGTCCACGACGGACACCCGGCACACCACCCCGGCGTTCGAGCAGACGCTGACCACCAAGGGCCCGGTCGCCCGGTACGGCGCCGACCTGCGGCTCACCGTCACGGTCACCGGCGACCAACTGCCCGGCCCCGGCGCCACCGTGACCGCGGAGCGCTCCGTCGACCTGCACACCCATCCCGGTGACACCCGCCCGCGGCCCGTGCCCGGCCGTCCCCTGGGCCACGCGGAGCTGTCCACGCCCGTACCCGTGGATCAGCTCGGCGAGGAGGCCAGGCGGCGGTGGCGCACCGCCGAGGGCGAGCACGAGACGCTGCCCGAGCGGGGCAGGGCCGCTGTCGAGCACGTCCTGTTGCGCATGGAGGACCTGCACGCGGTCGCCCGGCAGACGCTCACCGACTCCCGCGCCGACGTGGACGAGGCCACCGAGACCGCGCTGCGCGACGGCATCACGACGACCACCGTCAGGGCCGCGCTGGAGGGCGGGATGACCGGCGGCCGCTTCGTCCTGCCGCTCCGCAAGGCGGGGCGGGACCTCGTGGTCGACGTCCGGCTGCGGCCGGTCCCCCGGTTCGCGCACGCCGACGCCCGGATCGAGATCGACGGCGACCGGGGCGAGAAGCGCGGCCGCAAGATCGAGCGCAGCAGCGGCAACACGTACGCGGTGAAGATGCACGGACCGGTCGCCGGCGGCGGGGTCAACCACCCGTCCGGCGCGAAGGACCCGGGCGAGCGCAACCAGTTCGGCGCGGTCAACGCGGCGACCTACACCGAGCAGCCGCTCTACAAGTCGGATCCGGAACGCACCCTCAAGGTCGAGAACACCCTGCCCGGCCAGGACACCACCGCCCGCCCGGAGACCGCGCCCGACGACGACCCGGTCACCCGCAGCGTCGCGTACGAGCTGGAGTTCCGGGTCATCGCCCTGGACCGGACCACGGCGGCCACGCCCCTGGCCGGCCGGCAGGTACGCATCCACGACGCCGTCACCGTCCGGATGCCGGACGCGGAGGCGCGCGCCCGCACCGGCATGGACCTGCCCCCGGCGCTGCGGGAGGCGGCGCTCGACGTGAGCCGGCGCGGCGAGGAGTGGACCGCGGCCGTCGAACGCCTCGACGCCCTGCGGACCCGGGAAGCCGCACACTTCCTCGACGTCGAGAGCGCCCAGCGGGCCGTCGACGACGCGGAAACCGCCTGGTGGGCGGCGCATCACGAGCACCAGGCACAGGTGGAGGCGGCCCGCACCGCCGACGAGGTACGCCGGACCGGCGCCGAGCTGACCCTCGACGACGTCCGGACCGTCCCGCTGCGCGACGCCCGCGGCGAGACGATCGGCGTCGGCTTCCCCAGCCGGGCCGGCGACGAGACCACGATGTCCCGCTTCGCCGCCGCGCTCGACGACGAGCCCCGGACCTACCGGCGCTTCGAGAACGACACCGACGGGGCGTACACGGACGAGCCGGCACCCTGGCGCGGCCGTCCGGTCTATGTGGACGCCCACGGCGACGCCCAGGGCATCACGGTCGAGCTGAGGTCCGGCGGCACCGTACGCCTCAGCGGCGCCGACTTCGCGCGCTTGGCGGCCCAGGCATCGGCCCTGCGCCCGGAGCGGCCCGGCTCCGCGGCGCCCGTGGTGCTGCTCTCCTGCGACACCGGCCGGATCGCGGGTCGCGGCGGCGCGGCGTACGACTTCCACCAGAAGCTGCGGCAGATCCGCGACGGGCACCGGGAGACGTACGCGGCCACCGACCGGCTGCTGACCAACCCGGCTTCGCAGGGCCGGGCCCGGATCGGCGTGGCCGCCGGCGGCCGGATCGTCGGTTTCGGCGCCCCGGCTTCCCCGCCGGCGGACGTCCCACCGGTCCGGGGCGACCGCACTTCCACCGAGGACGCCACGGTGTCGCGTCCCGCGGAGGACGTCTGGTCCGCCCGGCCGCGGGGTTCGGCGCCGCCGATCGACACCACGGTCACCCTCCAGGACGTCTACTACCACCGGATCGTCAACCGGCAGGGCGCCGTCACGGGCCTGAACTTCCCGGTGGAGACCTGGGACGACACCGAGATGGCGTACGCGAACAACGCCGCCGTCGACGGCTACTACGCCGTGCCGTCATGGCAGAGCCGCATCGGTGTCGCCGACGTCGAGGCGCCGTGGCGTCGCTTCCCCCACCTGCCGATGACCATCAACGCGCGGACGCACGGCGAGAAGTACGCGGTGATCCTGCACCGCACGCGCGGCCCGATCCGGGTGGACGGAGCCACGCTCGCGCGCATCGCGGACGAGGCCGGCATGTTCGCCGGTCCCGACGCCAAGATGACGACGACGGTCTTCTTCGGGTCGAACTCCGGCCGGCTGCGTGCACCCGGCGGCCTCGCCCACGACTTCGCCGACACGGCGTACTACCGCTACCAGGTGCAGGCCCCCGTCTTCGCGCCGGACGCCGAGACGGATCTGCGGACCATCCGCGACCGCGTGTACCTGCCGTACGACGGCCGGTTCGTGGAGTTCCAGCCGATGGCGCACGACATCGAGATCGAGAGCATCGCGCCGACGGAGCCGGACCAGGCCCCGCCGCCGCAGGCGCCGCCGGCACAGGGCCCTTCGCCGCAGGCGCCGCCCGCGCAGGACCCGCCACGGCCGGGTGAACCCGTCGAACGCCCCCGCATCGTGCACGACCGCGACGGCCGGTCGTTCGGCTTCTCGCTGGTGGCGGACCGGCGGCTCGGCGCGGAGCTGACGGCGTACGCGGACGCCCTGCACTCCGGCGACACCGACCGCGTGTACTCGGAGAACGACCTCGGCGGCGGCATGGTCGACCTGCACTCGGGGCCGGGGCCGTGGGCCGCGGAAGCCGGCCGGCCCGCCAACGCCCCCATCTTCGTCTTCCTCGAACGGGCCGCGGACGGCACCGGCTTCCGGGTTCCCGGGCCGGACGGCGGCACCACGGTGGTGACCCACCGCGGCTTGGCGCAATACCTGCACGACCAGCCCGGGTTCCGGGACCTGGACGAGTCCTCGTTCAACCGGCCCCTGGTGCTGGTGGTGCTCGGGAACTCCGCCGGGCTCACCCAGCGGGAGGCCGACGAGGTCCTGGCCGGGCAGATCGCCGCGGGTGGCTACCGCCCGGTCTACTACCCGGCGGGCAAGCGCGCCCAGATCCGCACGACCGCCCGCTCGACCGGTGGCCGCATCACCATTCAGCACGGCGCCTATCAGCTGGTCCGCGAGCCGCGGCTGAGCGACATCACCGTACGCGAGCTGCCCGGCGACCGTGGTCTGGCGCTGCCGCTGCCGGGTGATCCCGCCGACGTGACGGAAGGCAGCGAGACCACGGGTCCGTCCCGGGGCACGGCCGACTTCAGCATCGCGGTCGCGGGTGACGGCGTACGCGTGTGGGTCCAGGCCCGCCGGGGCCGCAAGCTGGAGTGGACCGGCGCGGACCTGGCCCGGGTCCTCTCCGCCCACCCGCGCCTGGCGCAGGTGCTCGCCGACGGCACGACCGGCTTCCTGCTCGCGTCGCCGCGGGCCGGGGTGCCGGACGAGACCGGCCGGGTGGGTCACGACTTCGCCGTGGGCCTGCCGATCGACCCGGAAAGGCGCTCGGTACGGGTCACGACCGGCCGGGTGGCGTGGTCGCCGGACGGCACCCTCGACGGGGTGGCGGGCAACCCGGTCCGCGTCGGGGTGCCGCAGACGGTCGCACCGGAGCCCGAGGCGCCGCCCGCTGCGCCGCCGGTGCCACCGCCCGCACCGCAGGCGCCCCCGGCTCCGCCGCCTACCGACGCGGCGGGTTACGACTCGGACAGCACGGTCGGCCCTGCGACCCCCGATGACTCGGACGACTCGGACGACTCGGACGACGAGAACGACACCGTCGGCGGCGCCGTGCCGGACGAACCGGCGGACACCGAGGACGCCGGGCCCTCGGACGCGATCCGGCCACCGGTGCCGCTGCGCGACGCCGACGGGGTCGTCTTCGGCGTCAGCTACGCGGTCGACGAGGCGAACCGGCAGGCGATCACGCAGTGGGCCGCGTCCCGGTCCTGGCGGGATCACGGCGTCTTCCTCACCTACCCGGGTCCGGCCGGCACGAGACCGGCCGGGGCGATCGCGAACTGGTCGGCGGCGCGGGGGCGGCACCCGTTCGTCGTCCACTTCGACACCTCCGACGGGCGTACGGCCACCGTGCCGGCCGGCCGGGGTGACGGCCTGCGGACGCTGACCGCCGAGGAAGCCGTCCAGCACATCCACGACACCGGGTTCCACGATCTGCGTGGGGCGGGCACGGACGCCTCGTTGGTGGTGATCTCGCCGTACGCGGGCTATCACGACACCCCCGGCAACCTCGGGCGCGACATGTTCGACGCGGCCCGCCGGGTCTTCGGCTACGCCGGTGATCTGCACGCCGCACAGACCTCGCCGGTCATGGCCGCCGAAACCCTAGGCCTCGAGTACCACGGCGACTTCACGACGTTCGTGGCCGCACCCCCGGGCTGGGTCCCGCCACCGGCCCCGGCCGGCCCGCCACCGGCCCCGGCCGGCCCGGCGCCGGCCGCTGCGGACCCGAACGACTCCGACACCGATGACGACGTCGCCTCGGTGGTCTCCGACACGCTCTCCGACCTCGGCGACGACGAGCTCTCCGACGACGAGGACGAGCAGCCGGCGGTGCCGTCCCACGTCCGGCTGGCCGACGCGCTCAACGGCCGCTACGCCACGCCGGACAAGGCGGCGGCGCCTGCTCCCGCTGCCGCTCCAGCCCCTGCGCCACCGCGGCCCGCGCAGCCGTCACAGCCCGCCCAGCCGCCCCGCGCGCCACGGCCGCCGCAGCCTTCGCGTACCCCGGCCGCGAGCGGGTCCGCCGCCCCCGCCGGTGCGCCGGCCCCGGAGCGTGGTCCCTCCAGCGTCGACGCGATCACCCTGTTCGGGGGTACGCGCCCGGCCGGCGTCGCGTTCCCCACCGCGGACGGAGAGCGCGCGCTGCGCCAGGCCGAGATGAACCTGCTCGACGCGGACCCGTCGCCGTACTACTTCCAGCACACGCGTGACGGCGGCCGCGCCGTTCTCAAGCCGTGGCCGGCCGGCACCCGGTTCTACTTCGTCATGGCCGATGCGGGCACCCAGACCTTCAGGATCAGGCCCCCCGGCAGCAGCCGCGTGATCACCGTTTCCGGCGAGCACCTCGTCCGGCTGGCCACGCAGGCCGGCGCGCTCTCGTGGCTGCGGCACGGCAGCCGGACGCCGGTCCTCTTCGTGGGCGGCAGCGGCGGCCGCATCCCGGCGGTGGGCGGCGCCGCGTTCGACTTCATGTCGGCCCTGTGGCGCATGGGCCACCGCGGCGAGGGGTACGCGGCCACCCGCCCCATGACCGTACGGTGGGACTCCACGTTCCCGATGCACGTGGCGGACAACGGCGCCCTGGTCCGCATCGAGGAGCACCCGCTGCTGCGGCCGTCGCTGGCGCCCGTGACCGACAACCTGCGGGTGGCCGACGTGCACCATCGGGTCGTCCGCAACGCGGACGGGAGCGTGCTCGTCGCCTTCCCGGGTTATGCGACCGACGATCTGAGCGCGAAGGCGACCACCGCGCTGAACGCCCACTACGTCTTGCACTACCCCGGCAAGAGCACGGACGGCAATCACCGGTACGACAAGGCCCTCTGGCGAAGCGGTCAGCAGACCCCGTCGATCGGCGTCGCCGCCGAGAGCGCCGGCACCCGCGAGGTGTACGTGTACGCCCTGGGCCGCGGCCCGGTCCGGGTGGACGGCGCCACCCTGGCGCGCCTGGTGAGCGAACTCAACGTGATGGGTGCGGCCGGCCGGCCCGTACGCGGGGTCCTGCTCTCCTCGTTCGCCTCCGCACGGAAGAAGCAGGGCGGGCTCGCGTTCGACTTCGTCACCTGGCTGGGCGACCAGGGATTCGAAGGCGAGGTGTTCGCCCCGGAGACCCAGCTGAGCTACGGGCCGCACGGCGCCGTCGTGGAGGACGACGGGGAGTTCACCCATTTCGGGTTCACCCCCGCGACGCCCACGGACGCCGCTGCGCCGTCCGCGCCGCCGCAGGGCACGGCTTCGTCCGCACCGTCGCAGTCCGCCGCGTCGTCCGCCCCGCCTCCGCAGACCGCGCCGGCGTCGTCTCCCGCGCCCTCGGGTCCGGGACGGCCGGCCCATCCGCCGACCGGCAAGCCGCGCGTCCGGGCCGTGGTCGACCCGCGTGGGCGCGCCATCGGTTTCGTGGCCGCGGCGGATCAGCGGTACCTCGACGACATCCGCGGTTTCGCCCACCAGCTCGGCGACGAGGCGCTCGACATCATCGAGGTCTCCCGCAAGGACTCGACCGGCAAGCGGACCGAGACCACCGAGTACTCGCCGTGGGGCGGTCCCCGGCCCCGGCCGGGCGGCCGTCCGCTGATGCTCTTCCTCGAGCGCGAGCCGGGCAGCGACAACTTCCTCATCGCCTCGGACAGCGGCGGCACGATCGCGGTGGCGCCCCGGGACCTGCCCCGTCACCTGGCCGACAACCCGGACTTCCGCAAGGTGGACGACTCGGCCTTCAACCGGCCGCTGGCGTTGCTGGTCGCCGAGCCGCGCAAGAACGCCGCCGAGTACGCCGACTGGATCAAGCGCGCCGCCCGGGAATTCGTCGAGGGCCAGGTCGCGGTCGGCGGCTACCGCCCCGTCTACTTCATCCCCACCGGCGTGTCGATCCACCCCAAGGGGTGGAGCATCCTGGGCACCGAGGACGGTGGCTTCGAGCTCGTCCGCAAGCCTCGGCTCGACGACCTGGTGGTGGAGACGCTGACCGGGGACCGCGGCATCGCCCTGCCGCTGCCCGGCGACCCGGCCGACGTGGCCGGTCCGGTCATCGCGGCACGGGGCAGCCGGTCCCCGGGCGACGACCTGGTGGTCGTGGCCGCGGGCACGGGCACCGAGCTGTGGGTGCCGACTCGCAACGGCCGCAAGCTGGTGGTCGACGGTGTCACCTTCGGCGAGATCGCCGCCACCCACCCGGTGGTGCGCCAGGTGCTCGACCAGGAGTCCGGCACCGGCGTCCGGCTCGTCTCGCCGAAAGCCGGCGGGCGCAACGACACCGGCCGGACGGGTTACGACTTCGCCGTCGGCCTGGGCGTCGACACGTCCGAGCGCACGATTCGCGCCGTCCGGGGGGCGACCGCGAGCCCGGCCGCGCCCGCCGTACGGGTGGCGGCGGTCCAGTCCACCGGCGTGCGCTCACTGCCGCTGAAGGGCACGGGCTACTCCGCGGAGGACATCGGCGTGATGTTCCCGACGCCGGCGCAGTACAAGTACATCCTTCCGACCGGGGTGGACAAGTTCGTCGAGGACACCGACTCGTTCCGCATCCAGCACTACGGCTCGCACACCGACACGCTGCTGCTGAGCCCGGAGCCGCCGTGGACGAACGTACGCGAGATGCCGGTGCTCGTGGCGGTGGGCTCGGACGACGGCCGGACCTTCGCCATGCGCAGCGAGGACACCGACGATCCGGTGACGCTGCCGGTCAACGAACTCGCCCGGGTGCTCGCCGCGTCGCCCGCCTTCCGGCAGGCGGCCGGCCGGTACCCGGACAAGCCCCTCCTGGTCCTGCTGCCCGGCGGCTTCTCGGCGACCCGTGCCCGGCGCGCCGCGGAGAGCCTGCGCGCGGGCCTGATCCGGCGCGGCTACTTCCGGACCCTGTACGTGGTCGCCGGCTCCGAGATGCTGCCGACCGGCCGGTTGTCGGTGCCCACCTGGTCGGCGACGCTCGAGCCCGGACCGCTGCTGCCCAAGCACGTCGTCATGCGACCCGCGTACGACCGCGACGGGGTGCTGATGGGCGTCGAGTTCCCCAGCAAGCCGGACGACGTCGCCACCGACACCCAGTACCTCTACAACACGGACAAGGGCGGCCCGCAGCAGTACAAGAGCGTCGTCCGGACCACTTCCGAGACCACCTCGACGCTGCCGCTGCGCGACCCCAAGGAGCTGCCGGACGCGCTGATCTTCGCGCACGGCTCACCGAACAGCCTGGCCATCGTGATGCGCCGCGGCGGCGACAAGTTCTCCGTCAAGGGCGACACCGTCGTGGACCTTATGCACGCCGCCGGCTATCTCAAGGCGTTCTCCCCGGACAAGTACCGGGGCTTCACCGCCATCATCTGCCTGGTCGGTACGCACAAGTGGCCGGACGGTCCGATGGCGGCCTTCGCGCGCCGGCTGCACGCCCTCGGCGACCACCGCCGGATCAACGCCGCGAGCGGTTCGGTGCTGATCGGTGCGAGCGGCACGACCGGTGTGGACGGGCTGGGCACCTACTCGTCGTACCCGGCGGCGGGCGAGATCCTGCCGGAGGACCCGTCCCTGGGCACGGTTGCCGACGAGCCGGACTTCTTCGAGCCCGGCACCCGGGTGCCGCCGTCCGTCGCCCCGGCCGCCGGCCAGTCCGGCCAGCAGCAGTCGCCGCTTCCGGCCGCGCCGCCGGGGCTCAAGCTGTCGGACGTCCGCGTCCAGATCATCTCCGACGAATCCGGCCGGATCACCGCGTTCGGCTTCCCGCTGACCGCCAGGCAGGCGGACGCCATGACGGCTGCCGCGGTCGCGGCGCGTACCTACCGGTCGTACCCGGGCGCGGCCGGCGTCGGCAGCGCCACGACCCACGACGTGCCGTGGCCGGACGGGGTGCCGCCGTTCATGCTGATGCTGACCGAGGGTCCGGCGATCCAGCTGTACCAGAAGGACGTGGGGCCGGTCACCGTCGAGCCCGAGGCCTTCGTCGGGTTGCTGGTCGACGGCGGCCTGTTCGATCTGCCCGGCGTCGGCAAGCACACGCCGATCCCGTTGTGGCTCTCGTCGGCGGGCGCGGAGCGGCGTGGCTCCGAGCCGGCCGCGCGCGTCTGGCAGGCGCTGCAAGACGCCGGTCACCGCGGTCAGGTCTTCGCGCCGACCACCGCCCTGAGCACCGGCCGGAAGGGGGCGTCGGTGCACGACAACGGCGTCTTCCGGGCGTACGGCAGCCGACCGGACCTGGCCGCGGCGAGCGGTCCGAGCACCGCGACGGTCCCGGCCGTCGACCCCGTCACGCCGTCGCGGAATCCGGCCCCGTACGCGTGGCAGCCCGGCACCGCCCACGGACCCGCGCTGCCTCCCCCGGCCCCGGCAGCTCAGCGGCCACCAGCGCCCCAGCCGGCGGCTCAACCCGCGCCTCAACCCGCGCCCCAGTCCGCGCCGCAGCTGCCGGCCCAGCCCGTGCCGCCGGTCGACCTCGACCGGATCCGCCACGTCGTGGTACGCGACAGCCGCGACGCCACCATCGGCATGGGTTTCCCGACCGGCCGCTCGGCAAGCGCCGCCGTCGCCGATTTCATCCGAGCGATCGACCGCAACCACGACCGCTACACCCGTTACGACGAGGACGGCCTCGACCCCATTAGGTCGAACACGCCGTGGGGCGGCGAGTCCGGGCTGCGTCCCGTCCGGGTGTTCTGGATCGACCTGTCCGCGACCCGCACCACGTTCCGGCTGGAGGAGTCGTCCAGGGCCGCGCATCGCGTGACGCTCGACGGCACCGGTATGGCGGACCTCGTGATGGCCTCGCGCGCCCTGCACGACTCCCGGTCCGGGCTGGCGTCCGTGGTGGTGCTGCTCGGCAGCCGCACCGCCAAGGACCAGTCGGCCGGCCACTCGGGGTACGACTTCCTCGTCCGCCTGCGCCGCTGGGGCTTCACCGGTGAGATCTACGGCATGACCGGCTACTACCACCCTCGGTCGCCCGAGTCCCCGGCGAGCGAGCGCATCGGCGTGGACGACGGCCGCCTCGTCCGCCTCGATGCGCCCTGAGCGACGCCGGACGCGGGGGTACGAACGGGTGCGGCTGCGCCGACGTTGGGGCACGTCCCCTCCGCGGCCCGGGGATCCGGCGGGCCCTCGTGGTCGAATGCCAGAAGTCGCCCCCGGGGCGGCTGCGAGCCGAGCGCGGCCTGCCCCGACCCGCCGTGCCGGTAGCGTCGGTACTCACCGGGCCTGCCGTTCGGCCCGGCGTGCTGCCGCAGGCCGAGAGAAGGACCTGAGATGACCAGTCCCACGGACGAGACGGTGGAGACCACGGAGGAGAACTTCTTCCTCCTGATGGACCCCGAATGGATGCCGGAGGACGAGGAGGACGTGCCCCCGTTCGAGGCCGTGGTGGGGCTGTGGCCGCTGGCCGCGGACGGCACGGTGGGCCCGTTCCGCAGCAACCCGGAGTACCGGCCGGTCAACGAGAACTCGCCGTCGGACCCGGTCGACGCACTGCTCCGCCTGACGATGCGCGGGGACGCGGAGGTGGAGCAGTTGCAGCTCATCCTGCGCGACTGCCTCGTGGACCAGGCCATGAACGGCGACGGCCGCCCGCTGATCGGCAGGTCCCCGGACGACGTCCCGTGCGCCGTCGTAGCGACCAGCGCACCACACCAGGCCCGCATCGCGTCGCCGGACTGGCGGCGTGTGGATCTCCAGCAACTGGTCGCCGACCTGCCGGAGGGCGTGGATCTGCTGCTCAATCCGGGCGGCCCGGCGAGCACCCGGCTGACCGGCGATTTCCTCCGCTCCACCGCCGCCATGGACGAGGACGCGCTGGCGGCGGCGCGCACGACGTTCCGGCCGGAAGGCGGCCTCACGGTGGAGGTCACCGATCCGCGGAGCGGCGTCACCGCCGAGCAGAAGGACGGTTACGTCACCGTCGTACGCCCGGACGACGACATGAGAGGACGGTCCGATGCCGGCTGATGAAGGGCCCATGGAGAACTACTTCCTGCTGATGGACCCGGATTGGCGTCCCCGGCCGGAGGACGAGGTGCCGCCGATCGAGGCGGTGATCGGGTTGTGGCCGCTCACCGCGGACGGCTCGCTCGGGTCGTTCCGGAGCAATCCGGACTACGTGCCACGCGACGAGGACGCGGTGACCGACCCGCTGGACGCGATGCTGCGCCTGGCCATGGAGGGCCGGATGCAGGCGGACCAGCTGCAGCTGATGATGCGGGATTCCCTCTTCGAGGTGGCCCTGAACGGCGACGGGCGGCCGCTGATCGTCCGCTCCCCCGACGACGTGCGCTGCGTGGTGGTCGCGACCAGCGTCCCGCAGCTGCGCCGGATCAGCTCGCCGGACTGGCAGCGCACGGATCTGACCGGCGTGGTCTCGCTGTTGCCGGACGAGGTGGACGTGCTGTTCAACCCGGGCGGACCGGTGCCGTTCCGGCTGACCGGTGACTTCCTCCGGGAGACGATGATCATGAGCGACGAGGACGTGGCGGCCGCGTACGAGGCGTTCCGCGCCGAGCACGCCGACGATGGCGTCGAGGTGGTGCCGTGGCTGATCGGTGACAGCGCCGCCGAGGTCACCGTGGAGACGGCGCCCGCCGAGGGCCGGTGACATGACCTCGGCCACCTACTTCATCCCGGTCCCCCCGGACACGCTGAGCCACTACGGCGGATCCGTGCCGGCGCTCGTCGACGCGACCGGCGACCGCACCGCCGTCGACGGGTACGACTTGGCGCTGCTGTCCGCTTTGGATCTCGACCAAACGATCGGTGTCTGGCGCGGCTGGCGGGTGTCGCTGCACGGCGACAGCGCCTCGGCGGCCCGGATGTACGTGGTGGAGACGGAGGCGGACGCGCAGAGCGTGCCCGCCGTCGCGTCGGCGGCACGCGCGGCCCTCCTCGCCGAGGGCGACAGCTCCTCGCAGGTCGAGGTCTACGGTCCGGAGGTGCCGCTGTCCGAGCAGGCATGGGCCGCACGAGCGCAGTCCGCCCTGATCTGGGCCGCCGCCGCGCCGGAGGAGGTTCGCCTGGCCGAGGTCGACGGCGAGGCGACGGCCGTGGAGCTGGACGAGCACGAGCGCGCCGCGGTCCTGGACTACCTGCGGCTGGCCGTCGTCGTCGCCGCACCGCCGGGCGGCCCCGCCGTGCACACGGACGGCCGCTGGGTCTGGCCCGACACGATCGCCGACCGGCTCGAGCGGCACGGGACCGTGACCGATTCGGACCTGCTGGCACACGTCCGGGCGGGCGGGGTCACGCCCGACGCGGTCGACGCCGTGGCCGCGCACCGGGCGCTGGCGGCACTGCACCGTGCGACCGAGGCCTTGGTGGTCGACGACACCGCGGCTCCGGCACCTGCGGAGATCGCGGCCGGAGCCCAGGAGGGCATGACGATGGATGCCGGCGTGGCACGCGAACGGGCCGCCGAACACCTGGCCCGGGTGCAGGACCCGGCCACCCCGCTGCGCCTGTCGGACGAGGCGCCGGCCGAGTACCCGTGGTGCTGGGTGTTCGACTTCAACGCCGAGCAGTGGTTCCGGACGCGCGAGTTCACCGACGGTGTCGCCTCGGGCCCCGTGGTGGTGGACAAGGACGGCGGCGACGTGTGGATCGCGCCGTCCGCGCCGCCGCTGGAGGAGTGGCTCAACGTCCATGCCGCCCGGCGCGGGTTCGAAGCCGTGCCGGTGCCGCGAGCCGGGAGCCCGTGGTGACGATCTTCGTCTCGGTGGCGGCGTACCGCGACCCCGAGCTCGTGCCGACCGTGCTGGACTGCCTGGCGAAGGCGAAGCATCCCGACGATCTGCGCATCGTGGTGAACTGGCAGCACCTCGGCGACGAGGACGTCTCGGCCGTCCGGGACGATCCGCGGGTCGAGATCCTCGACGTCGACGCCCGGCAGAGCCAGGGCGCCTGCTGGGCGCGGGCCGAGGTGCTGCGCCACTACCGGCCGGCCGACTGGTTCCTGCAGGTGGACAGCCACACCCGCTTCGCGCCGGACTGGGACGTCCGCTGCATCGCCGCCGCGCGGGCCACCGGCGCCGCGAAGCCGATCCTCAGCGGATATCCCCCGATGTACGAGCCGGACACCGAGTTCACCGGGGCCGGCGAGCCGACGCGGATCATCATGAAGGACTGGACCGACGACGGCGTACCCACGTTCAACCAGACCGTCGTGCCGGACTGGCAGGCCCGGGACCGGCCGTTCCGCGCCCGCTTCCTCGCCGCCGGGTTCCTCTTCGCGCCGGGCACGTTCCCGCTCGAGGTGCCGTACGACCCGACCATCTACTTCCACGGCGAGGAGATCACCCTCTCCGTGCGCGCCTTCACGTGGGGGTACGACCTCTTCCACCCCGTCGAGGTGCTGGGCTGGCACTTCTACATCCGCCAGGACCGGCCGCGGCACTGGGACGACCACGGCGACTCGGAGACGGGGCGGCACTGGTTCGCCCGGGAGCGGGCGAGCCGGCGCCGGGTGGCGAACATGCTGCGCTACCCGGCGACGGGCCGGCTCGGCATGGGTCCGGTGCGGACGGTCGCCCAGTACAGCGAGTACGCGGGCGTCGACTTCCTCAACCGAACCGCCACGGTGGACGCCTTGGAGGGCGCCGAACCGCCGGCGCCGCGGGAAAGCGCACAAGCACACCAGCCGGAGCTTGTCCATTTGTGACCGGTAACAAGGTGTCGTATTGCGTCCTGAACGAACGCAACCACCTCGTGGAGCCGCCCCGACAACGCTCTGACCTGTGGTTTCTCGTGTGTGCGCACGCACGGACACGCATCGTCGCGTTCGTTTCTGATTGGTAATGACCGTGACCTTGACAGGAAAAGTTCGATAGTGCGTGAATGTGTTTCCGGATGGTAAACGGTCGATGCCACTCCCGTCGATGTCCCGTCCGCCGGTCCCGCAGTCACCACTAAGGAGCACATGCCATGAGCGCCATGTCCGGCCGCTGGAGGCCGGCAGTCATAACCCTCGGGGCAGCACTGCTGCTCGTCAGCGCCTGCGCCAAGTCCGAGGACAGCGACACCCCCGCGGCGGGCGGCGCGAACGCCTCCGCCGGCGCCCAGGTCGTCCAGTCGGCCACCCCCGGCGCCAAGACCTGCACGCTCGACCAGTTCGGCGGCAAGAAGATCGACCTCAAGACCGCGAAGATCGGCTTCTCCCAGTCGGAGAAGGAGGCGAACCCGTTCCGCATCGCCGAGACCAAGTCCATCAAGGACGAGGCGGCGAAGCTGGGCATCCCGAGCGGCAACCTGCAGACCACGAACGCGAACTCGCAGTTCAACAAGCAGATCAGTGACGTCGAGCAGATGATCGACTCGGGCGTCCAGCTGCTGATCATCGCTCCGCTCAACTCCGACGGCTGGGACTCGGTGTTCGCGAAGGCGTCGGCCAAGAAGGTCCCGATCATCACGATCGACCGCAAGATCAACGCCACGTCCTGCAAGGACTACCTGACGTTCATCGGGTCGGACTTCGAGGAGCAGGGCAAGCGGGCGGCCGACAAGATGGCCGCCGCCCTGGGGAACAAGGGTTCGGTGGCGATCCTGCTGGGCGCCCCGGGCAACAACGTCACCACGCTGCGGACCAAGGGCTTCAAGGATCAGATCGCCAAGGTCGCCCCGGACATCAAGATCGTTTTCGAGCAGACCGGGCAGTTCTCCCGCGAGGAGGGCCAGAAGGTCTCCGAGCAGCTGCTTCAGTCGAACTCGGACATCAACGGCATCTACGCCGAGAACGACGAGATGGCGCTGGGCGCCGAGGTGGCCCTCAAGAGCGCCGGCAAGAGCAAGGGCGATGTCAAGATCGTCTCGATCGACGGCACCAAGGGTGCGGTGCAGGGCATCGTCGACGGCTGGATCTACTCGGTCATCGAGTCGAACCCGCGCTTCGGCCCGCTCGCCTTCGAGACGGCCACCAAGTTCTTCAACGGTGAGCCGATCCCCGAGGACATCATCATCAGCGACCGCGAGTACGACCAGAGCAACGCCAAGAACGACCTGAACAGCGCGTACTGACGCGTACGAGCACTGCCACGGCGGCGTCGGGACCCCCTCCGGCGCCGCCGTGCGTCGTTTCCAGGGCATAGATGTATGTCTATAGCAATGTCCCCCACCAGCGCGCTCCTGCCCCGAAGGAGAACGAACGTGACTGAACATCGACCCCGATCGTGGCGACGCCTCCTCGCCGCGACCACCGTCGCGCTGACCGCCTCGGCCGGCGCCGGCCTCGCCGTGCAGTCCCCCGCGGCGGCCGCCCCGAAGCCGCCGCCGCTGAGCACGCCGTGGACCGGCCAGGTCTCCACCACCAACCCGCTCCCCGAGTACCCGCGGCCGCAGCTGACCCGCCCCGACTGGCAGAGCCTCAACGGGACCTGGCAGTTCGCCGGCGCCGCGAACATCAACACGCCGCCGGTCGGCACCAACCTCGGCGAGGAGGTGCTGGTGCCGTACCCGATCGAGAGCGCCCTCTCCGGGATCATGCGGCACGAGGACTTCATGTACTACCGGCGCACGTTCACCGTCCCCGCCGCCTGGGCCGGCCGCAACGTGCAGCTCAACTTCGGCGCGGTCGACTGGCAGTCCAAGGTCTGGATGAACGGCACCCTGCTCGGCACCCACGAGGGCGGCTACGACAAATTCTCGTACGACGTCACGAGCGCCCTTCGCGCCGGTTCGAACGAGATCATCGTCGGCGTCTGGGACCCGACCGACCGGCAGGACATCCCGGTCGGCAAGCAGCGCACCAACCGCGGCGGCATCTGGTACACCCCGTCGTCGGGCATCTGGCAGACGGTCTGGCTCGAGCCGACCACGCCCCAGCGCATCACCCGGCTGGACACGACGCCGAACGTCGCGGCCGGCGCGCTGGACCTGGTCGTGCAGGGCACCCAGCCCGGCGCAAGCGTGACCGCGCAGGTGCTCAACGGCGGCACGGTGGTGGGCACGGCGAGCGGGACCGTGGGCAGCAGCTTCCGGATCCCCGTACCGAACGCCCGGCTCTGGTCCCCCGGCGACCCGTTCCTCTACTCCCTCAAGGTGACCATGGCCGGCGGTGACGCCGTCGGCGGCTACTTCGGCATGCGCTCGCTCGGCAAGGCGATGCTCGGCGGCGTGCTGCGCCCGACGCTCAACGGCAAGTTCGTCTTCCAGCTCGGCACGCTCGACCAGGGTTACTGGCCGGACGGCATCTACACGGCGCCCACCGACGCGGCGCTCGCCTTCGACCTGGAGCAACAGAAGGCCCTGGGCTTCAACATGGTCCGTAAGCACATCAAGGTCGAGAGCGACCGCTGGTTCTACCACGCCGACCGCCTCGGGCTGATGGTCTGGCAGGACATGCCGGCGCTGGCCAGCGGCAAGGAGCCGTCGACGGCCGGGCGGCAGCGGTTCGAGAAGGAACTCAAGGAGATGATCGACGAGCACAAGGGCATCACGTCGATCGTGCAGTGGGTGCCGTTCAACGAGGGCTGGGGCGAGTACGATGCCGGCCGCATCGCCGACCTGGTCAAAGGCTGGGACCCCACCCGCCTGGTGAACCACAACTCCGGCTCCAACTGCTGCGACTCCGACCCGGACCCGGGCAACGGCGACGTGATCGACGACCACATGTACGTCGGCCCCGGCATCACCCGCGCCCCCTCCGCCACCCGCATCGCGGTCAACGGCGAGTACGGCGGCCTGGGCCTGCGCGTCTCCGGGCACGAGTGGCCGACCAGCGGCAAGTTCGCGTACGAGTGGCTGCCGGACTCCACGGCGCTGACCAGCCGCTACGTCCAGATCACGAGCAAGCTCGTCGACCTCATCAACGGCAACGGTCTCTCCGGCTCCGTCTACACCGAACCCACGGACGTGGAGGAGGAGCTCAACGGCTTCTTCACGTACGACCGGCAGATCCGCAAGATGGACTTCACCCGCGTCCGCGACGTCAACCTGCGCGTCCTCGGCGCGGCCGACGGCACCACGCTCTCCACGAACAAACCGGCATCCCTACGCGTCACCACCCCGGGCTACACCAACCGCTACCTCCGCCACCGAGACGGCGCAGCCCGCACCGACGTCATCACCACGACCAGCACGACCACAGACCGCCAGGACGCGACCTTCTACGTACGCCCCGGCCTCGCGAACAGTTCCTGCTACTCCTTCGAGTCCCGCAACTTCCCGGGCCGCTACCTCCGCCACCGCGCGTACCGCGTCTACAGCGAAGCCGACAGCGGCGGCACGTTCACCGCGGACGCGACATTCTGCGCCCGCCCAGGCCTGTCCGGCGGCGGGACCTCCCTCGAAGCCTCCAACATGCCCGGCTACTTCCTGCGTCACCGCAACGAGGAAGTCTGGATGGACCAGAACACCGGCGGCTCCTTCAACGACGACGCCACCTGGGCAGTCTCCACACCCCTCTGGCGCAGCGGCGCCGACCTCCCGGTCGGTCAGAAACGATCGTTCCGGGTCACCACGCCCGGCTACGACAACCGCTACCTGCGCCACTACGACGGACTGGCCCGCACCGACGTGATCAGCACGAGCAGTTCGGCCACCGACCGCGCCGACGCCACCTTCACCGTCCGCCCCGGCTTCGCCGACACCAGCTGCTACTCCTTCGAGTCGGTCAACTTCCCGGGCCAATACCTCCGCCACGCCAACTACCGCCTCCAGAAATCCCCCAACGACAACACCACCACCTTCCAACAGGACGCCACCTTCTGCGCCCAGCCACCCCTGAACGGCGGCACCGGCAACGTATCCCTGGAGTCGTTCAACTACCCCGGCTACTTCTGGCGCCACTACGCCGAAGCCGTCTACATCGCCACCACCCCCGGCGGCAACCCCTGGGACAACCCATCCAGCTACCCCGCCGACGCCACCTGGTCCAACACCACCCCGCTGGGCTGAAACCACCGCGGCCGGGCAGCCCTGAAGCTGCCCGGCCCACCCGGCGCCGACCGACGCAGAACGACCACGGCGGCTTCGAGGGCGGGGCGGCCCACGCAGGGATCAAGCCTGACCCCCCGGAGTGGGTCGTCCCCGCCCCCGAAGCCCCACCGCAACCCCACGCAGGGATCAAGCCTGACCCCCCGGAGTGGGCCATTCCCCCCGCCCTCGAAGCCCCACCGCAACCCCACGCAGGGATCAAGCTTGACCGCCCGGAGTGGGCCATCCCCGCCCTCGAAGCCCCCCGCTGCCACCTCCAAACCAAAGACAATGTTCGAACTCTTGACGGATTATGTTGAGAAGTGAGTGAATGCGTTCATGGCGTTGCTGGAAGTCGTCGGTGTCTCCAAAGTGTTCCCGGGCGTACGCGCCCTGGACGACGTGTCCTTCACCCTGCAACCGGGCGAGGTCCACGCGCTGGTCGGCGAGAACGGCGCCGGCAAGTCCACGTTGATCAAGGTGTTGACCGGGGTCTATCAGCCGGACGGCGGCCAGGTCCGCTATCGCGACGAGCCGGCCCGTTTCGACACCCCGATGGCCGCCCAGCACGCCGGGATCTCCACGATCTATCAGGAGGTCAACCTCATCCCGCTGATGAGCGTGGCGCACAACCTCTTCCTCGGCCGCGAGCCGCGCACCGCGTTCGGCCTGCTGGACGAGAAGCGCATGTATCGCGAGGCGCAGGAGATCCTGCTGCGGTACGGCGTCACCACCGACGTCCGCCGCCAGCTCGGCACGCTCGCGCTGGGCGCGCAGCAGATGGTCGCGCTCGCCCGGGCCGTCATGATCGACGCGAAGGTCGTGGTCATGGACGAGCCGACCTCCTCGCTGGAGCCGCGCGAGGTCGAGACCCTCTTCGGCGTCATCCGTGACCTGCACGCCCAGGGCATCGGCATCATCTACGTCAGCCACCGCCTGGACGAGCTCTACCAGATCTGCGACGCTGTCACGATTCTGCGCGACGGCAAGGTGGTGCACACCGGCAAGCTCGCCGACCTGGAACGGATCAAGCTGGTCTCGCTGATGCTGGGCCGCGACATGTCGGCCGTACGCCGCGAGGGCTTCACCGGTTTCGCCGGCGAGCACCCCGACGCCGTCGAGGCCGCCCCCGTCCTGAAGGTCACCGACCTCAACAGCCGACACAAGCTGCACGACATCAGCTTCGCCGTACGGCCCGGCGAGGTCGTCGGGCTGGGCGGGCTGCTCGGCGCGGGACGCAGCGAGACGATCAAGGCGATCGGCGGGGCGTACCCGGTGGACAGCGGCGACATCCAGGTGGACGGCAAGGACCTCAAGCGTCCCACCACGGTGCAGGCGGTCAAGGCGGGCATCGCGGTGCAGCCCGAGGACCGCAAGGCCGAGGGCATCGTCGCCGGTCTGTCCGTACGCGAGAACATCGCGCTGGCCGTCCTCCCGCGCATGTCGAAGCTCGGCCTGGTCTCCGACCGGAAGATCGACGAGATCGTCGCGTCGTACATGACCCGGCTGCGGATCAAGGCCTCCAGTCCCGACCAGCGGGTCGGCGACCTGTCCGGCGGCAACCAGCAGAAGGTGCTGCTGGCCCGCCTGCTCGCCACCCAGCCGAAGGTGCTGCTGCTCGACGAGCCGACCCGCGGAATCGACGTCGGCGCGAAGGCGGAGGTCCAGGCGCTCATCGACGAGCTGGCCGGCGAGGGGCTCGGCGTGGTGCTGGTCTCCTCCGACGCCGAGGAGCTCGTCGAGGGCTCGGACCGGGTCGTGGTGCTGCGCGACGGCGCCGTGGTCGGCGAGCTGCGCGGCGACGACGTCACCACCGAGGCGCTGCTCGAGACGATCGCCGCGGCGGCGGTCGAAGCGAAAGAGGTAGGCAATGACGACTGAGGCTGCGACCGCCCCGCGGCCCGCCCTCGACCTCGCCCGGGTCCGCGCGTGGCTGCCGAAGTACGGCGTGTACGTCGCGATCCTGGTCCTGGTCGGCTATAACGTGCTGTTCACCCCGAACTTCCTGACCTGGGGCAACCTGCGCATCCAGCTGATCCAGGTCGCCCCGATCGTCATCGTGGCGCTGGGCATGGCGCTGGTCATCGGCACCGAGGGCATCGACCTGTCGGTCGGCTCGGTGATGGCCCTGGCCGCCGCCCTCATCCCGCTCTACCTCGGGTACGGCGTGCTCGCCGCGCTGCTGGTGTCGCTGCTCGCCGGCGTGGTGGTCGGCCTGATCAACGGCACGCTGGTGGCCCGGGTGGGGTTGCAGCCCATCGTGGCCACGCTCGCCCTGTTCGTCGGCGGCCGGGGCCTGGCCCTGGTGATCTCCAACGGGCAGCTCAAGGACGTCCGCAACGAGGACCTGATCTTCCTCGGTTCCGGTGACCTCTTCGGGATCCCGATGCTGGTCTGGATTGCCGCGCTGCTGGTGCTGATCGTCGCGTTCGTGGTCCGGCGTACGGTCTTCGGCCGCCGGCTGCTGGCGGTCGGCGGCAACCGGCCGGCCACCGAGCTCGCCGGCGTACCGGTGAAGCGGGTCCTGATCACGGTCTACGTGATCTGTTCCGTGCTGGCCTCGATCGCGGGTCTGCTCGCGGTGGCCCGCATCCAGTCCAGCGACGCGTCCGCGGTCGGCCTGCTCATCGAGCTCTCCGCGATCACCGCGGTGGTGGTCGGCGGCACCCCGCTCACCGGCGGCAAGGTCCGCGTGCTCGGCACGGTGGCCGGCGCCCTGCTCATGCAGCTGGTGGTCGCCACCATGATCAAGCACAACCTGCAGCCGTCCACGACCGAGATGGTGCAGGCCGTCATCATCCTCATCGCCGTGTACGTCGCCCGAGAGAGGAAGAGCCGGTGACCCAGCAGATGACGTCGGAACCACACGCCGCTGCGGTGGTGGCCGCCGACGAGCGCCGGGCCCAGCGCACCGATCGCGTCGTCGGCCTGGTGCAGCGGCAGGGCGCCCTGGCCGTGCTCATCACCGTCGTGATCATCGCCTCCGCGGTGTTCCCGAACTTCCGCAGTTACGACAATGCGGGCACGATCCTGGTAGCGGCGGCCCCGCCGGCGCTCATCGCGCTCGGCATGACTTTCGTGATCATCACGGGTGGCATCGACCTCTCCGTGGGCTCGCTGTATGTCCTGGGTGGAGTGGTCTCAGCCTATGCCTCGCGGTGGGGAGTGATTCCTGCATTCCTCTTACCGTTGGCGGTGTGCGGGCTCATCGGCGTGGTCAACGGGCTGCTGATCGCGTACACGAGGATGGCGCCGTTCATCGTCACCCTGGCCGCGCTGCTCGGCGCCCGGGGGCTCATGCGGGCCCTGAGCGACGAGGGCTCGACGACGTACCTGGTCACGAACGACGCGTTCCGCAGCTTCGGCACCGGCACGTTCCTCGGCATCGGCTATCCGGTGTGGCTGGTCGTGGTCGTCTTCGCGCTCGGCATGGTGCTGCTGTCGCGCACCCGGTTCGGCCACGCGGTGTACGCGGTGGGCGGCAGCGAGGACGCCGCGAGCCTCATGGGTGTGGCCGTACGCCGCACCAAGGTCTGGGTCTACATCATGTCCGGCCTGCTCGCGGGTCTGGCCGGGGCGATCAACGCGGCGAAGCTCGGCTCGGGCGTCACGGTGCTGGGCACCGGCATGGAGCTCGACGCGATCGCGGCCGTGGTCATCGGCGGCACCCTGCTGACCGGCGGGGCGGGCACGATCGCCGGCACGATCGCGGGCGTGCTGCTGCTGGGCGTGATCCAGAACATGATCAACCAGGTCGGCAACGTGCCGAGCAGCTATCAGCAGGTCATCAGCGGCGCGTTCCTCGCCGTGGTGGTCGTCGCCCAGACGTACCTGGTCAAGCTCCGCCGCGTGACCTGACAGAAGCGGCATGACCGACTGCACCGCAGCGAAGCAAGGGCCAGGAGGGCACGCCCATTAAGCTCAGTACATGACCACCCCGACCTTCGTGTACGACGGTGACTGCTCGTTCTGCACCACGTGCGCGCAGTTCATCGAGCGCCGCATCCCGTCCCGCGCGACGGTGGTCCCCTGGCAGTTCGCGGATCTCGACGCCCTCGGCCTGACGCTGGAGCAGGTCGAGGAGGCGGTGCAGTGGGTCGGCCCGGACGGCACGGTCGCCTCCGGGCCGGACGCCATCGCCCTGCTCCTGCGCGACGCCGGCCGGCTGTGGGAGGTCCCGGGCCGGGCGCTGCAGATCAAGCCGGTCGGCCTGCTCGCCTGGCCGGTCTACCGCTGGATCGCCGGCCACCGCCACCTGCTCCCCGGCGGCACCGCGGCCTGCTCCCTCCCCCAGGCGCAGCGCGAGAAGCTGTACGGCCCCGGCGCCTGACCTCAGCGCACGCGGGCCGTGCCGAGCACGTGCCCCTCCTGGTCGGCCACCGCGACGGCGCTCACGCTGGGCAGCTGGATCGAGCTCGCGCCGGTGACCCGGGCGTTGCCGCTCGGCGTGGGCCCCCAGATCGCGGCCTGCTCGGTCATCCCGTCGGCGCGGCGCACCTGGCAGATGAACGGCCCGCGGCCGTTGAGCCGGGACACCGTCAGGTCCACCGACACCCCCCACGTCTTGCCGGTCAGCACGGCCTGGCCCGCGAGTCCGCTTCCGTCGGCCGGCTCGAACTCCGCGGTGACCAGTGGCGGGCGGCTCGGCACGGCCTGCGGCGGCGCGGGCGCCTCCCGGTCACGGGTGAGCACGAGGCCGACGGAGATCGCCGCGATCAGCAGCACCGCGGCCGCCGCGAGCCACCGCATGCCGGCGCGGCGGCGTTCCCGCGCACGTTCGGCGCGCATCCGGCTCAGCAGTCCCTCGATCCGGGCCGGGCTGGGACGCGTGCCCGGCGCCACGACCGGTGGCGGGGTGTTCGTCAACGAGCGGAGCAGCTCCGGTACGGGCCCGAGCAGCTCCAGCTCCGCCCGGCATCCGTCGCAGTGCAGCAGGTGCGCGTCGAGGCGGTCGGTGTCGGCGTCGTCCAGGCCGCCGAGCAGGTAGCCGCCGAGCAGCCGGCGCAGCTCGTCGTGGTCGGGGCTCATCGCAGCACCCCCATCTCCTCGAACGCCTGCCGCAGGGCCCGTACGGCGTAGTACGCCCGCGACTTCACCGTGCCCTCGGGCGCCGCCAGGTTGCGTGCCGTGTCGGCGACGGTCCGGCCCTCGTAGTACATCGCCTGGACGACGGCGCGGTGGTCGGCCGACAGCCGCTCCAGCGCCTCGGCGACCAGCCAGCCCTCGACGAGCTGGTCGACGTTGTCGGCCACCGGCGCGGCCTCCACCGCCGCGTCGTCCGCCACCAGGTGCGGGCGCCGCTGCTCCGCCCGCCAGGCGTTCGTCACCACGTTGCGCGCGATGGTCAGCAGGTACGAGCGGGTCCGGGCGGGGTCGGGCTCGAGGTGGTCGATGTGCCGCCACGCGCGCAGCAGCGTCTCCTGGACGAGGTCCTCCGCCTTGTGCCGGTCCTGGACGTAGCGCGAGACGAAGCTGAGCAGCACCGCGTAGTGCTCGGTGTAGAGCGCGGTCATCAGCTCCTCGTCGGGGCTCACCCGTCGCCTCATCCGCTGCCTCCCCCGGGGGTGTCGCCTCGTTGTACCCCGGTGACCGGCGCCCGGTTCGACGCCTCGCGACAAAAGATGCCCGGCCCCCGAAGGGACCGGGCATCGCGTCGGACGCGTACGCGGGTCAGCAGGCTCCCGATCCGCCGAACCGGAACGTCCGATCGGTCATCGACGCCACGCTGTAGTACGGGCCGCTGGCCCGTACCGTGGCCACCGGCAGCGGGCCGTTGGTCATGGAGATCGAGCCGATCCGCGCGGCCGAGAGGTCGGCCGCGGGCAGGCTGTTGCCCATGTCCGTGCAGGGCTGGTTGGTCGAGGCCGCCACCTCGCCGAACCACTGGGTCAGGCCGGCCCGGGTGTACGTGCCGTTCCAGAGCGAGTCGGGGAAGTACCCGATCCACTCGGAGTCGTACGCGACCCACCAGACCCCGTCGAAGTGCTGGATGCCGAAGCGCTTCGTCGTTCCGACGGGCAGCGTGTCGCCGGGCTTGACCGAGCTGCTGTACATCGTGAACCCGCACGCGTTGTAGCAGCTGGGCACCCGGTCCTTCCAGTAGTACACGAACAGGTGCGGGTCGCTGTCGCCGTTGACCGCGCGGTCCACGGTCCAGCCGACTTCCACGATCTGGCGGCCGTCGGCGGACTGGACCGCGATCTCCGTCAGCGTGTGGAAGTCGCCGCTCGCCAGGTACGGCTTGGCGATCGACAGGTTGGCCCAACTGCCGTCGGTGTCGCCGAACTGGGCGCCGGCCGCGTAGTGGAAGTAGACGTCGCCGGTGGCCGCGGCCGCACCAGTGGTCGGCGGCGCCGGCGGCACGACGGTTGTCCTGGCCTTCTTCAGCATGCCCGTGCGCGAGGTGCGGCCTTTGGGCGCGTACTCGGGGACGGGTTCCAACGATCCGCTGGTGTCGGCCGGCGCGGCATCCGCGCCGGCCGCCGCGACCTCCTTGCTGGTCGCGCCGGCCCAGGCGCGCTTGAGCCGCGAAGGCCGCTGACCCCACGGCAGCAGCCTCGGCGGTACGGGAGCATCGGCGCCCTGAGCCGCCGGAACGGGCGGGGCGGGCGGCTCTTCGCCGGCGGGCGGGGTGGTGACATCGGCGGGCGGCTTGACATCGGCGGACTGGCCGGCAGCGGCAGGCTGGGTGACGTCGGCGGAGGGCTCCGCGGCGTCGGCGCCTCCCGCCGGGTCGGCGGGCGCGGTGACGGCGGCGGGCGCCTCCGCGGCGGGGAGTTCGTCGGCGCCGGCGTTCAGGGTCCACACGACCCCCATGGAGCCGACCACGGCGGCAGCCAGGCCGGCGGCGAGCAAACCGCGGCGAGAGTTCGACACGTATCCGTCCTCGTTCATCGGGGGGCTCGAAGGCGGCGGGCGAGGGGTGGCCTCCGGGCGCCCGCTCTCGCAGGCGTCGCCGACCATATAACGCAGCGGATAGCGCTGACTGCGGTCGTCACTCCATTCCGCCTGAACGGTTGAGGTCCCGGGCCGATCCGGTGATTAAACGACCGTCGACAAAAACGCAGAGTATTCATGCGATCGCTCTGCGCCTCTGTTTGGATGGCTTCAAGGAAAGAGGCAAAATACTATGAGGCTCTTTCGGGTACCGCTTAGAGCTGGCATCGCCGCGATCTGCCCGCCCATCGAGCCCGGTTAATTAGGTAAGCTACTTATGTCCGGTATGGCGTCTTTATTGCTTATGCGGATTCACCGTCGGCAGCATATTTATGATCATCAGAACAATGATTTCGGAGCCACTTTTCCCTTGCCACCGGATGCGAACCTTAATTGCACCCCCGCGCATTCATCCATGATGTCGAATTCCCTACGGCCGCCAGCCGGTCGGCCGTACCGTGATGATCTTTTCTTCCCACGATCTGAAAGATCCGCGCGTGGCGCCCCGCACGCCGTGCCGCCGAGGTTAACCTATAGGACCAATAGGTTTTGTATGCTAACCGGGAGCCACCATGACCGTCGCCGCCCTCCGCCTCGACCTCGACCCTCTCGCCCTCGCCCAGCGGTACGCCGCCGATCCCCGCGCGTGGCCCGTGGCACCCCGCTTCGACGCGGCCGAGCGCTGGTACCACCGGCTCGCCGCGGCCGACGACCACGAGGTCTGGCTGCTGACCTGGCTTCCCGGCCAGGGCACCGATCTGCACGACCACGGCGGCTCGGCCGGCGCGTTCCAGGTCTTCTCGGGCACCCTCACCGAGGACACGGTCAGCCTCTCCCCCAGCGGACCGCCCCGGATCACCGCCCGGGAGCTGGGCGAGGGCGCCGGCCGCCGGTTCGGCAGCCGGCACATCCACCGGATCACGAACCGCTCGAACCGGCCGGCGATCAGCATCCACGCGTACGCGCCCGCGCTGCGCAGCATGACGCGCTACCGCATCGGCGCGTCCGGCCTCGACGTGGTGACCGTCGAGCGGGCCGGGGCGCAGTGGTGAGCGCCCCGCCGCTGCGATCGGCGCCGCCCGGCTCCCGGGGCATCGACGACCTGCTGGCGACCGCCCGGGCCCGGCTGGTCCGCCTCGGACCGCATGAGACGTACGAGGCCGTCCACCGCGGCGCCGTGCTCGTCGACATCCGCCCCGCCGCGCAGCGCGCCGAACACGGCGAGATCCCCGGGGCGATCGTCATCGAGCGCAACGTCCTGGAGTGGCGGCTCGACCCACGCAGCGACGCCCGGCTGCCCTTCACGCACTACGGCCTCGAGGTGATCGTCACCTGCCAGGAGGGCTACACGAGCAGTCTGGCCGCCGCCGCGCTGCACGGCCTCGGGCTGCTGCGGGCCACCGACCTCCAGGGCGGCTTCAAGGCCTGGCAGGCCGCCGGGCTCCCGACCGCCTGACCGCGGCCGCCGCGCGGCGGCACCCCTCCGGCCGGCATGATCGCGAACATCCCCTCCGGCACCCGCAGCGCGTTCGGGCCCGTGCTCGCCGGTGTGGACGACGAGGAAACCGGCTCGGCCTCCGGGGGCGGACCTCGGTGCGGCAGCTGGGCGGCGCGTTCGGCATCGCCGTGCTCGGCACCGTCTTCTTCGGACTCTTGACCGGCGCTACCGCCGACCGGCAGGAGCAGTTGCGCGTTTCCGCGACGCCACGATCGTCAGCCTCGCCGTGGCACTGCTCCTGCTGGCGGCCGCGTTCGCGCTGAGTTTCCCGCTGCCCCGGCAGGGCCGTCCGGAAGCCGCGGAGCACTGAGGCCGGCGCGGGGCGGTTCAGCCGCCCCGCGTCACACGGTCACGCTGGCGTACGTCTTCCCCTCCTCGGTCACCACCCGGACCGACGCGACCTGGTCGGGCGGGACGAGCGCGCTGCCGTCGAGCGTCGTCCCGTCCGCCGCGCCGGCCTCCGAGACGAGCCAGCTGCCGGCGAGCACCGCCGTACCGTTCTTGGCCACGACCTCGAGCCGGCACCGCTCGCCCTGGGGGATGCCGGAGACCGCGGCCTTGATCCGCACCCAGCCCGGCGCCGGCGCCACCGCGACCGTGATCCGCGCGCCCGTGCCCGGGTCGACCGCGGTGGCCGTCCGGGTGCCCGGCGCAGTGGTCGGCTGCGACTGGGTCACCGGCGGCTGCGCCACCGGCGGACCTTGATCGGCCGTCGACCGGCCGACCGCGACCCCGGAGGCGATCGCCGCCGCCACCACTACCGCCGCGGCGGCTCCCACCAGCGCGGTGCGCCGATGCCGCCTCCCGGCGGACTCGGCGCGGATCTGCCGCAGCGTGCGCTGCAGCAGCAGGTCGGCGTCGTCGGGGGGCCCGTCCAGCAGCATCGCCTCGGGCACGGCCTCGAGCGCCATCGTCCACTCCTGCAGGGTCTCCACCTCGGTGCGGCACTCGTCGCAGTCGGCGAGGTGCGCCTCGACCTCGTGGCGCTGCTCCGCGTCCAGCGACTTCGTCAGGTAGCCGGCGAGGTCCACGTGATTCGTCTTCATGATGCAGACCGTTCCGTTCCGGCGGGGCTCAGCGATTTCAGCTCGCGTAAGGCCCGGAGTGCGTAGAAGGAGCGCGACTTGACCGTCCCGGGCGGGATGCCCAGCGTCTTCGCCGCCTCCGTGACCGTGCTGCCCTGCAGGTACAGCTGTTCCAGGACCTCGCGGTGCTCGGTGGAGAGCCGGCTGAGCGCGTCCACCACGACCATCGAGTTGACCACCCGTTCGGCGTGGTCGTCGTCGGAGGCCACATCCATCGGGCTCTCCCGTACCTCGGGGGCGCGGGCGTTGCGGGCCCGGATCTGGTCGGTGACGATGTTGCGCACCACGGTCAGCAGCCAGCCCCGGACGGATCCCTTGCCGTTGACCAGGCTGTCGGGATGCCGCCACGCGCGGACCAGGGCCTCCTGGACCACGTCCTCGGCGGCCGCCCGGTCCCGGGTCAGCTGGGTCGCGTACGCGAGCATCGCCCGTCCGTGCTCGGCGAAGAGCGATCTGACCAGCGCCTCATCAGCCACCTCCCGGCGACGTTGGAGCCTCAACCCCGGCATCTCATCCCCCCGGTCACGGCGGTTCTCACGCCGAGGCTGGCCGGACGGAGCGCGTGTCCGGCCACCCTCGACCCCCGTTTCGTCGGTCTGACTCCCCTCACACGCACGGCCGGCGGATCCGGTTCACCGGTCTCCCAAGATTTCTCTGAACCGGATCCGGGCCGGTGGCGTGTGGGGGGCATTTGCTTCGTCCGCAGGGGGAATCATGAAGCGCATCAGCTTGGCATCCGCGGCCGTGGCGGTGAGCGTCCTGGCTCTGACCGGCTGTGCCCGTGCCGATGTGCCGCCGGCTGTCGAGGTCGTCGCCGCGCCGGCCGCCGGGCCCAGCGCCGACGTGCCGCCGGAGCCGGACGACGGGCCACCGACGCAGGAAATCGCCGCCGAGACACCCGACCCGCCCGCCACCCCGGTCCCGGAACCCACCGTCGCCAAGAAGCAGAAGTGGGTGAAGATTTACAGCGGTCAGTCCAGGAAGGACGTCACCCCGCCGCGGAGCATCCGCAAGGGCAGCCGGACCGTCGAGCTCAACGCCAAGGAGAACGCGCAGATCGGCACGTACGTCACCGATGGCGCCGGACGCACGCTCTACCGCTTCGACAAGGACGGCAACAAGCCGCCGAAGGCCACCTGCAACGGCGACTGCGCGAAGGTCTGGCCGCCGCTGCTGATCAAGTCGCCCGGCAAGATCTTCCCCAAGGGCCTCGACCCGAAGATCCTCGGGTACGTCGAACGCGCCGACGGCCACTGCCAGGTGACGATCAACGGTCAGCCGGTCTACTTCTTCGCCCGGGACGAGAAGCCGGGCGACATCCTCGGCCAGGGCGTGAACGGCACGTGGTTCGCGGTGAGTCCCTCGGGTGGCCGGACGAAGCCGCTGCCCGACGCCATCCAGCCGGCGCCGGCCGACCCGGTCAGCCCCGGGAACTGACACACGTACGGCCCGCGTTGAGGCACTCGACCACCTCGTCCATCAGGGCGTCCGGCATCAGGTCGACGAAGAACGCATGATCGGTACGCGGGCTGTGCCGCTGCGCGTCGAAGGTGTCGATCCGGTAGCGGACGCCCACGGGCACGGCGTACGCGACGACCACCTCGAGCCGGGGCACGGCGAAGGTCGACTCGGGGCACCCGCCGCCCGGCTCGGGGAAGATGAGATGTTGCCGGTGTCCCCTGCTGTCCAGGCGGCGGCCGTCCCAGCAGCTCGGGAAGTCGAAGGTCCGCAGCACCCGGTGCCCCGCGGGGCAGATCGGGTAGCGCATCGTCCGGCGACGCTCCTCGCCACCGCAGCTCCACACCGGAGCGGCCAGCGCGCCGCCGTTCGTGTACGCGTACGCATCGCCGACCACTCCCCGCAGCAGGCGCGGCATCTGCACGACCGGGCTGCGCGGATTGCCGTGGAAGGTCAGCGTCACGGCCGCGGGCACCTGCACCGTTCCGCCGTGCTCGCCGGCGCCGTCGTGGACGATCCGGAGCACCGGCCAGTAGTACGTCGACTCGTCGCCGTTGGGGCAGGTCGTCCCGCCGCCCGGCAGGCTCTCGACCGTGGCGCCCACGTCGTTGGCGAGGTTGCCGACGTAATCGTGAACGTGGTGCGGCGGCCCGGCCCGGCGCGGCGTGACCACGATGTTCGCGGTGTTGCGGTGCCCGTTCTCGTTGCGCCCGCAGTCCCAGGTGTACGACCCGGTGGCCGGCTCGGCGGCCCCCGCGGGAACGCGCCGGATGGCGACGTAGTCGGGACCGAGCCGCGGTGACGTGACCCGGGCGGCGCCGATCGCCACCCCGGCGAGCACGATCTCGACCGCCAGGGCTGCCGCGACTGCCCGTCGCCGGCCCCACGAGCCCATGCGTCTCACGATACGCATCGACGGTGAGGCCCCCGGTGTACCGAACTGGACAGTCGACCGACGTCGATCGTCGACGACGGGGATTTACTTGACGCTCGAACTGCTGATACTGGGGTCATGGCGGATTGGATCTCGCAGGAGCGGTTGCCGGTGCCGGTGACCGCGTACGGTCCGCTGCATCTGCTCGCCACCACCGTGCACCGGATGGCCAACAACGGGCTCGCGCACGAGGCCGTCGACGCCGCCGACGCCTACCTGGCCATCGCCCGGAGTGTCGGGGACGAGAAGACCATCCGTTTCCTCATGCAGGGCAAGATGTACGCCATGCTCGCCCTCGGGCGGATCCCCGAGGCCGACACCCTCGGATCGTCGCTGCTCCACGAGTACCGCCGCATCGGCTCGGCCCTCGGCGAGGCGAAGGCCCTCTGCGATCTGGCGCAGGTCCACATGCTCGGCGGCCACTACGTGGACTGCATGCGCAACCTCGCCCGGGCCGGCGTGCTGCTGGACGAGCAGCCGGCCGACACCGACCGGCGCCGGTCGGCCATGTGCTCGTTCGCCGAGGCGGCCACCGCGGCCGAGCTGTACGAGACGGCGGCGTGGGCGTACGAGCACCTGCGGCACCATTCCGCGTCGTTCGACCTGGTGCACGCGGTCACGTTGCTCTACTGGGGACTGCGGCTGTCGCATGTCGGACGCGCCGACGAGGCCCGCAGCCGCCTGCGCCGCAGCGCCGAGATCACCCGCGCCTGGCTGGAGAACCACCCCGATCCCACGGTCACGGCCGTGCACGCGCTCGCGCTGGCCAAGCTGGGCGAGACGCACGTGGCGGAGAAGCTGGCCCGCTCGGTGATCGGCGAGCTGCGCACGGCCGGCACCCACCAGTACGCCCGCATGGCGCACCTCGCGCACGGGATCAGCCTGCGCGCGCACGGCTTCCTGCACGAGGCGCGCCGCGAGTTCATCGCCGCCCGCGACCTCCCGGAGTTCGGCTCCCGCCCGGACGAGCGGCCGATCATCCGCTTCGAGCTCGCGCTGACCGCGCTCGCGCTCGACGACGGCCAGGCGAGCCGCGACCTCTTCCAGACCGTGGAGGCCCAGGTACGCGAGCTGTGGCAGTTGCGGCTCCAGCGGCTCGCGATGCTGCGCCAGGCGCGTCAGCGCGAGGAGATCGAGGCGGCCAGGGCCCGCGCCGAGCGGGAGATCCTGCGTGATCCGCTGACCGGCCTGGGCAACCGCCGCCGCTTCGACCTGCTGATGGACGGGATCTCCCCGACCGGCGACGACCCGCTCTGCCTGCTGCTCATCGACCTCGACCACTTCAAGGCGGTGAACGACGCGTACTCGCACAGCGCCGGGGACCGGGCCCTGCGCGAGGTCGCGACCATCCTGCGGGCGCACTGCCGCGCCGGGGACGAGGCCGTCCGCTACGCCGGCGACGAGTTCGTCATCTTCCTGCGCGGGGACGCGACCGTGGGGGCCGAGGTGGGTGAGCGCATCCGTACGGCGGTGGCCCGCGCGGCGATCCTCGCCGACGTCCGCCTGACGGTCAGCGTCGGCGTGGCCGGCTGGAAACCCGGCATGACCGGCGAGCAGCTGTTCCGAGCGGCCGACGACCGCCTGTACGCGGCCAAGTGGAGCGGCCGCAACACCACCGCGGCCTGATCCCCGTCCAACCACCCCACCGCCACCCACAAGCGGACTGAAGGCCCGTCACTGGGGGTAGACGACCTCCGACCGGCCGCTGTACGGGTGCCGCGTCCCGTCGCGCTCGTAGCCGGTGCCCGGCGCATCGAGCCAGACGACGTACGGCACCTTCGGACTGAGCCCGGTGATCGTCGCCGTGACGGTGCAGCCCTTGCCCGCCGCGACCTTCTGCCACGTGTACGGCGGCTGGGTGCCGGACACGAGCGGCTGCTTGACGGCGGTGATCCGGTAGTCGGAGCCGTACTGCCGGGGCCAGGTCACGGTCAGCCTCCCGGGACCCGGTGTGACCTGCAGCGGGATCAGCACCGGATCGACCGTCCACGCCCTCGCGCAACCCGGAGGCGGCGTGGGCAGGAACGATACCGGCGGCAGGGCGGGCGACCGGGAGCCGCTGTAGCCGACTCCGGGGCTCGGCGTGGCGCTGCCGCCGGCCACCACGATCCAGTTGCTGCCCGGAGCCGGTGTGGCGCTCGGGCTCGGCGTGGCGGATCCGGACCCCAGCCCGAGCGCGCTGCACCCGCCGGTCGCGAGGGGCAGGGCGAGCAGCGGGAGCAGGAGCTTGATGAGCCGCATGTCAGTTCGATCGGCCCGTCGCCGGGATCTTTTAGCGCGTCACGCCTTGTAGAGCTGGTGACCGGCCATCTCGAGGCCGTCCTCGGCGACCAGGACGGGGGTACGCAGCCCCGATTCGTCGCTGAGCAGCAGGTGCGCCCCTTCGCGGCGGTACGTGCCCTTGGCGCCGCGGCGGCGGCCCGCGACGCTGCCCTTGTACGACCAGTCGGCGGCGAGGCAGAGCCGGACGGTGCCGTCGGCGTTGCGCCACAGCCCGGTGAAGCCCTCGGGCGGGCCGTCGGGCCGGTGCGGCTCGGGCCGCAGGGCGTTCTCGGCGCCGCCGAGCGCGAGGGCGAGCAGGGACGCGGTGCCGAAGATCGTGGTGTCGACAGGGACGGTTCGCATGGTGCTCCGGAGGCGTACGCGGGGGCGGGACCCCTCCTTTCGGCCCGCCGGCCGCCGCCTTGAGGGAATCTTGAACATTGACTGTTAACGATTTCACTACATTATTAACTGTTACCGACGTGTACCCCCGCACGAGAGGTGACATCCCCATGCGTCACAAGAAGTGGATCGCGGTCACCGCGATCGCCGCCACCACCGCCCTGCAGCTCCACGGCATCGAGGCCGCGCAGGCGGCCACCGTCTGCAACCGCTACTGCGACGGCCGCGACCCCGCGCTCTCCCCCGGCGACCGGGTCCCCGTGACCGCCACCCTGTACGGCCGCTCCTTCAAGGTCCACGTCGACGACACCGACGCCATGATCTGGGCGGCGGTCGACAACGGGCAGCCCGGCGACCAGGTCTGGCTCGACCGATCCTTCGACGGCGGCCGCACCTGGACCGGTGACAGCCGGCTCGGCGACACCACGGTCCCGGCCGGCGCCGGCGGGTGGCGTACGGCGATGTTCAACGTCGACGACTGGAACACCCGCGGCGTCGGGGTGCTGCGCGCCTGCGGGAAGGCCGGCGACCGGCCCGAGCTCGTCTGCACCGCGTGGGCCCGGAGCACCTGGAACTCCTGGGACCGGCGTACGGCCGCCGCCACCGCGCTGATGATGCGCTACGACCGGAACAACGGGCTTTTCGACACCAACGGCTGGTGGACCGGGGCGAACGCGCTGACCGCGCTCATCGAGACCAGCCGGATCAGCGGCATGCACAGCTACGACTACGCGATCGCCACCACGTACGACAAGCAGATCAACGCGCTGCAGGGACAGTTCCGCAACGAGTACCTGGACGACAGCGGGTGGTGGGGGCTGGCGTGGGTGGCCGCTTACGACCGTACCGGCGACAGCCGCTACCTGAGCACCGCGCGGACCGACGCCGACCACATGTACGCGTACTGGGACACCCGGTGCGGGGGCGGCATCTATTGGAAGACCGATCGCACGGTGAAGAACGCCATCGCGAACAGCCTCTACATCCAGCTGAACGCGGCCCTCTCGCAGCGCATCGGCGGGGACACGGTCTACCGCGGGCGGGCCCGGGCCGGCTGGGCGTGGTTCCAGGGCAGCGGGATGATCAACAGCTCGAACCTGGTCAACGACGGGCTGAACCTGAGCACCTGCCGCAACAACGGTGACGTCACCTGGACCTACAACCAGGGCGTGCTGATCAACGCGCTGGTGCAGCTCAACCGGCTCACCGGGGACGCGAACGCGCTCACCGTGGCGCGACGGGTCGCGGACGCGGCCACCACGAGCACCTACCTCAACAGCAACGGGATCCTGCGCGAGCCCAACGAACCCGACCAGTGCAGCGGCGACGGGGTGACGTTCAAGGGCGCGTTCATCCGCGGGCTGGGCGTGCTCAACGCGGCGGTGGGGCGGCCGTACGACGCCTACCTGCGGCGACAGGTGGAATCGGCGTACGCGAAGGACCGGAACAGCTTCGACGCGTACGGAAGCCATTGGGCCGGCCCGTTCGTCAGCACCAACCACAGCTGCCAGCACAGCGTGCTGGACCTGCTGAACGCCGCCCCTTAGGGCTTGCTCGCGCGCAGCGCCCCGGTGACGACGACCGCCAGGTTCTCCAGGTAGTCGTCGTCGATCGGGGTGCGCGACACCGCCAGCCGCCAGTACAGCGGGCCGATCATGAGGTCGACCGCGAGCTCCGGGTCCGTGCCGGCGGGCAGCTCGCCGCGCTCGACCGCCTGGCCGACGATCTTCTCCCCCACCGCGAGCTGGTGGGTACGCAGCGCGCGCTGCAGCGTCTCGGCGATCTTCGGATTGCGGGCGGCCTCGGCCATCAGATCGGGGATGATCTGGGAGGCGATCCGGTGCTGGAGCGCCTTGCTGACGATGAACATCAGCAGTTGCAGATCGGTGGCGAAGCTACCGGTGTCGGGCATCGGCACGCTACGCTCCGCCACACCGGAGACGATCTCGAGGACCATCTCCAGCTTGTTGCTCCACCGGCGGTAGATCGCCGTCTTGCCGACCCCGGCCCGGCGCGCCACCGCCTCGATGGACAGCCGCCCGTAGCCGACCTCGGCCAGCTCGTTCATCACCGCGTTCCGGATGGCCGCGGTGATGTCACCGCGGAGCACCGCCGCTCCGGCAGGTGCGCGTTTCGCTGTCGCCACAGGGTCACTATACGCGAGGACGCAACGGTTGCGTTTCGACGTTTGGTCGGATAAGTTCGGCGCAACGTCGATACGATGGCGTTTCATCGCGTCAGACTGTTTACTGTGTTCCCGCGCAAGTCACCCAGGTCCCACCCCGACGGACCGACCAGATCGGAGCGCCACCCCATGACACAGACGGCGGTCGCCGATTCGGACACCGGCATCCCTCTGAGAGAGCTGGCCCGCCGGCACGGCCTCACCGCGGCCGGCCGTTTGCCCAGCCTGCCGGCCTACTCGCGGCAACTGTGGTCGTACCGGCACTTCATCGCCTCGTACGCGAACGCCAAGGTCACCTCGTCGCTCGGCAAGACCCGCCTCGGCATGCTCTGGCAGGTGCTGACGCCGCTGATCAACGCGGCCGTGTACTACGTGATCTTCGGCCTCGTGCTGAGCACTGCGCGGGGGGTGGACAACTTCGTCCCGTACCTGTGCACCGGCGTCTTCATCTTCCAGTTCACCCAGTCGGTGGTGCAGGCGGGCGTCCAGGCGATCAGCGGCAACCTCGGGCTCATCCGCGCGCTGCACTTCCCGCGCGCCAGCCTTCCGCTCGCGATCACCACGGTCGAGGTCCGCAACATGTTCGCCTCGATGGCCGTGCTGATGCTCATCGTGGTGGGCTTCGGCGAGCCGCTGACCCTGGAGTGGCTCCTGGTCGTGCCGATCTTCCTGCTGCAGTCGATCTTCAACGCCGGCCTCGCCATGGCCGCCGCCCGGCTCGGCTCCAAGGTCGCCGACATCAAGCAGCTCGTGCCGTTCATCATGCGGATCTGGCTGTACGGCTCCGCGGTGCTCTACCCGGTGACCAAATTCAGCTCCAACGAGTTCCTGCACTCCCACAAGTGGCTGCTGTACATCGTCGAGGCCAACCCGCTGCTCGTCTTCATCGACCTGATGCGCCACGCACTGATGGAGGAAGTGCCGCTCGCGGCGAGCCCGATGGTGCTGTGGCTCGAGGCCATCGGCTGGGCGCTCGTGGTCGGCCTCGGCGGATACGTCTACTTCTGGCGCGGAGAGAAGGGGTACGGCCGTGGCTGACCAGCGCGAACCCACCGTGATCGTGGACGACGCGCACGTCGTCTACCGGGTCCACCAGGCCGGCAGCGCCGGTACGGGCAGCCCGCTCGCCAGCTTCAAGCGGATCGTCACCGGCGCGAAGCCCGCCACGCTGCGAGAGGTGCACGCCATCAAGGGTGTGAGCTTCGTCGCGTACAAGGGCGAGGCGATCGGCCTCATCGGCACCAACGGCTCGGGCAAGTCCACGCTCCTGCGGGCCATCGCCGGCCTGCTGCCGGTGGAGAAGGGCGCCATCTACGCCGCTGGGCAGCCGTCCCTGCTCGGCGTCAACGCGGCCCTGATGAACGACCTGCCCGGCGAGCGCAACGTGGTGCTCGGCTGCCTGGCCATGGGCATGTCCCCGGCCCAGGTGAAGTCGCAGGTCAAGGACATCATCGACTTCTCGGGCATCAACGAGCGGGGCGACTTCAGCTCGCTGCCGATGCGGACGTACTCGTCCGGCATGGCCGCCCGGCTGCGCTTCTCGATCGCCGCCGCGAAGAAGCACGACGTCCTGCTCATCGACGAGGCGCTGGCGACCGGCGACGCGAAGTTCCGCAAACGCAGCGAGCAGCGGGTCCGTGACCTGCGCGCCGAGGCCGGCACGGTCTTCCTGGTGAGCCACAGCGAGCAGTCGATCCGGGACACCTGCGAGCGCTGCATCTGGCTCGAGTCCGGCAAGATCCGCGGCGACGGCCCCACCGAGGAAGTCCTCAAGGAGTACGAGTCTTTCGTCAAGAAGTGACGAAGAAGGGGCGGCCGCGGGGCCGCCCCTTTCTCGTACGTCCGGTCACCGCATCGACAGATGCACGTGGTTCGTGTGGTCGCTGGACGGATCGCCGTTGCCCCGGCTGTACGCCTTCCAGCCGCTGCTGGGCAGCCAGATGCGCTTGAACCAGATGACGTAGAGCACACCCAGCCGGCTCGCGTTGTTGATGAAGTAGTTCGCCAGCCGGTTGCCGTAGTCCCGGCTGCTGCCGGACGCCACCCCGCCGAAGCCGTTCTTGTCGGCGGCGAAGTCACACGCCTTGCCCTTGGGGTGCTCGCCACTGTTCTGGTGGCGGAAGCAGGCCACGTAGTGGTTGAAGCCCGCCCGCTGCGCCTCCTGCATCGCGTGCAGGGTGCGCGGCGTGATGCAGCCGCTGGTCGTCGGGTCGTTGACGCTGCACGACTCGCTCGGCAGCGAGCCGTCGGAGTTGCGCGGCGCCGCCGACGCCCGGGAGCTGCTGCCGCTCGACCCGCTGGAGCCGCTCGGCGCGCCGCCGGAGTCGCCGTCGTCGGCTGCCGCGTTGGCCGCCTTCAACGCGTTCTCGGCCTGGGCCTTGCGCTTCGCCATGATCGTGACCTGGCGCTGCTGGTCGCGGATCTCGGCGTCGATCGCGGTCTTGGCCTGCGCCTGCTTGGTACGCGCGTCCTTGAGATCCCGGATCGCGCGGTCCTGCTTGACGGCGACCGTCTGCAGCGTCGCGACGCGATCCAGCAGGCCGTCGGTGGAGTCGGCGGTGAGCAGCGCGCTCATCGGGCCCAGCCGCCCGGCGCGGTACGACTGCCGGACGATGTCGTCCAGTGCGCCCTGCTTCGGGCCGAGCTCGGCGTCGATCTCCTTGAGCTTGGCGGCGAGCTGCTGCTGGCGCTGCTTCGACCGGTCGAGCGCCTCCTTGGCCTCGACGAAGCCCTTGGAAGCGGCCTCCAGCTGCTCGACGAGGGACTTCGAGCCACCCTCGCCGTCGTCGCCGGAGTCTCCGGGCGCGGCGAGCGGACGGGGGGCCGCGATGGCCCCGGCGGGGGCGACGAGCGCGAGCCCCGTGGTGGCGGCGAGGACGGCGAGGACCGTTGCTAATCGCCGGCGGACAGGGTGGAGCCTCACGTGCGTTCCTTCCGTCGGCCGCCGACCGGGTTAGCTGACGGGTTCGGGACGGAAGTGATCCCTACCGCGAGGAGCTGCGGATTCACCCCATTACCGGATGGGTCCCCGGCTCGCCTTTCGGCGATTGGGCGGCGGTTCCGTGATGGAACCGTGACGAACACTACCTATGGATTCGCACTATCGACAGGTGTCGTACTCTCGGTTGCGAAATGAACACGCATCGTCAAATTAGATGCGGACAAAGACAACGACTCGCATTGATGCGCGGTTACGCGGTATGACCTGCGTCATGCCATCGAGTGGTGACGGAAAGTCGTTGCGCCGTAACACTTTCTTCGCGGGCCGCGAGCCCTGATGAACGGCCGAGAGTCAGGTAAGCTTTCCGCCGGTCACTGCCGAGAAGGCACCGCCCCCGAGGTGCCGGCGGACCACCGCTCAATCGCCGTGAGGCGAGCCGGGGAACCACGCAGTAATGGGGTGAATCCGCTCAACGAGCGGTAGGGATCGCTTCCGTCCCGAACCCGTCAGCTAACCCGGTCGGCGGCGACACGGAAGGAAACTGGATGACGGCAAGAGCACGCCGGTGGCTCGTTCTCGCCCTGGCACCCCTCGTCGGGATCACGCTGATCGCGGCCCCCGCCTCGCCCGCCGGCGCGGCACCGGGCGGCGGCACCTCGTCGACCGCGGACGACGGCGACGACGACCCCATGCTCAACGAGGTGCTCGACAACACGGGCCGGCGCTACCTCGCAGCCAAGTCGGCGGTCGCCAAGTCGACCAAGAACCAGCTGGCCCTCGCCCTGCAGGTCAAGGACGCCGAGGCCAAGCGGGACGCGCTGCTGCCGCAGGTCGGCGCGGTCGCGGCCCAGCAGTACCGCACCGGCGGCCTGTCCACCATGGGCTTCCTGCTCAACGTGCGCTCACCCGGCGGCTTCATCGACAAGGCGGTCTCGCTCGAGGAGATCAACGCCCTCAACGACGGCAAGCTGCGCGAGCTCGACGCGGCCATCGACGCCGTCGCGACCGCCAAAGCCCGCCTCGACCAGGAGGTCAAGGCGCAGAAGCAGAACCTGCAGGCGATGCAGAAGCAGAAGGAGTCCGCGGAGAAGGCCCTGGCCCTCGTCGGCGGCGACACGGTGACGGGCGGCTTCGTGCTCGCCAAGAGCCCGGTGGCGGCCCCCGCCCCCCGCAACTCCGACGGCGAGTTCGGCCCCGAGGCCTGCAACGTCAACGACCCGACCACGAACGGCTGCATCACCGCCCGCACGCTGCACATGTACAAGGAAGTCAAAAAGGCGGGCTTCAACCGCTTCGTGGGCTGCCACCGCGACGGCGGCCCGTTCGAACACCCCAAGGGCCGAGCCTGCGACTGGTCGCTGCAGAAGAGCGGCTTCTCACCCTGGCACAACCGGGACACCCGCGAGTACGGCAACAACCTGATGGCCTTCCTGGTCCGCAACGCCGACCGCCTGGGCATCCTCTACGTCATCTGGAACCGCATGATCTGGTTCCCGGCGACAGGCTGGAAGAACTACCACGGCCCCAGCAACCACACGGACCACGTCCACGTGTCAATGCTGTAACCGCGCCCCGCGCGTGGAACACCGGTAGCTCACGCCCCACGCGCCGGAAGCCCTCATGCCCCGCCCCCGGCGAGGACATGGGGGCTTCTTGCTGCGCCGATCCATCGCCCGCTCGCCCGCCCCGGGCCCACTCGCCCCTCCCCGGGGCGCCGTCGCCTCGCCCCGGCCCACTCGCCCGACCCGGCAACCCGCTCGCCTTGGCCCCGGGCCCTTCCCCCGGGAACCCGCTCGCCCCAGCCCGAACGCCGCTCGGCTCAGCCCCGAACGCCGCTCGCCTCAGCCCCGGGCACCTCGCTCCGCCCCGGAACCCGCTCGCCCCACCCCGGCGACCCGCTCGCCTCAGCCCCGAGCCCACTCCCCCGGGGAACCGCTCGCCCCACCCCGGCGACCCGCTCGCCTCAGCCCCGAGCCCCTCCCTCCCCCGGAACCCGCTCGCCCCACCCCGGCAACCCGCTCGCCTCGGCCCCGAGCCCACTCCCCCGGGGACCCGCTCGCCCCACCCCCGCAACCCGCTCGGCTCAGCCCCGAGCCCACTCCCCCGGGGACCCGCTCGCCCCACCCCGGCAACCCGCTCGCCTCGGCCCCGGACGCCGCTCGACGTTGCCGTGGCGCCCTTCGTCGTCAACGACATCGATGACCCGCCGGCCACGCTCGCCGAACTGCCCCGGCACCGTCTGCCCAATTGGTCGAATCACCGCGACATCACCCGCTGCGCTGTCCGACCTCGGATGACTGAGAAAGCGCCTCGGCAGCAGCCGGGACTGTGCTTCCTGCCAGGCGCAGTCGACCGGTGTGCCTGTCTGCATTTCGGTGAACTCACAACGACAGCACCCAGCCAATATTGGAGAAAACTCTTCGGCGCGACAACCACACCACACTACCGCCGGCGCCGGCAATTTCGATGTGACGACCCTCGCTTTATCTGCGTGATCATTTAATGCAACGGCGCGGACGAGCTGCGAGACAATTTACGCATGCGGCAGCTTCAGTTTTTCTCGACGGCGGAATTGGCCTCGATGCGGGACCGAACCGCGTCACGTCGCTATTCTCCCGTACGTGAGGAGTTTCGCCGCGAACACGCTCGTCGCCGAACGTTCGGGTTGGCGCGACGACACGCCGAGAAGCTGCACCGCTTGCACGGCGATCATGGCCGGGCCCGACCGACGGACGAGCGAACCCCGGCAAGGCCGATGACACACCGGCGCACGGCCGCCCCAGAGCAGAGGCCAGTCATCACCTGCCGACCTGCGCCAACGGAGCGAGCGGAGATGCGGACTGTTCAGTACGCACATGGCCGGGACCCCGCGCGACTGCCAGCGGTTCCGGACGTGGAGACCGCCGAGCCAACAGCGGCCTCCGGCGCCCGGACCGCCGAGCCAACAGCGGCCCCCACCGTCCAGACCGCCGAGCCAACAGCGACCCCCACCGTCCAGACCGCCGAGCCAACATCGGCTCCGGACACCACCGTGGCAGAGACGCAAGCGGCCGTGAGCACCACCACGGAAACGGCAGTGAACACCACCGCGACAGCAACGCCAGCGGCAACGGAACCGCAAGCGGCACCGGCAACGCCGGCCGCGGCGGCAACGCCAACGGCAACGACGGCCCGGCGAAACGCTAGTCTCAAGATTTCTCGCAGGATCACAGAAAGCCGCTGGTTGCCACTGGATCTATTTGCGGCACACACGATCTTCGCAGACCAATATCGCGTCAAGCGCGGGAGTGGAGGCGCCGGGAGTGGCCCTGTCCCGCGGATGACCGAACAAGTCAAGAGCACGTTCGCCGTCGCGTGGGATGCAAATACTGCGGCCGGCCACCACATCACCGAGACCGCGGGATTCTCGGTCGAAGACCGGCACCGTTCCGGACGCATTCATTTCGGCTCGGCACAGGCACCAGGGCGAAGTGCAGCCGGTGCATGCGTTCCGCTTCTCGTGCAGCAGCTGCTCGACACCGGCGAGGTGGTGGTCGACGAGGAATCGCGGCGGCATGCCAGCGAGCCTCGAGGGCGGCTGCGCGGGCGTGACGGCAGCGCAGGCGACGCGGACAGGACACGCCGCGCGGACAAGGCGGCACGCCGGACAGGGCGGCACGGCAGACAGGGCGGCACGGCAGACAGGGCGGCACGGCAGACAGGGCGGCACGGCAGACAGGGCGGCACGGCAGACAGGGCGGCACGCCGGACAGAATGCGCGTCGCCCCGCAGCCACAGCGGGACCCGGCGTTAGCTTCACCCACATCGACTCGTCCCGCCCATGCCCGTGCGCCCCGCTTCGGACCGCCGCCTGGTGGTCCCGGCGGCGACCGGGCGGGACCACGGCCGTGCGCAGGGGCGGGACCGTTCGCGCGTATGGAGGAAGCCACCCACGCGGAGAGAGGTCAGGACAACTCAACAGAGAGGTCGGGATCACTCACGCAGACAAAGCTCCGGGACCACCGACGCAAAAGAAAGCCGAGGTCACTCACGCAGAGAGGGCCCGGGACCACCCACGCAGAAAGGGCTCGGACCACCCACGCAGAAGAACTCGGACCACCCACGCAGAAGAACTCGGACCACGCACGCAGCAGAACTCGGGGCCACTTACGCAGAAAGAAGGCCGAGGGCCAGCGCATGCTGGCCCCCGGCCGGCCTCGACGGGAGTTGCGGTCTGCACCACCCACCGGGCTACGACATCTTTCGGTGTTATGAGCCTGTGGCGCGGCGCACCGGGGCGCGACCGGCCGGTTGGGTTGGTGCCGGGCCCGTGGGCGGGGCCGGCGGGATGGGCAGGACGACCGGCTTGACCTGGGTGATTGTTACTTCTTTGCCGTGGTGGATGAGGTCGAGGCGGGCCGAGCCGCCGCCGTTGCGCAGCGAGTAGGTGACCTCGGTCGGCGCCACCTCGACGCGGAGGCGGAGGCCGCGCCATAGCAGGGAGAATTCCAGGTTGTTGATGCGGCTCGGCAGGCGCGGGGCGAAGGAGAGCTGGCCGTTGTAGTCGCGCATGCCGCCCAGGCCCGCCACGAGGGCGATCCAGGAGCCGGCGAGCGAGGCCACGTGGACGCCGTCGCGGGCGTTCTGGTGCAGGTCGTGCAGGTCCATCAGGGCCGCTTCGCCCAGGTAGTCGTGGGCGAGCTCGACGTGGCCCACCTCGGCCGCGATGACCGCCTGGATGCAGGCCGACAGCGAGGAGTCGCGGACCGTACGGGCGTCGTAGTAGGCGAAGTTGCGCGCCTTCTCCTCCGGGGTGAACGCGTCACCGCGGATGTACATCGCCATGACGAGGTCGGCCTGCTTGACGACCTGCTTGCGGTAGAGGTCGAAGTACGGGTAGTTCAACAGCAGCGGGTACGCCTCCGGCGGGGTGTTCTCGAAGTCCCACTCCTGGAGCCGGGTGAAGCCCTCCGACTGCTGGTGCACGCCGAGCTCACGGTCGTACGGGATGTGCACGGCGGCCGCCGCGTCCCGCCACGACGCCGACTCCTCGTCGTCCACGCCGAGCTTGCGCGCCAGGTCCGGGTGGCGCTTCGCCGCGTCCGCCGCCGCGAACAGGTTCTGCTGCGCCATCAGGTTGGTGTAGACGTTGTCGTCCACCACCGCGGTGTACTCGTCCGGGCCGGTGACGCCGTCGATGTGGAAACGGCCGTGGCGGTCGTGGTGGCCCAGCGAACGCCACAGCCGGGCGGTCTCGACGAGCAGCTCCAGGCCGACCTCGCGTTCGAAGTCGTAGTCGCCGGTGGCCGAGACGTAGCGCCGGACCGCGTCGGCGATGTCCGCGCCGATGTGGAAGCCCGCCGTGCCCGCCGGCCAGTACGCCGAGCACTCCTGACCGCGGATGGTGCGCCACGGGAAGGCCGCACCCTGCAGGCCGAGGGTCTGCGCCCGCTCCTTGGCGAGGTCCAGCGTGGAGTGCCGCCAGCGCAGCACGTCCGCCGCCGCCGAGGGCTGGGTGTACGTGAGGGCCGGGAGCACGAACGTCTCCGCGTCCCAGAAGGTGTGACCGTCGTAGCCGGGGCCGGAGAGGCCCTTGGAGCCGATCGGCCGCTGCTCGGCGCGGGCGCCGGCCTGCAGCGTGTGGAACAGCCCGAAGCGGACCGCCTGCTGCACCTCGGGGTCACCCTCGACCTTGACGTCGGAGTGGTCCCAGAACTCGTCGAGGTACTCGCGCTGGGCCTCGATGAGGCCGTCCCAGCCGTCGAGGCGGGCGCTGGCGAGGGCGGCGCCGACCTGGTCGCGCACCGCGGGCAGCGAGCGGTGGCTGGACCAGCCGTACGCGGCGAGCTTGACCACCCGCAGCTTCTGGCCGGGCTCGAGCTTGCACGCGACGGTGGTACGCAGCCAGTCGGGGTGACCCTCCGTGGTGATGGCGTGCTTGCCGGGCGCGTCGACGAGGTGTTCCATCGCCGCCGCCATCCGCAGTCCGCTGGCCTTGGTCTGGTGCACGAGCAGGCCGCCGGTGCGCTGCTCGAGCATCTCCTCGGCCTGCAGCGGGTGGTCGAGCACCGCGGCGACGCGCGGGTCCTTGCTGGTCGGCGGCAGCTGCTCGTTGGCGACGAGCTCCGACTGCAGGATCAGCCGGGCGGACGCGTCGATCGGCTCGACCTCGTAGAGGAACGCCACGACGGACCGCTGGGTGAACGACACCATGCGCACGGTCCGTACGCGGATCGCCTGGCCGGACGGCGACACCCACTCCACGGTCCGCTCCAGCGTGCCCGCCCGCAGGTCGAGCGTGCGCTCGTGGGACCGCAGCTCGCCGTAGCGCACGTCGAACGGCTCGTCGTCCACGAGCAGCCGCATGAGCTTGGCGTTGGTGACGTTCACCATGGTCTGCCCCGACTCCGGGAAGCCGTAGCCGGCCTCCGCGTACGGCAGCGGCCGCAGCTCGAAGAACGAGTTGAGGTAGGTGCCGGGCAGGCCGTGCGGCTCGCCCTCGTCCAGGTTCCCGCGGATGCCGATGTGGCCGTTGGCCAGGGCGAAGACCGACTCGGACTGGGCCAGGAGATCAAGGTCCAGCCGGGTTTCCCGGATGTGCCAGGGGTCGACGGGATAGGCCCGTTCACGGATCACGGTGGTGCCTCTCGCAACTGAGAAGAGAAGAAGTCAGATATGGGGGTGTTACCGGGTGAGGAGCTCGGCGAGGTCCTGCACCACGATGTCAGCGCCGTGTTCCCGCAAAGCGTCGGCTTGACCCACCCGATCAACGCCGATCACGATGCCGAATCCGCCGGCCCGGCCGGCCTCGACGCCGGCGAGGGCATCCTCGAAGACCGCGCAGTTCTCCGGGGGGACGCCGAGCAGCTTGGCGCCGTACAGGAACGTGTCCGGCGCGGGTTTCCCGGGCAATTGTTCCGCACGGGCCGTCACGCCGTCCACGCGCTCCTCGAGAAGATCGGCGATCTTGGCCGCTTCCAGCACGTCTTTGCAGTTGGCGCTCGCCGACACGACGGCGCGGCGCAGGCCGGCGTCCTTCGCGGCGTGCAGATAGTCCACGGATCCGGGGTAGACCTGTACGGCGCCCTCACGGATCTTCTGCAGGACCAGCAAGTTCTTGCGGTTACCGATGCCGTTGACGGTCTCCTCGTCGGGACCGTCGTCCGGCGCGCCTTCGGGCAGGGTGATGCTCCGCGAGGCGAGGAACGTGCGGACTCCGTCGGCGCGCTGCCGGCCGTCGACGTACCGGTGGTAGTCCGCGCCGGTGTCGAACGGCACAAAGGGCTGCCCGTGCTGGGCGGACCAGTCCTGGAGAAACGCGTCGAAGGTCTGTTTCCACGCCGCGTTGTGGACCAGGGCGGTCTGGGTGAGCACGCCGTCGAGATCGAAAAGGCATGCCGTCACGTGAGGAGGTAGTCCGAGCACCGGCCTAATGTAGTCGCCCGCGTCGGCCGACGCGCTTGAATGCCGTTGTCGACATTTCCACGGCGTTTCATCCGTGGTTCAGGTGCTGCTCGATGCCCGCTTGGCCAGGTCGGACGTGGTATTGCGGCCGGGCAGGCCGACCCGCAGTCCGATAGTTGTCCCGATCGGGCCGGTCGCCATGGCGACCTCGTCGCACAGCTGGTACGCCAGCCAGATCCCCCGGCCGCCGTCCTCGAAGGCCGCCGGCACGTCGGGCGGCCGGCGGAAGCGCTCGGGGATGCCCGGCCCGGAATCGGTGACCGTGCACCACACCGAGTCCCCCGTGCGGGAGAGCACCAGCCGGCCGCTGCCGCCGGCGTGCAGGACGACGTTCGTGATGATCTCGTTCACCGCGAGCACGAAGCCGTCGAGCCGGTCGCCGAGCAGGCCCCGTTCGAGCCGCTGGAGCACCTCGTGCCGCAGGACGGTGATGTCGTCGCGGCCGAACACCCGGTCGAGCAGCCGGCCGGTTTCTCCGTACGCCGAGGGGGCGCCCGGGGGCTCCCTGCCCGGAGCCGGACGCAGCACTTCGTGGTCGACGGTTTCCTCCACCGCCGAGCAGCCTACGCTGTGTACCGCCTCCGTGGCAGTCGTGGAGCCCCACGAAATCGTCAGAACAGGTGCGAGAGCGTACGGAAGATCTCGGCGTAGAAGTTGCCGTCGATCTCGCGATAGAGGCTGAACTTCATGCCCGGGCTGCCGAAGAACGGCCGCAAAGTCCACGCCAGCTGCGTGCCTACGAAGCCGAACAGCAGGATCCAGACGTAGAGCAGCGTCATGCTGGGCGGGGCCGGCTGCTTGACCGGCCGCGGCAACGGGCGCTGGTGCGCGATCGGCGTCAGCATGTAGCCCGGCGGCACGGCGGGAGGTTGCGCCACCGGAGCGGCAGGCTGAGCCGCCGGTGCCGCGGAGGCCGGCGGCGTGCCGTTGGCCGCGGCGCCGACCGCGACGGGCTCGGGCGCCGCGACGGCCGGGCTGACCGGAGCCTCGGCCGGCGCGTCGGGCTTGGCGGGCGCCAGCAGGCCGTGGTCGTTGAGCACCCGCATGCCGCCGGTGAGGAAGCGCAGCCCCACCAGCGCCGACAGCGCGAGGATCACGACGTTGAGGAGCTTGAAGAAGCTGTAGTCGGGCGCCGTGATCAGGAAGAACAGCGCGATCGGCGCGAACGCCAGCGCGAGCATCGCGGTCACGGTCAGCGCCACCATGACCAGGGCCAGGGACTGGCGTACGGACAACCGCGCGCCGAACACCAGGTTGAACAGGTACAGCGTCGGCAGGCAGATCGCCAGCGTGACCAGGAACAGCAGCGGCAGCTTCACCGCCGAGGTCAGGGCCATCAGGACACTGTGGAAGGAGCCCAGGACCGCTCCGTAGCAGGCCAGGGCGATCACCGAGCTCACCAGCATCTGCCCGGTGAGCTTGGACAACGACCGATCCTCGACGACCTGCTGCCAGATGCCCTGCCGGTCGCGCAGGATCCTCTCGATCACCAACAGTCCGGACGCGTTCGCCATCATCGCCACCCTTCTGGGGTTGGACGTCGATACGCCCTCGCACCGACGTGCGGCGAACGATACGGCACCGTGTCAACGGCACCGACCCGTTGATTCTCCGGAAGTGGCGGCGAACGGGAAATCGGTCAGCGCCAGCCGATGTCGATGCGGTCGCCCCGCTCGTCGAAGAAGTGCAGCGCGTCCATCCGTACGCTCACCGCCAGCGGATGCCCCGGCGACACGGCCGGGTAGGGCGCCAGCCGTACCGCGAGCTCCGCGGGCCGCCGGTGGTGCCGCCCCGGGTCGCTCAGCACCGAGGCCTTCTCCTGCCGCTCGCGCTCGAGCGCTGCCCGCTCCGTACGCCCGGTCAGCCGCTGCAGCGCGCCACCGAAGCGCCGCAGCGCGCCACCGGCCGGGACCGCGTCGCCCACGCCCTTGCCCAGCTCGTCGACGACGATCGCGGTGGCGCCGATGTCGAGGAACGCCAGCGACTCGTGCCCGTGGTGCTCGAGGTAGCGGATGCGGCCCTGCAGCACGTCACCCGGCGCGTCGGGCGCGACCGGGGTGATCGCCTCGGCCCGCATGCCGACGACGATGCGCTCGCCGTGGTAGTGCGCGATCGCCCGGGCGCGCAGGTCGGTCCAGGGCAGGTAGAGCGCCTGCTCGCCGAGGTTGAGGGCGATGTAGCGGTCGAGGTGCACGTACACCGACGCCTCGAGCAGGTTCATCCGCGGTGAGCCGAGGAACGCCGCCACATACAGGGTGGCGGGGCGGCCGTACACCTCGGTGGGGGTGCCGATGTCCTGCAGCACGCCGCGGCGCATGATCGCGACGCGGTCGGCCATGGTGAGCGCCTCGGCCTGGTCGTGGGTGACGTACATGGTGGTGACGCCGAGCTCGCGGGTCAGCCCGGTGATCTCGGCGCGCAGCTCCGCGCGAAGCCCGCTGTCGAGGTTGGACAGCGGCTCGTCCATGAGGAACAGGCCCGGGCGGCGGACGATCGCGCGGCCCATCGCGACCCGCTGCCGCTGGCCGCCGGAGAGCTGCGCCGGCTTGCGGCCCAGCACGTCACCGATGCCCAGCGCGCTGGCCACGTCGCCGATCCGCTCGTCGCGCGAACCGGGCTCGATGCCGGAGAGCTTGAGCGGGAAGCCGATGTTGTCGCCGACGGTCATGTGCGGGTACAGCGCGAAGTCCTGGAACACCATGGCGATCTGCCGCTCCCGGGGCGCCAGGTCCATGACCGGTTCGCCGTTGAGCAGGATCGCGCCGTCGCTCGGGTCCTCCAGGCCGGCGATCATCCGCAGCACCGTCGACTTGCCGCACCCGGAGGGGCCCAGCAGGACCATGAACTCGCCGTCCTGCACGTCGAGGCTGACCTTGTCGACCGCCACGGTCCCGTCCGGCCAAACCTTCGTGACGTCCTTGAGCGCGACGGTGGACACCGTCAACCTCCTGCTGATGAGCTGCGACGATGGCTTAGCGTGACCAGATGCATCGATGACTGCCATCGGGTGAACGGCCATTCGCCGTGTGTCACCAGATCGTCACACTGGTGCAGGCCCGAACAAGATCGATAAAAGAGATCGTTGCCGCAGGCCAGCCGCGTACGTCGCTTCCGGTGCAGGTGGGACCCGGTTTTCCGGGAACAGGTATTACCCGGCCAGTTCGCCGAGCAGCACCCGGCGCACCACCCGCTCGGCCGCCTTGCCGTCGTCCAGGTAGCAGAAGCGCTCCCGGAACCGCGCCCGCTTCGCCGCCGCCTCGGCGCTCCCGTACGAGCCCTCGGCGAAGACGTCCACCAGGCCGGAGAAGGTGGTGGCGACCTCGCCGGGCGGCAGCTCCATGAGGTCGAAATACACCCCGCGCAGCTCCCGGTACGCCTGCCAGTCCGGCGCGTAGATCACGAGCGGCCGGTCCAGCACCGCGAAATCGAACATGGCCGACGAGTAGTCGGTCATCATCACGTCGGCCGCGAGATAGAGATCCTCGACCACCGGGTACGCCGACACGTCCACGATCCGCCCGCTGCGGGTCTGCACCCGCTGCTCGGCGGCCACGTAGAAGTAGTGGGCGCGTACCAGCAGCACGGTGTCCGGGCCGAGCCGGTCCGCGAACGCCTCTACGTCGAGGACCTGCCGGCCCAGCGGCAGCCACTCGCGGTGCGTCGGGGTGTAGAGGATCACGCGCTCGTGCGGCCGGATGCCGAGCTTCTCCCGTACGGCGGCGGAGTCGGCCGGCGTCGCACCCGCCAGCCGGTCGTTACGCGGGTAGCCGACCTCGAGCGTCTCGTACCGGCACGGGTACGCCCGCTCCCACGCGATCGTGGTGTGCGCGTTCGCCGTGATGCTGAAGTCCCAGCGATCCGCCCGGCGCATCTGCGCATGGAAATTCTGGTCCTTCGCGGCGGCCGGATGATCCGCCTGGTCCATGCCCATCATCTTCAGCGGCGTGCCGTGGTGGGTCATGACGTGCGTCGCGCCGGGCCGCTTGACGACCCAGTTCGGCCAGTTCACGTTGTTGACCATCCAGCGGGCCCGGGCCAGCGCGCGGTAATACGCGAGCGAGCCCGCGACCACGTACTCGGTGCCGGCCGGCACCGACGCGGCCCGTGCCCGGCCCACGACCCAGACATTGCGGACGCCGGGCGCCAGCTCCTCCGCCTTGCGCGCGATCGCTGCCGGATTGCAGGTCACCCCGCGATACCAGTACGCGGCGTACAGGGCGAGCCGGTCGTCCACGGGCAGCCGGAGCTGAAGCCGGTAATAGGCCCGGTACGCGGCCTGGCGTACCCGTTTGACCAGGCCCTTCGCCTTCACCAGCGGGACGTTGCGCACCCGCTCGGTCGCCTTGACCACGCCGATGGCGCGCTGCATCGCCCGGAACGGGAGGAAGGCGCCGCGCGCGACGAACTTGTGCCGCAACCCCATGGCGCCCGGCGGCAGCTCGTACCCCTGGGCCGGCTTGTACCGGTGGAAGTCCTCGGTCATCCGGTCGAAGAAGCGTTTGCGCGACGCCTTCTTCACCCGCTCCGCGTTGCGCAGCACCGTCAGGTAGTGCCAGATCATCCGCTGGAAGAGCGCCGGGCGCAGCGCCTCCGGGCGGTCGGCGTACTGATCGACGAGGGCCATCGCGTGCGCCCAGTGGTCGAAGATCTCGAAGTGCCGGTCGCCCAGCGTACGGGTGATCGCCCCGGTCCGGCGCTGCCGGTAGTGCACGCATACCCGGCCCAGGCCGCTGATCCGTGGCGCGGCCGCGAGCAGGGGGAAGGTGAACGAGACGTCCTCGTACCAGCCCTCCTCGAAGCGGAAACCCAGCTTGAGCAGGAGGTCTCGGCGTACCACCTTGTTCCACGCGACGTGCAGGACGTTGAGCACCCGCGGCCACTGCTCGACCGTGAACGACTCCGGCGCCTCGGCGAGCGTCCCGACCGAGCCGGAGAGGGTGACCCGGCCGTCCCAGTGCACCCGGTCGAAGCCGACGATCAGCACGTCGGCGTCGGTGGCGGCGAGCCGGTCGGCCACCGCGGTCAGCGCGCCCTGGGACAGCCAGTCGTCGCTGTCGACGAACCACACGTACTCGCCGGTCGCGTGGTCCAGCCCGGCGTTGCGCGCGCGGCCGAGGCCGACGTTCTCGGCGAGGGAGACGACGCGGACGCGGGGGTCGCGGGCGGCGTACTCGGCGAGGATCGCGCCGCTGTTGTCGGGCGAGCAGTCGTCCACCGCGACGATCTCGAAGTCGGTGAACGGCTGCTCCAGCAGCGAGTCGAGGCACTGGCTCAGATAGCCCTGCACCTTGTAGACGGGCAGCACCACGCTGAGCAGGGTCATCGTCTTCCTCCGGTTCGCCAGTCCTGGACAGCCCCCGTGAGGAAATGCAGGCCGACCGCGACGGCGAGCAGCAGCTCCCCGGCCGTGGCGACACCCGCCAGCGCGAACACCACCAGCAGGAGCACCCGGCCGTCCCAGCCGAGCAGGGCCCGCTTCCCGACGATGCCGGGCGCGCCCTTCTCCATCCGGGCGGTCAGGTCGTAGTGGTGCAGCGCCAGCGTGAAGAGCAGCGCGAACAGCACCGCCGGCGGCACCTCGCAGATCAGCGCGACAGCCACCGCCATCAGGTACTCCGCGGCGCGCAGGCCGGCGGGCACCAGCCAGTCGAGCGGCCCGCCGTGCGACGACCGGGCCGCAGCGCCGGCGGTCAGCACCAGCAGCGCCACCACGACTAGCCAGACCCCGGCGTCACCCGCACGGACCAGCTCGACGTGCAGATCGCCGCCCCACCAGGAGCCCCAGCGGGTGCCGCGCGGCACCACCTCCGCGGCCACCGCGCCGATCAGGGCGAGCGGGGCGATGGCAGCCAGCGCCGCCCACGCCAGCGGCCGGGACAGGTTGGCCGCGCTCACCGTGCCGCGGACCAGCCGGCCGTCGTCGCGGTGCCGCGACGTGTCGACCGTGTCGAGCACGCCGACGCGCATCGAGACCGAACGCAGAGATCTCAGGGCCAGGGTGTACGCGGCCGCGAGCAGCCCCCACGCCACCACGGCGGTCAACGCGACCCGCCCGTTCGTCAGCGCGGCGAGGATCGCCATCAGCGCCCAGCGCTCACCGATCGGGAACACGACGATCCGCTTCAACCAGTACGCGACCGACCCGGTGTCCGCCTGCACCTTGTTGGAGGCGCGGCTCAGCTTGGCGCCCACCCCGCCGCCCGCGTCGCTGTTGCCCGCGGTGCCGACCGCCTGACGGGCCGCCGCCTCGTCGTGCAGGGCGCCGTACCAGGTGTCGGTCATGTGCCGGACGGTCTGCAGCACGATCGCGGTGATCGCGAGCGGCCACGCGTACGGCAGCCCGGCCCGTTCCGCGCCCGCGGCGAGGCCGGCGTAGACCGCGTACTCCTTCGCGCGGTCGGCCATCGTGTCCAGCCACCCGCCGAACGCGCCGAAGCGCCGGGTGTAGCGGGCCAGCTGCCCGTCGACGCAGTCGAGCACGAAACCCAGGTAGAGCAGCACCGCCCCGGCCACCATCGCCGGCCGCGACGCCTCCCAGAACGAGAGCGCGGCCGCGACGGCGAACAGTACGGACAAGGCGGTGACACCGCTGGGTGTGAGACCGGCGCGAGCGCAGAGCTTCGTGACCAACGGGGACCAGCTGCTGACCGCGTACGTGGTGAAGAAGTCGTCCTTCTCCTTCACCGCGAGCCGCAGCAGCGCCTTGTCCTCGTCCACGGCCGCGACCGAGGCACGGGCGTGTGCCAGCTCGGCGTCGGTGTGCACCCGCTCGGCATGCAGCAGCCGTACCCGGGTCGCGATCGGCACCAAGCCGGCGCCGAGGAGCGCGGGCAGCAGGAAGTCGAGGGCGTTCCCGGCGGCTCGCCGGGTCAGGCCGCCTCGCACCCGCCCGCCGCCGAGAACGCCGGCGCCGGGAACGCCAGCGCCGGAAACGCCAGGGCCGGGAACACCGGGGCCGGGAACACCGGGGCCGGGAACGCCGGGGCCGTCGCCCCGCTCGGCCGCTTCGGCGGCCTCCCGCGCTGCCGTGACCAGCAGGCCGAGATCGGCCGGGGCGATGCAGAGCGCGCCGAGGAAGCGGGCCGGGCCGTCCTCGGCCGCGACGAGCCGGCCCCGGTCCTCCCGCAGGTCACCGCCCGTGCCGTCGGCTGTGGCCGCCACCAGCGCGGTGCTGCGCCCGGCCGGCTCGGTGGCAAGGGTCCACAACAGACTGGGATGGGCCACGAGGTCGTCCGCGCAGAGCACCAAGGGCTCGTTCGCACCGGCCGCGGCCCGGGCGGCGGTCGCGCGCAGGTCGGCGGCGATCCGGGCGGTCTCGCGCAGCTGGGCGGGCACGTCGGCCCCGTCGAGAGTCAGCACTGCCGATGCCCCGGCCGCGGTCAGCGCCACGGTCAGCTCGTCCGCGAGCCTGCCGGCGGCGGCCGGATCGAGGTCGTTGCCGGTGCTGCCGCACAAAACGGCAAGCGTCACCGAGACATCCCTCCCATAGAACCCGCCCGAGGCCACAGAGAGTAGGGGGCGGATGAGGCCCCGATGTTAACAGCGGCGCCGAGCCGGGTACGGGGTGCCCTTACGGGAACGTGAGGCGTCTTCTCCCCCTCGAGACCGAGGGCGGAGCGCCCGGCGCTGCCTACCGTGGAACATGGCCGGGGCGCTTCGCCCCAGCCGACCCGACACAAGGAGTGAGCGACATGACCCGCCGATTGGCCCGACCCCGCGACGACCGATGGATCGCCGGCGTGTGCTCCGGCCTGGCGCGCCGGTTCGGCGTCTCCTCGTCCGTCATGCGCCTGATCTTCGTCTTGTCCTGCCTGCTCCCCGGCCCGCAGTTCATCATCTACCTGATCCTCTGGGTGCTCCTGCCCAACGAGTGACGCCCGGATGACCCGCCGGCGCCGCCCGGGCGCGACCGCCCGAGCGCATGACACCCGGCGCAACCAGCCGGGCCGCATGACACCCGGCGCAACCAGCCGGGCCGCATGACACCCGGCGCAACCAGCCGGGCCGCGTGACACCCGGCGCGACTACCCCGAGCGCCACCCGCGCGACCGCACGGCGGTTGACAGCTCCCACGGCCAAGGGCCGGCGTCCCCACGGACGCCGGCCCTTGCGACACCCGCGCCCGCCGACCCGGAGCGGCGAAGAACCCGGACCCTCAGCCGCGCCGCGCCCCGCCGCAACCCGGCCCCGCCGCAACCCGGCCCCGCGGCCCCGCGGCCTCGCGGCGCGCGTCGGCGGCTCGGCGGCTCGGCCGTGCGTCTTCATCAGCGCGGTCCTGCTCCTGCTGCCGGCGGGCATCGCGTCAGGGGCTGGCGAACTCCACCGTGACCGTCGTGTAGCCGAGGCGGCCGAACAGGCTCTGCAGCATCTTCTCGGTGTTGTCCCGGGCCCGCTGCTCCAGGCCGCTGCTGCGCGCCGCCTCGGTGATGCGTTGCTGGGCCGACTGGTAGACGCGCTGCTGCTGGTCGGGGTTGCTGCTGAAGGCGTCGCCGATGCGGTTGAGCAGGCCGCGCTCCTCCGCCACCACATAGCTGCGCTGCATGTCGAGGGCGGCCTGGCCGAGCTGCGGCGGGGGCAGCTTGATCGTGGCGGTGTGGTTGGCCTCGTCCAGCGACAGCGCGCCGGTCGACAGCTGGCCGAAGTCCACGTACGCCTCGACCGTGCCGGCGCCGACGAAGAGGGTGCGCTTGTTGAGCAGGAAGTCGGGGACGTTGTCCTTGTTCTCCTGCAGGTCGACGATCACCTGGAAGTTGCCGTCGGCGGCGACGTAGCGGCTCAGGTCGCGCATCGACTGCAGCAGCACCGGCTGGCTGCGGTCGGTCGTCTTGTCGGAGAACGGGTTGTCGAAGCCGGGCAGCACGTTGATCGCCCGCAGCCCCAGGCACATGGCCACGATCAGGGCGAACACCACGCCGGTGAAGATGAGGACGCGGGCGAACGCGCCCATGCCCCGCGGCGGCGCGTCGGCCGGTGGCGCCTCGGCGGCCGGCGGCTGCCCGGCTGATGGCGGCGCGGGCTCTTCGACGGCCGGGTATTCCCTCGTCGGCTCGTCGACTCCGGGTGACTGGGCCATCGTCGACCACCCCCTTCTTCTCTCTGCACCGTGATACCCACGGTACGGAAGGGGTACGACAGTCGCAGCCGCTCAGCCGCCGAAGGCGTTCAGACCCGTCAATTTCTGGCCGATGACGAGCTGGTGGACCTCGGAGGTTCCCTCGTACGTGAGCACGCTCTCGAGGTTGTTGGCGTGCCGGAGCACGGGGTACTCCCCGCTGATGCCGTTGGCGCCGAGGATGGTGCGGCACTCCCGCGCGATCCGGATGGCCTCGCGCACGTTGTTCAGCTTGCCGACGCTGACCTGCTCCGGACGCAGCCCGGCGGCGTCGCTGCGGCGGCCCAGGTGCAGCGCCAGCAGGTAGCCCTTCTGCAGCTCCAGGGCCATGTCGGCGAGCTTGGCCTGGGTGAGCTGGAAGCCGGCGATCGGGCGGCCGAACTGCTCGCGGGAGGTCGCGTACGCGATCGCGGTCTCCAGGCAGTCGCGGGCCGCGCCGAGCGAACCCCAGATGATGCCGAATCGGGCCTCGGTGAGGCAGGACAGCGGCGCCTTGAGCCCCCGCGCCTGGGGCAACCGGGCGGACTCGGGGAGCCGGACGTCGTCGAGGGTGATCTCCCCGGTGGCGGAGGCCCGCAGGGAGAGCTTCATCTTCACCTCGCGCACCGAGAAGCCCGGGGTGTCCGTCGGTACGGCGAACCCGACCACGCCCTCGTCGGCGCGAGCCCAGACCACCGCCACGTCGGCGACCGGCGCGTTCGTGATCCACATCTTGCCGCCGTGCAGTACCCAGCCGTCGCCGTCGCGGCGGGCACGGGTGGCCATGTTGCCGGGGTCGGAGCCGTGGTCCGGCTCGGTCAGCCCGAAGCAGCCGATCAGCTCCCCGGCGGCCATGCCCGGCAGCCAGCGCTGCTTCTGCTCCTCGCTGCCGTAGCGCCAGATCGCGTACATGGCGAGCGAGCCCTGCACGGAGACGAGCGAGCGGACCCCGGAGTCGGCCGCCTCCAGCTCCATGCAGGCCAGGCCGTACTGGACCGCGGAGGCGCCGGCGCAGCCGTAGCCCTCGAGGTGCATGCCGAGCAGGCCGAGCTTGCCGAACTCCAGCGACAGCTCGCGGACGGGGACCTCGCCGCGCTCGTACCACTCGGCGATGTGGGGCCGCACCCGGTCGTCCACGACGCGGCGCACCAGCGACCGCACGTCGCGCTCCTCGTCGCCGAGCAGCTCGTCGAGGTCCAGCAGGTCCAGCGGTGACACGGCCATGGGAATTAAACTAACAGTGTTAGTCCTCGATGACGAGCACCCGGGCATGAATCTGGTTGCGCTGCTGCAGGGCCGCCCGCAGCGCCCGGTGCAGGCCGTCCTCCAGGTAGAGGCCGCCGTTCCACTCCACGACGTGCGGGAACAGGTCGCCGTAGAACGTCGAGTCCTCGGCGAGCAGCTTGTCCAGCGCCAGCTCCCGCTTGGTGGTGATGAGATCGGCCAGGCGGATCGGGCGGGGCGGGATCTCGGCCCACTTCTTCAGCGTCGTGTGATGGTCGGGGTACGGCGCTCCGTCCCGTACCGCTTTGAAGATCACGACGGCACGCTCCCCTCCGGTCCCTCGCTTCTGGCCTTACCCCGCGGACGGGCGGATACGCCTGCCAGCCTAGCGAGCCGCCGGGACGGCGACCGGCCGCGGCGTTGCCCGGCGGCCGCCCGCGCGGCGTGGGCGGCGGCTCGTGCCGTCACCCGTCGCCGGACGGTGCCCGCTGTCAGCCGGCACCCACGGACGCCGTGCCGGTTGCGGTCCATCGGCCATGATGCACCACCTCGTCCACCGGGCGGCGACCCCGGCGTAGTGACGGTGACCTCTTGTCGGGTGCCGGATAGCCCACCGTCAGCGCGCCGACCGGGGTGAATTCATCCGGTACGCCGAACGCCGACCGGAATGCGGCGATCTTGTCCGCCGGTACGCCGAAGAACAGCGAACCCAGTCCCTCGTTCACCGCCGTCAGGTGCATGAGCAGCGCGGCGAAACCCGTGTCGACGTCCCAGTACGGCACCGGCCACCGGCGCTCGTCCCGGTCCGTCCAGCCCTTGTCCGCCTGCGCGTACCGCTCCAGGTACGCCGACTTGTTGGAGAGCGCGACGATGAGCAGCGGCGCGGTGCGCATGCGCTGGAGCCACGAGTCGTCCGGCCCCCCGGAGGCCGTGACCGACCAGTACAGCTCACGGTCCTCCAGCTCCTGCAGCACGAGGAAACCCCAGCCCTGCGAGAAGCCCGCGGACGGGGCCCGGAGCGCGTGCCGGACCAGTTTCTCGACGATCTCCGGCGGCACGGGCCGCTCCGGGTCGTAGGTGCGGACCATCTTGCGCCGGCGGACGACCTCGTCGAACTCCACGGTTCAGCCCGCCGACGGCCGGATGCCCCACGAGGCACGCCAGGTGGCTCCCGGCTCCAGCACGATCAGGTCGCGCCCACTGCGGAAGGCGTCCGGCGGGCAGGTCATCGGCTCGATGGCGAACGACCGGCGGAAGCGCGGGCCGCTCAGGGTGTCCCCGCTGAAGACCTGCCACCAGTGGAAGTTCTCGTCGCCCCAGACCGTCACTGCCCGGCTGCCGTCCGGCGCCGAGATGGTGACCGACGAGCTGCCGTCCGCATCCCGGATCAGATCGCCCCACGTGGTGTCGAGCACGGCGCCGGCGACCCGGCGGGGCTCGGTGTAGTCGAACTCGGTCCCGGCCACCCGCACCGCGCCGATCGGCAGGAGCCGCTGGTCGGCGAGGATCTTGCTGCGTCCGGGCACCCGGAGCAGGGTGTCGTCGACCGCCACGCCGGGCAGCTGCACGTACGGGTGGACCGAGAAGCCCCACGGCGCGTTCGCGTCGCCGGTGTTGGTGACCTCCTGGTCGGAGCGCAGACCGTCGGCGGAGACCGTCCAGCGGGTCCGCAGCGTCAGCGGCCACGGGTACCCGATCTGCGGCGGCAGGTCGAACTCGAGGGTGACCGAGTCCGGCGCCTGCGCGGCGAGCCGCCAGCGCGACCAGTTGGTCAGCCCGTGGATCGCGTTGTGCTTGTCGGGCTCGGTCAGCGGCAGCTGGTACGCCGTTCCCTCGAACGTGTAGTGCCCGTCGCGGATGCGGTTGGGCCACGGCGCGAGGATCTGGCCGGACGAGGCGGGCGAGATCTCCTCCGGCCCGAAGCCGTCCACCACCTCGCGGTCGCCCACGGAGTAGCCGCGCAGCACGCCGCCGACCTCGACGACTGTGGCCCGGTGACCCTCCGCCTCGATGGTCCACTGGGTCCCGGACTTAGCGGCAACGACATCCGTCATGGGCAGAACATTAGTGGTTGTCCTCCGCATCGGACGGAGGGCGGTACCGAACGAGGGCCGGGAACGCGAGCGCGAGAACGACGGCCAGTCCCGCGGCCGCGAATCCGCCGCCCGCCCAGGACGCGGTGGCGCCGGTGACGTCCGCGGTGGCCCCGGCGCGCAGGTCGCCCAGGCGCGGGCCGCCCGCCACGACGACGGTGAAGACGCCCTGCAGCCGCCCGCGCAGCCGGTCCGGCGCATACACCTGCAGGATCGACTGCCGGTAGACCGCGCTGACCAGGTCGGCCGCGCCGCCTACCGCGAGCAGCAGCACCATCAGCCACAGCGACGTGGCGAAGCCGGCGAAGCCGATGGCCACGCCCCAGCCGACCACCGCCACGACCAGCGCGACACCCTGCCGTTTCACCCGCCCGATCCAGCCGGAGGTCAGGCCGCCGATGACGGAGCCGATCGCGATCGCGGCGAACAGCCAGCCGACCGCCCACCCGCCGCCGAACCGGTCCTCGGCGATCTCGGGGAACAGCGCCCGCGGCATCGCCAGCACCATCGCGATGATGTCGACCGCGAACGAGAGCAGCAGCACCGGCTGGGTGGTGAGGAAGCGCAGGCCGTCGGCGATGCCCCGCAGCCCCGCGGTCGGCCGCTCGCCGTGCCCGTCGTCGTGCACCGGCGGGATGGGCGGCAGCCGGTAGGTCGCCCAGAAGGAGATGGTGAACAGCGCCGCGTCCACTGCGTACGCGATGGTGATGCCGGCGTCGGTCGACCAGGCGCCGAAGATGAGGCCTGCGGCGAGCGGGCCGAGCACGCCCCCGGCGGTGGTGGTCGTGTAGGACAGCGTGTTGGCCGCCGGGACCAGGTGCGCCGGCACGATCCGGGGGATGATCGCCTGCCGGGCCGGCGAGCTGACCGCGAAGCCGGCCGACTGCACCGCGGTCAGCGCGAGCAGCAGCAGGCCGCTGCGCACTCCGAGCAGGGCCTGTGCCAGCAGCCCGATCGTCGAGATCCACGCCAGCGTGGAGCTGGCGAGCAGCAGCTTGCGGCGGTCCACCACGTCGGCGGCGGCGCCGCCCCACAACCCGAAGACCAGCAGGGGTACGAGGCCCGCGATGCCCAGCAGCCCCACCCACGCCGACGAGTGCGTGATCGAGAACATCTCGACCGGTACGGCGACCGCGGTGAACTGGAAGCCGAAGAACGAGACGCCGTTGCCGACCCACATCCGCCGGTACGCGACCCCGCGCAGTGGCCGGACGTCGATGACCCAGCTGCGGCGTTCCTTCGCGATCGCCTCCTCGGTGACGCGCTCGGCGGCCTCGACCGGCTCCTGGCTCACGGGGCGAGCCGTTCGACCACCCAGCCGCCGTCCGCCGAGCGGTACCGCAGCCGGTCGTGCAGCCGGTTGCTGCGGCCCTGCCAGAACTCCACGGTCTCGGGCACCACCCGCAGCCCACCCCAGTGCGGCGGCGCCGGGACTTCACCCTCGGCGCCGAACCGCTCGATCGCCGCGGCCAGCCCGGCCTCGACCGCCGCCCGGTCGGGCACGACGCTGCTCTGCGGGCTCGCCCAGGCGCCGAGCTGCGACCCGTGCGGCCGGGTGGCGAAGTACTCCTCGGTCTCGGCACGGTCCACCTTCTCCACCGCGCCGCAGACGACGACCTGCCGCTGCATGGGGAACCACGGGAAGACCAGGCTCGCGTACGGGTTCTCCGCCGCCTCGGTGCCCTTGCGCGAGGTGTAGTTGGTGAAGAACACGAAGCCGCGCTCGTCGTACCCCTTGAGCAGCACCGTACGGGCGCTGGGCCGGCCGGCGCCGTCCGCGGTCGCGACGATCATGGCGTTGGGCTCGGGCAACGCGAAGTCGAGGGCCTCGCCGAACCAGCGGGCGAACTGTTCGGGCCACGCGGCGGCGAGGTCGGACTCGAGCAGCGCGCCGCGTTCGGTGTAGTCGCGGCGCATCGCGGCCGGCGACGGTGGGTCGGGGATCACCCAACGAACCTAAGTCGCCCACGCCGGTGCGTCTTCTCAGCGAGGATAGGTGTCGCAGACAGCACATGTCCTCGGGTCGACCTGCCGGGTCACCGGGCGGCAAGATGAGACACCCACGGCTTTCGTCCAGCCGGGAGTTCCAGGAGGCGTCGTGTCCGATTTCAAGCCGGGCCTGGAGGGCGTGATCGCCTTCGAGACCGAGATCGCCGAGCCCGACAAGGCGGGCGGGGCCCTGCGGTATCGCGGCGTCGACATCGAGGACCTCATCGGTCACGTGTCCTTCGGCAACGTCTGGGCGCTGCTCGTGGACGGCCGCTTCGGCCCCGGGCTGCCGCCCGCCGAGCCGTTCCCGGTGCCCGTGCACTCCGGCGACATCCGGGTCGACGTGCAGTCCGCGGTCGCGATGCTCGCGCCGTACTGGGGGTTGTCCCAGCTGCTGGACATCAGTGACGAGCAGGTGCGCACCGACCTGGCCCGGGTGTCGGTGACCGCGCTGTCGTTCGTGGCGCAGGCGGCGCGCGGCCTGGGTCTGCCCGCCGTGCCGCAGAAGGACATCGACAAGGCGCAGACCATCGTCGAGCGGTTCATGAAGCGCTGGCGCGGCGAGCCCGACCCCCGGCACGTGAAGGCGGTCGACGCGTATTTCATCTCCGCCGCCGAGCACGGCCTCAACGCCTCCACCTTCACCACCCGGATCGTGGCCTCCACCGGCGCCGACGCGGCGGCCTGCATCTCCTCCGGCATCGGCGCGCTCTCCGGCCCGCTGCACGGCGGCGCGCCCTCGCGGGTGCTGCACATGATCGAGGCCGTCGAGCGCAGCGGCGACGCCGAGGGGTACGTGAAGGGCGTCCTCGACCGCGGCGAGCGGCTGATGGGCTTCGGGCACCGCGTCTACCGCGCCGAGGACCCCCGTGCCCGGGTCCTGCGCCGCACCGCCAAGGAGTTGGGCGCGCCCCGCTTCGAGGTGGCCGAGGCGCTCGAGCGGGCCGCCCTCGCCGAGCTGCAGGCCCGCAAGCCCGACCGCGTGCTGGCGACCAACGTGGAGTTCTGGTCCGCGGTCGTGCTCGACTTCGCCGAGGTGCCGGCGCACATGTTCACCTCGATGTTCACCTGCGCCCGGGTGGCCGGCTGGAGCGCGCACATCCTCGAGCAGAAGAAGCTCGGCCGCATCGTGCGCCCCAGCGCGCGGTACGTGGGCCCCGCCGCCCGCAAGCCGCAGGACGTCGAGGGCTGGGACGCCGTCCCGCATAATCTGTAATCGCCGTGGCCCCCGCCTGGAAGGACCCTCCGTGACCGACCCGATCCGCATCCCGGACGACCTCAAGCCCGTCGACGGCCGGTTCGGTTCCGGCCCGAGCAAGGTCCGCCCGGAGGGCGTCGAGGCGCTGGCCCGGGTCGCGAAGACCTTCATGGGTACGTCGCACCGGCAGAAGACGGTCAAGGAGCAGGTGGCCCGCCTGCGCCGGGGCATTGCGGAGTTCTTCTCGGCGCCCGACGGCTACGAGGTGATCATCAGCAACGGCGGCACCAGCGCGTTCTGGGAGACCGCCACCTTCGGGTTGATCCGCGACAAGGCCCAGTTCGCGGAGTTCGGCGAGTTCGGCGCGAAGTTCGCCAAGGCGGTCAAGGACGCGCCGTTCCTCGCCGAGCCGACCGTGCACAAGGCTCCGGGCGGCGCCGCGGCGTACCTGACCGCCGAGGCGGGCGTGGATGCGTACGCGAGCGTGCAGAACGAGACCTCGACCGGGGTGGCCGTCCCGGTCAAGCGGGTCGCCGGCGCCGACCCGGGCGCGCTGCTGCTCACCGACGCCACGTCGGGCGGGGGCAGCCTGGAGGTCGACCTCACCGAGACCGACGTCTACTACCTGGCGCCGCAGAAGGCGTTCGGGTCGGACGGCGGCCTGTGGATCGCGCTGATGTCGCCGGCCGCGATCGAGCGCGCGCACGAGATCAAGGCGTCCGGGCGGTACATCCCGCAGTTCCTCGACCTGGTCACCGCGATCGAGCAGTCGCGGCTCGAGCAGACGTACAACACGCCGGCGCTGGCCACCGTCTTCCTCGCCGCCGAGCAGGTGGACTGGATGAACGCGCAGGGCGGGCTCGGCTGGGCCGCCAAGCGCAGCGCGGAGAGCGCGGCGGCGATCTACGGCTGGGCGGACCGCTCGGCGGTGGCCACGCCGTTCGTCACCGATCCGGCGCTGCGCTCCCACGCGGTGGCCACGATCGACTTCGCCGACGGGGTGGACGCCGCCGCGATCGCCAAGGTGCTGCGCGCCAACGGCATCGTGGACACGGAGCCGTATCGCAAGCTGGGGCGCAACCAGTTGCGGGTGGCGCTCTACCCCACGGTCGACCCCGCCGATGTCGAAGCGCTGACCCGCAGCATCGACTACGTCGTCGAGCGGCTCTGAACCCTTGGGGCACTGCCGCCCGTACTGACGGGCGGCAATGTCGCTGCGGGAGAGGGAGTCGTCAATGGCGCGGACCGGAATCGACACCTCGATCCTGCACAAGGGGGCGCACAGCGCCTCTTATTTCGATCTCTCCCGAAGCATGGGTGAGGGCGCGGAGATCGTCGACTTCTGCATCCCGTGCAACCCGTACTTCCCCACGCCGGAGATGTTCGACGAGCTCTCCCGCGACCTGAAGAACATCCTGAAGTACTACCCGAGCGACTCGCACAGCATCACGAACAAGCTGGCCGCGGTGCTCGGCCTGCACCCGCAGACGGTGGCGATGGCGAACGGCTCCACCGAGCTGATCACCTGGATCGACCATCTGCTGATCAAGGAGAGCGTGGCGATCCCGATCCCCACGTTCGGCCGCTGGACCGACCAGCCGCTGGAGACCGGCAAACGCGTCGACATGTTCCCGCTGCAGGAACGCGACGGTTTCCGGCTCAACCTCGACGAATACGTACGCTTCATCCGCGACCGCGGCTCCCGTGTCGCCGTGGTCTGCAACGTCAACAACCCGGACGGCGGCTACCTGGCCCGCCGCGACGTCATCCGCTTCATGGACGCGCTCGGCGACCTCGACCTGGTCGTCGTCGACGAGTCCTTCATCGACTTCTCCGACGCCGAGCAGTACCCGTCCGTCGGGCCGGACGCGGTGATCCGCCCCAACGCGGTCGTCCTCAAGAGTCTGGGCAAGAACTTCGGCCTGCACGGCATCCGCTTCGGCTATCTCATGGCGAATCCCGCCATCGCCGGCAAGATCGGCAAGATGCTGCCCAAGTGGAACCTCAACTCGCTCGCCGAGAAGGTGGTCTACATGATCCAGGACCACGAGGACGAGTACGAGGACAGCCTGCGCCTGCTCAGCCGCGACCGCCGCGCGATGGCCGGCGAGCTGAGCCGCATCCCCGGGCTCACGGTGTTCCCGTCGCAGGGCAACTTCATCCTGGTCAAGCTCCCGACCGAGTGGTCCGGCGTGGCGCTGCGCGACTACCTGGTCGCCAACCACGGCGTCTACACCCGCGAATGCGGCAACAAGCTGGGTATGACCAGCCAGTTCATGCGCCTGGTGGTGCGACCGGCGCGCGACGTCGACCGGCTGATCGACGGCATGATGGACTACGGCCGCCAGTTCCGGGTCCGGCCCGCGTACGAGGAGGACCCGCTCGACACCCGCCGCAGCTGGAACACCACGCTCGACGAGGAACCGGACAACCTGATCCAGTACCCGTCCCACCGCACGACCGAGTACGCCGCCCGCCGCGCCGCCAACGGCTGACCGCGGGGACCCGCCCGCGGCAGCGTGCCGCACGAGGCAGCCACGTCGCGCGGCCGTGTGCGGGGCCGGCCCGGTGGTGCTTTTGTCGCGCCCCTGCCGCCGTACTCGTGAAGTCCCGTCTTTGAAGATCATCCCCCCTGGTCAATGAGTTCGACGGCGTGGCTTACCACCATTGGGTGACCGGGGCGCGTACCGTGTTCCGAAACGCGCCCGGGTGGCTGACTCTCGGGACCAAGGCCAGCGACGGGACGGAGGCAACGCATGCGGCCGGTACGCTTCGTCGCCCTCTCCGAGGACGGTCAGGCCCTGGTGCTCGCCGACGAGGTCGGCCGGCTCCTGGCACTCCCCATCGACGACCGGGTGAGCAGCGTCCTGCACCACGAGGGCGGCGCTCCGGCATCCGGCTCACCGGGCACCGCCGTCGCGGTGGCCGGCGCCGAGACCATGGCTTCGCTGTCCCCGCGGGACATCCAGGCCCGGATCCGCTCCGGCGAGTCCGCCGAGGACGTCGCGCGCATCGCCGGCGTGCCGGTCGACCGGGTCCTGCGGTACGCGGGCCCGGTGCTGCAGGAGCGGGCCATGCTCGCCCAGCACGCGCGCCGCACCCGGCTGAAGACGTCCGATTCGGGCGCGCCGCTGGCCGAGGTGGTCGACAGCCGGCTCGCGCAGCACGGCATCGACACCGAGAAGATCTCCTGGGACGCGTTCCGCCGCGACGACGGCACCTGGCGCATCGTGGCGACCTGGCCCTCCGGCAAGGCGACCGCGCAGGCCGTCTGGGACCTGGACAAGGGCCGCCAGGTGGTCTCGCCGCACGACGACATGGCGCAGTACCTGTGCGCCGAGCGCCCGACCCCGATCCTCGGTCAGGAGCCGGCCCCCGAGCGCGGCGCGCACGAGCGCGGCGGTCACGGCCTGCCGGGTCCGTCCCGCGCCGCCGAGCCCGGCCGGGGTCGTGGCCTGCCGGCGGCGGAGCAGCCGCGGCCGACGCGCGACCCGATCCGGGCCGGCCGCGACGCCCTGCTCGCCTCGCTCGACCGTCCGCTGAGCAACGAACGCCCGGGCCGCGGCCTGGAGCCGGCCGCCCAGGACTCCCGGCGCCCGGTGGCGGGCGGCGCCGCGGCGCTGCTCGGCGGTGGCGCCGGTTCGGCCTTCGACGACGACGCCGACCTGCCCAAGGAGGTGCCGGCCGTGCCCAGCCTGGCGGTCCTCCGGCCGCGGCGGACGGTCGGGGCCCAGCCCGGGGAGGCCGAGCCGGACGAGTCGGCGAAGCCGCGCAAGCGCCTGCCGAGCTGGGACGACGTGCTGTTCGGCGGCGGCCCGGCGGCCCGCGAGAGCTCCTAGCTCGTCCACAGCGTCGTGTAGGTGCCGCCGGGATCGCTGCGGACCAGCTCGATGCGGTCGAGCCGCCACGCCGGCCCCGCGTAGTCCGTCAGGGCTGCCCGGACGCGGTTGTCGTGGGCGTACATGACGGTCAGGTGCGGGGTGAACGGCTTGTCCTCGGACGGCAGCTCCGCCCGGGCCAGCGCGGCCCGGACGTCGGCGGCCACATCGCCGAGGTCGCCGTCCACCCCGGCCCAGGTCACCCGCCGGCCGAAGCCGCCACCGCCGCGGATCCGCAGCTCACGGCCTTGGGGGACGGTCACCGTGGCCAGGGCCCGTTCGAGCTCGGGAAGGCGTTCCGGCTCGACCTCGCCGAGGAACGCGAGCGTGACGTGCCACTTCTCGATCGCGGTGAAGCGCACCCGGCGGCCGGGAACCGGGGCGCCGGGGCGCCGGCCCGAAGCCGCGCCGTCGGAAGTCCGCCCGGACATCGCGGCGTCCAGGTGCCGGCGCAGGTCACGGCGTACGCCGTCCGGTGGGTTGACCGCCACGAAGAGCCGCACGCCGCGACCCTAGCGAAGCTGCAGCCCCGCCGCCCGCAGCCGCTCCTCGACCCGCATCCGTTCCAGCTCGCGGTCCATGCCTTCGAGCTCGTTCAGGTGGTGCTGGACCCCGTACGCCTCGCTGGCGATGAGCAGCCGGTCGTCGTACGCCCGCACGACAGCGGCCAGCCACAGGGCCGAACCGGTCGTCGGCCCGCCGGACCGTTGCCGCCGCAGCCGCCGCAGGTCGGCCGCCACCTCCTCGAGACACGGCCGGTCGGTGGGCGGGCGCAGTGCCACGCCGGTCCCGTTCAGGTGCCGGTCCAGACACCTCAGGGCCCGGGTCTCCCGCCGGCCGCCGCGGGTCCACGCCCGCCGGAGGGGCAGGGTGTCCGCGCAGACCACGACCGCCACGGCGCAGGGCAGGCACAGCAGAGCCGTGACGAGCACAACGACGTGCGTGATTGCCACGGGATGACGCTAAGCGGTCGGGACGGGAAACCGAGACATCCGTTCGGATGACTCGGACTGCCAGATTCAGCCCGGCACGGCCGGCGGGAAGCCCGCCTATCCGATCTGGCGGTCGCGGCCGGCGAGGAAGCCCGCGATCATCTGCGGGACCATCAGCGCGGCCATCAGCACGAGCGGCACCTTCCAGCTGCCGCTGTGCTCATAGAGCGCGCCGACGACGATCGGGCCGGGGATCGACAGCAGATAGCCGGTGCTCTGCGCGAAGGCCGAGAGCCGTACGACCACCGCGGTGTCCCGGCCGCGCAGGGCGATCATCGTGAGCGCCAGGGGGAACGCGCAGTTGGAGACGCCGAGGAGCACCGCCCACACCCAGGGCGCGGCGGCGGGGGCGGCCCAGAGCCCGGCGTACCCGGCGATGCCGAACAGTCCCGTGCCGACGGCGATGCCGCTCTGCCGGGGAAGGCGGCCGGCCACCGCCGACAGGGCGAACGACAGCGGCACCCCGAGCACCGACGTCACGGCGAAGAGCAGGCCCGCGGTGCTCGCGGACAGGCCGGCGTCGCGGAAGACCTGCGGCAGCCAACCCATGATCACGTACGCGGCGGTGGACTGCAGCCCGAAGTAGACCGCGAGCGCCCAGGCGACGGGCTGATGCCGCAGCCGCAGATCCGGCGCGGCGTCCGTGGGGGTCTGAGGTTCCTCCCGTACGCGGTCGCGCGCGAGCAGGATCCACGGCGGCACGGCCACCGCCGCGACGACGGCCCACACTCCCAGCCCGAGCCGCCAGTCGCCGCCGAACACTCCGGTCAGCGGCACGGTGACGGCCGCCGCCGTGGACGCCCCGAGGTTGAGCGCCACGGAGTACAGGCCGGTCATGGCCCCGACCTTCGCCGGGAAGCGCTGCTTGACGACCACCGGCAGCAGCACGTTGGCGAGGGCGATGCCGGCCAGCGCGAGCGCGGTGAGGGCGATGAACAACGCGGTGCCGCCGGCGAAGGGCCGTACGGCGAGGCCCAGCACGAGCGCCGTGGCCCCCACCGCGACGGCCCCGCCCGTCCCCCACCGCCGGGCGAGCAGCGGCGCGGTCGACCCGATGAGCGCGAAGCACACCGCCGGTACGGAGGTCAGCAGTCCGGCGACCGCGGCGCTCATCCCCAGGCTCGCGCGGACCTCCTCGAGCACCGGCCCGAGGCTGGTCACGGCCGGCCGGAGGTTGACCGCCGCCAGCACGAGCGCGGTGGCCGCCAGGGCCGGGCCGGCACGTCGCGGCCGGAACCCCGGCCGCAGGCCGCGGAGCCGCTCGGCGACACGGTGCCGGGTGTCCGCACGGCCGGTGCTGGTCATCGTCATAGCCCCCATCATAGAATCATGGGATGAATTTGGGTCCGGTGCCGCGGGAGACCTTGTCCGGGCAGGTCATCGCCCGGCTCCGGCAACAGATCACCTCGGGCGCCTGGCCCGTGGGCTCCCGCATCCCGACCGAGCCGGAGCTGGTCGCGCAGCTCGGCGTCGCCCGCAACACCGTCCGCGAAGCGGTCCGGGCGCTGGCCCACAACGGCCTGCTCGACATCCGCCAGGGCTCGGGGACGTACGTGGCGGCCACCAGCGAGCTGGCCGGCGTGATGCAGCGACGCTTCGCCGCCGCCGACCCGGCCGACGTCCGGGAGCTGCGCGGCACCCTCGAGACGGCCGCGGCCGGTTTCGCGGCCCGCCGCCGCACCGACGCCGACCTCAAGCTCCTCGGAACCCTGTACGAGCAGCGCGAACACGCCTGGTCCAGGGGCGAGCGCGACGCGTTCGTGGACGCGGACTCGGCGTTCCACCTGGCGGTCGTGGCGGCCTCGCACAACGAGGTGCTGATCGAGCTCTACGCGGACCTGGGGCAGGTCATCCGGGAGTCGCTGCGCGAGCACTTCGGCGCCTCGCTGCGGCCGGAGGAGTACATGGACCACAGCCGCCTGCTCGAGGCCGTACGCGCCGGCGACGCCGAGGCCGCCGCCGCGGAGGCCGCCACCTACACGGCCACCTGCGAGTGACTCAGGCGGCGATCTTGGCGGGCGGTTCGCGGTCGAGCGGCTTGCTGTGGACGAGGCTGAGCCGCGGCCGCGGTCCCACCCGCACCCGGAGGCGGTCGCCGCTGGTCCGCAGCTGCCAGATCAGCGCCACGACCGCCGCCACGAAGCAGAAGATCCCGGCCGCCCAGATGCTCGACGGCACCCCGAAGCGCTCGGCCCACCAGCCGGCCAGCGACGCGCCGAGCGGCGTCGTGCCGAGGAAGACCAGGACGTAGAGCGCCATCACGCGGCCGCGGTACTGCGCGTGCACGCCCATCTGGACGCGATGGTTGGCCGCCTGCGCGAGGTAGATCGAGAAGAAGCCGGTCGGCACGAGCAGCAGGAGCGCCACGAGGAAGCTCGGCGCGAAACCCACGGCCACCTCGAACACCCCGAAGGCCAGCGCTGCGCCGAGCACCACGTACGCGCCGGGCCGGCTGCGGCGGCCGCTGCCGGCCAGCGCTCCGCCGAGCGCGCCCACCGCCAGGGCCGTGGTCAGCAGGCCGAAGGAGGACGGGCCGGCGTGGAAATTGATCTTCGCGAGCGCCGCCAGGGTGACCGGGAAGTTGAATCCGATCATGCCGATCGCCGCCATCAGCCCGATCGGCAGCAGCAGGTCGTTCCGCTTCCAGACGTACTTCAGGCCGTCCACGATGCGGGTGTCGCCGGGCTCGGAGCGCTTGTCGGAGCGGTACAGGTCGGCCGGGCGCATCCGCCAGTAGCTGAAGACCGGGGCGATCGACAGTGCCGTGGCGATGAGGAACACCGGACCGGTCTGGAACAGCGCCAGGGCGACGCCGGCCAGCGCGGGGCCGCCGATGCGGGCGGTGTTGAACGTGGCCGCGGACAGCGCCAACGCGTTGGGCAGCAGGGGCAGCTCGACCAGCTCGGAGACGAACGCCTGCCGGACCGGCGTCTCGATCGAGTTGGCGATGCCCAGCAGCAGGGCGAACAGGAAGACGTGCCACAGCACGACCACGCCGCCGGCCACCAGCAGCGCGAAGACGATCGCGGTGATCGCGAAGACGGCGTTCGCGAGGATGAGCAGCTTGCGCTTGTCGTACCGGTCGGCGAGCTTGCCGCCCCACAGGGTGAGCAGGAGCACCGGCACGAACTGCAGGGCCGTGACCACGCCGAGGGCGCCCGGCGAGTTGCCGGAGAGGTCGAGCACCAGCCAGTCCTGCGCGGTGAACATCATCCACACACCGACCAGCTTCACGAGCTGGCCGGTGGCGAACAGCCGGTAGTTACGGACCTGCAGGGACCGGAAAGTCGTGCTCAGCACTGCCCGCACTCGGGTGCGCCTCCTCGTCGGTCGTACGCGTCATCGCCGCGTGACGGAACGGGAGGAGGAGGCGAGGGCCCTCACTCGGCCCGGGCGACCTGCTGCAGGATCTGCGCGGCCCGCTCGAGGGTGTCGCGGTCCTCACTCGAGAGCTCGTCCAGCTGCCGGGCGAGCCACTCGTTGCGAGCCTTCTCGAACTGCGCGAACACGGCCCGGCCCCGCTCGGTCGCCGCCAGGATCACCTGGCGGCGGTCGGTCGGGTGGGGCGTGCGGGCGACGAGACCGCGATCCTCCAGCTTGCCGACGATCTTCGTCATCGTCGGCGGCTGCACCCGCTCCACGTCGGCCAGCTCCCGCGGGGTCAGCGCCCCGGCCAGCTGCAGGCTCGTCAAGGCCGACAGCTGGCTGAACGTGAGATCGCCGACCGGGCGTTCCTGGCGCACCCGGCGGTTGAGCCTGGTGATCGCATCGCGCAGCGCTATGGCCAGTCGCTCGGCTCCTACCCGCTCCGCCACCGGCCGCTCCATCACAGTTCTTAGCCTAGCTAATGAGCTTGGCTAACGACATCGCACACGCATATGACCGTAGTCACCGGGCACGGTAACGCACCCGGTGACCACGGCCGACGTCAGAGCAGCACCGACTCCAGCGGGCCGCGCAGGAAGTACAGGACGAAGAGCACGGCTACGCCGTACAGCAGCGGGTGCACCTGCCGGCCCTTGCCGACGGCGACCTTGAGCAGGACGTACGAGACCACGCCGGCGCCGATGCCGTTGGAGATCGAGTACGTGAACGGCATCAGCGTGATCGTGAGGAACGCGGGGATCGCGATCTCGTAGTCGGTCCAGTCGATCTGCCGGACCGCCATCATCATCAGGAAGCCGACCACGACCAGCGCCGTCGACGCCGCCTCGAACGGGACCACGGTCACCAGCGGCGCGAGGAACGTGGCGAGTAGGAAGAGCACGCCGGTGACGAGGTTGGCGGCGCCCGTACGCGCCCCCTCGGCGACACCCGACGCGCTCTCGATGAACGACGTGTTGCTGGAGACGCTGGCCGCGCCACCGGCCGCCGCCGCCACCGAGTCGACGAGCAGGATCTCCCGGGTCCGCGGCGGCATGCCCTCCGCGTCGAGCAGCCCGCCCTCCTGACCGACCGCCACCATCGTGCCCATGGTGTCGAAGAAGTCGGTGATCAGCAGGGTGAAGATGAACATGATGACGACCAGCCAGCCGGCCCGGCTCCACGAGTCGAGCACGTTGAAGTGCCCGAGCAGCGACAGGTCCGGGGTGTCGACGATCTTGTCCGGCAGCGTCGGCACGTTCAGCGACCACCCGGACGGGTTGGCCTTGCCGTCCACGAACGACGGCCCGATGTGACCGATCGCCTCGACGACGATCGCCAGCACGGTCGTGCCGAGGATGCCGAGCAGGATGGCGCCCTTCACCTTGCGGACGAAGAGCACGAGCGTGAACAGCAGGCCGACGCAGAACACCAGCAGCGGCCAGGTCGTCAGCTTGCCGCCGATGCCCAGCTCGACCGGCACGGTGGTGCCCGACGCGTCCGGGATGCGGCGGACGAAGCCGGCGTCGACCAGGCCGATGATCATCAGGAACAGGCCGATGCCGACGCCGATGGCGGTCTTCAGCTGCGTCGGCACGGCCCGGAAGACCGCCGTACGCAGCCCGGTCAGCACCAGGACGGCGATGATCACGCCCTCCAGGAACACCAGGCCCATCGCGTCGGCCCAGGCCATCTCGGGCGCGATCTCGTACGCGACCAGCGCGTTCACGCCCAGCCCGGCGGCGAGCGCCAGCGGGAACCGCGCCACGACGCCCATCAGGATCGTCATCACACCCGCGACCAGCGCGGTGCCGGCGGCGAGCGCGGCGACGGGCAGCTTCCCGCCGGCCTGGTCCACGCCGGCGGCGAGGATCAGCGGGTTGAGCACCACGATGTAGGCCATCGTGAAGAACGTGGCGAGCCCGCCGCGCACCTCGCGCCCGACGGTCGAGCCGCGGGCAGAGATCTCGAAGAACCGGTCAAAACCGTTTCGGGGGGTACGCCCGGACGAGGTGAGACCCTCGTCGGCGGAGGTTGTGGACATCGGAGCCCTTCCACGTGGAGCCGGCGGCAAGTGTTACGCGCATCGAATCAGACCGCTGACCTCGGTAAAAGATCGGTACTGTTACAACCGTCACGGAACCCCACGGACGATCACCGCCGACGTACCCTCGGGGACGTGGCCGACCTGTCCCCCGCATCGCCCGCCGCCGCGCCGGGCCCCCGCCCCGCGCCGGAGGCCCACGTGCCCGGCCTCGACGCGGTGACCGGGACGAAGCCGCGCCCCGAGCCGCTGGACCCGCCGATGGTCCCGTTCGCGCTGGGTGGCATGGCCGCCTTCGCGGTCGCCGCCGTGATCCTGCTGCTCGCGCACGGGCCGTCGGACTGGCTGCGGACGGCCGTCGCGGGCCTGCTGGTCGGCATCCCGGGCCTGATCACGATGCTCCGGCACGACGCCAACCGGCGGCGCCGCCGTGCGCTCAGCCACCCGGAGTTCCGGGTCACCGACCCGGGCTGAGAACGCCGCCCGGCCGGTCAGCTGTGGCCGTAGTCCTCGGCCGGCTCGCTGCCCTCGACGGATCCGGGCGCCCGGCTCACCGCGACCGCCTCGACCTCGCTGTCGTCGTACACCGTGGGGAGTTCCTCGACCGGCTGCTCCGTCGAGCCGAGCAGCGCCTCGGAGTGCGCGCCGCAACCGTGGTCGGCGCTGACCGCGCGGGCGTCGTCCGGGGCGTAGAGGTTGCCGCAGACGCCGAACATCGCCCGCATCGAGCCGGCGAGCGGCAGGTAGAAGCCGCACGTGCCGCAGCGGGCGTTGCGCGGGGCGGCCGTCGAGATCGGGGCCTCGGGGCCGGAGTCGCCGTCGTACCAGCGCTGGGCGGTGTCGAGACGGCCCTCGCGCGACATCACCCGGGGCCGGCCGAGGCCGAGCTCCCAGGAGACCTCCTCCACCGCGGCGTCGTCGCTGAGCACGTACCCCTGGGCGAGCCGCTCGTCGTCCGGCGCGGTCGGCATGAGGTCGCCGACGCCCAGGTCGCCCGGCTGGACCCGCTCGTTCCACGGCAGCCAGCCCGGGGCCATCAGCGCGTCGGGGCCGGGCAGCAGCACGGTCTCGCAGACCGTGACGTGCCGGGAGCGCGGCACCCGGGTCACGGTGACGGCCCACCGCCAGCCCTTGTAGCCGGCCAGCTTGCTGTCGAAGAAGTGCGTCACAACCCGGTCGCCCTCGGCCACCACCTCGAGGTGCTCCCCGATGTCGGCCGGATCCACCTCGGTGATGGCACCCCGGGCCACCCCGACCGCGTCGGCGCAGACCTGGTCGAGTCGGGCGGCACGGCCCGCGGTCCTCGTGGTCACCCGCCCATTGTTCCCCACGCGCGCGGGCCCGTGGCAACGACTCCCCCACATCCGGACGTTGGAGGGCTCGCCCCGATGCGACAGGATGGGGCGATGCCGCTGCTTCCCACGATCGGACGCACCGTCGGCACCGGCATCAAGGCCGTACGGATGCTGGTGCGCGGCGGCATGCGTGGCAGCGCCTGGGCGACCCGCCGGGTGGGTGACGCCCGGGCCCGCGGCGCGGCCAACGAGGTCGGCATGATCCGACTCTTCGACCTGCACGCGCTCTCCTGCGCCGGCGACACCCTGATCGCGATCGGGCTGGCCGGCACCATCTTCTTCAACGTGCCGCTGGGCGAGGCCCGCAGCAAGGTCGCGCTCTATCTGCTCATCACGATGGTGCCGTTCGCGCTGCTCGCCCCGGTGGTCGGCCCGGTGCTCGACCACTTCCGGCACGGCCGGCGGTACGCGCTCGCCGTGACCATGCTCGGCCGGGCGTTCCTCGCGTACGTCATCTCCGACAACCTGCTCGGCTGGGGGCTCTATCCGGCCGCGTTCGGGGTGCTCGCGCTCTCCCGGGCGTACGGCGTGGCCCGCTCCGCCGCCGTGCCCCGCCTGCTGCCGGAGGGCGTCGGCCTCTCCCAGGTGGGCGCCCGGGCCAGCGTGTACGGCACCTTCGCCGGCGCCGTGGTGGCCCCGATCGGCCTGCTCGCGTTCAAATTCGGTCCGCAGTGGCCGCTGCGCGTCTCCTCGATCATCTTCCTGGTCGGCATGGTGATCTCGCTGCGCCTGCCGCCTCGCGCGGACTCGGACCCGCCGGAGGCGGTGCCCCGGCCGTTCCGCACGATGCTGCGCCTGCGCCGCGGCCCGGACCGCCCGCTGTCGGGCAGCCTCGTCATCAACACCCTGATCGGCAGCGCCAGCTTCCGCTGCCTGTACGGCTTCCTCCTGCTCTACCTCGCCTTCGCGGTGAAGGCCCAGGGGCTCGGCACCGACCTCTTCGGACGCGACATCGGCAGCCAGGGCGCGGTGGCGCTGGTCGGCGGCGCGCTGGCGGTCGGCACGTTCCTGGCCACCGCGGTCGGCACCCGGCTGCGGATCCGCCGGCCGGCCGCCCTGCAGTCCAGCGGCCTCACGATCACGGCCGGCGTGGCGGTGCTGGCGGCGATCTTCTTCACGCTGCCGATGGTGGCTCTGCTCTCCCTGGTCGCGTCGATCTTCAGCGGCATCTCGAAGCTGGCGGTCGACGCGAGCATCCAGGAGCGGGTCCCCGAACGCCTGCGGGCCAGCGCCTTCGCGCACTCGGAGACCGTGCTGATGATCGCCTGGGTGGTCGGCGGCGGCGTGGGCATCATCCCGCTGGACGGCCGCGTGGGCATCGCCGTGGCGGCGGTCTTCGCGGTGGCGGCCGCCGTCCGCGGCACGATCGTGGCGGGCCGGCTGCGCAAGGAGCGGCTGCACGGCCGGCCGGATGTCGCCGCGGACGAGCCGGGGACGGACGGCGCGCCGGTCACCGCCCCGATCCCGACCTCTCCCGCGCCCGTGGGGGCACCGCCCGCGCCGCGCTCGGCGACGGCCACTCCGGCGCCGGCTCCTCGCTCGGCGACGGCCCCGCCGCCTGCCGCTCCGCACACCAAGCCGGACATCGCGGCTCCGCCCGCGCGGGAGCGTGGCGGTAGGCGCCGCCTCTTCTCGCGCTCATCGGCGAAGAACGACGCCGCAGCCGGACCTCCACCGGCTCCGACCACCGAACCCCCAACCGCCGCGCGTCGGAGGCCCGCGCCGCAGCCTCCGGCCGGCGACGACCTGGCCCCACCCGGCTTCCACATCTACCGTCCGACCCCGTCCACCCCCGACGGCGACGAGGCAGACAAGTGACCCTGCTCGTCGTCACGGCGGTCGAGCCGGAGGCCGAGGCCTGGCGGGCCGGCGCCCCCGGCACCGTCCATGTCGCAGCGGTCGGCGTCGGACCGGCCGCCGCGGCCGCCGGCACAGCCCGCCTGCTCGCCCTCGCCGAGGCGGCGGGCAAGCCCTACGGCGCCGTCATCAGCGCCGGCATCGCGGGCGGCCTCGCCGGCCGGGCCGGTGTCGGCGCCACGGTCCTCGGCGCTCGCAGCATCGCCGCCGACCTGGGCGCGGAGAGCCCGGACGGCTTCCTCCCCGTCGAGGAGCTGGGCTTCGGCAGCAGCATCCTCGAGGCCGACCCGGCCCTGCTGAAGACGCTGACCGCGGCGCTGCCGGAGGCAGTCGTCGGTGACGTGCTCACGCTCGCCACGGTCACCGGCACAGCCGCCACCGCCACCGCGCTGAGCGAGCGGTTCCCGGGCGCCGCCGCCGAGGCGATGGAGGGGTACGGCGTCGCCTGCGCCGCCCACGCCGCCGGTCTGCCCTTCGCCGAGGTCCGCGCGATCTCCAACCCGGTGGGCCCGCGCGACCGGGCCGCCTGGCGGCTGGGCGACGCCTTCGCCGCCCTCACCACCGCCGCGCGAGCCTGTGGACAACCCTGTGGATAGCCCTGTGGACCGACGGGTGTGTGCCACGCGACGTGTGGCAAGTCAGACACCCGGCGATCCACGGATCACGCTCCCACGGTCGCTACGGTGAGGGACGTGGCGCTTTCACTGGCGGTTTCGCCCTGCCCCAACGACACGTTCGTCTTCCACGCCCTCGTGCACGGGCGCATCCCCGGCGCGGCGACGGTCGACCTGACCTTCGCGGACGTGGACGTGACCAACACCGCGGCCGAGCGCGGCGAGTTCGACCTGGTCAAGGTGAGCTACGCGGCGCTGCCCTGGCTGCTGGACGACTACGAGCTGCTGCCCTGCGGGGGCGCGCTGGGCCGGGGCTGCGGCCCGCTCGTGCTGACCCGGGAGGGCCACGACGGCGACCTCACCGGCGCGACCGTGGCGGTGCCCGGCGACCGCACGACGGCGTACCTGCTGTTCCGGCTCTGGTCGCAGGACAACGCCCCGGCGAAGATCGAGGTCGTCCCGTTCCACGAGATCATGCCCGGGGTGGCCGAGGGCCGCTACGACGCCGGCCTGGTCATCCACGAGGCCCGCTTCACCTACCCGCGGTACGGCCTGACCGCGCTCGTCGACCTCGGCGAGTGGTGGGAGTCCGACACCGGCCTGCCCATCCCGCTCGGCGCGATCCTCGCCCGCAAGGGCACGGTCGACCCGCACGAGGCAGCCGAGTGGATCCGCACGTCGGTGAGCATGGCGTGGGCCGACCCGGACGCGAGCCGCGAGTTCGTGCTCGCCAATGCCCAGGAGATGGAGCCGGACGTGGTCGACCAGCACATCCGGCTGTACGTCAACGAGTTCACCCTGGATCTCGGCCGGGAAGGGCTGGCAGCCGCCGACGCGCTGCTGAGCCGCGCGGCCGCGGCGGGCCTGACGCCCGCGATCCCGAGCCTCATCACATGACAACGGGCCGCGCGGAAGCGCGGCCCGTTGTTCGGAAGGTGTCAGACCTCGAGCTCGCGCGCGACAGCGTGCACCAGCTGCGCGATCTTCTGTGAGGTCCGCTTGTCGGGGTAGCGCCCTCGGCGCAGGTCCGGCTGAACCTTCGCCTCCAGCACCTTGATCATGTCTTCGACCATGCCGTGCAGCTCGTCGGCCGGGCGCCGGCGCAGCTCGGCCACCGACGGCGGGGCGTCCAGCACCTTCACCCCGAGCGCCTGCGCGCCCTTGCGGCTGTCCACCACGCCGAACTCGACCCGCTGGCCCGCCCGCAGGTCGGCGACCCCGGCCGGCAGGGCGCCCTTGGGCAGGAACACGTCCCCGCCCTCGTCGCTGGTGACGAAGCCGAAACCCTTCGCCGCGTCGTACCACTTCACTCGACCCGTGGGCACCGCTGACCTCGAATTCACTCAATGAACCGGATTGCTCACGGCAAGGTTATCGAGCCACCGGGTCAGGACCCAACCGCAATCCGGGTGAGCAGGGCCGGGAACGCCGTCAGGTCCGGCAGCACGTGCGCCGCGCCCGCATCGGCCAGCTCGCCGGCCGTGCACGGGCCTGTCGCGACCCCGATGCCCGGGACACCCGCCGTCGCGGCGGCGACCATGTCGGCCACGTGGTCACCGACGTACCAGCGCACGCCGTGCTCGGTGAGCGCCGCGGCCTTGCCCTCTGCGAACAGGTCCCCGGCGAGCTCGTCGTAAGCCAGGCCCAGGTGCTGCAGATGAAGGGCCGCGAGGGTGCCCAGCTTCGAGGTCACGACCACGACCCGCAGACCCGCTTCGCGTACGGCGGCCAGCGCCGCGACCGCACCCGGCATGGGCACGGTCGGCTCGATGGCGTGCTGCGGATACAGGGCGCGGTACGTGGTGACCGCCTCCTCGACATCCGCCTCGGGGAACCACTCGCGCAGCTCCGTACGCAGCGGCGGCCCCAGCCGGGTGACCGCGAGATCGGCGTCCACGTGCACCCCGGTCGTCGCGGTCAGCGCCCGGTACGCCGCCCTGATCCCCGGCCGGGAGTCGATCAGGGTCATGTCCAGGTCGAACCCGACCCCCGTCATGACCGACTGCACCGAGCCGCACCGCCTGGCGCCGGACGACGGCGTCGCACGCGAGGGCCAGGAGGGCATGACAACTGCAAGCTCAGCCATGACCGACTGCACCGAGCCGCACCGCCTCGCGCCGGGCGACGGCGTCGCACGCAAGGGCCAGGAGGGCATGACAACTGCAAGCTCAGCCATGACCGACTGCACCGAGCCGCACCGCCTCGCGCCG
>NZ_JBFAQM010000005.1:0-174011 GCF_040677315.1 Actinoplanes sp. NPDC049316 | reverse complement strand
CCGGGCGACGGCGTCGCACGCAAGGGCCAGGAGGGCATGACAACTGCAAGCTCAGCCTCACGGGGTCGTGGTGGGCGTGTACGTCAGCCGGTCCACCGGGAGCGGGAAGGTCTGGTCGTCACCGAACGGCGACGGGGCGGCCGGGCGGTCGCTGATGAGCTCGGACACGTTGAGGTGGCCCTCCTTGATCGAGGACTCCCGGCCCGGCTTCTGGGTGGCCACGCCCTGCTGGACGGCCGTTCCCGGCATCTTGTCGTTCGCCCCCACAGCTCACTCCCCTTGGTCGTCGTCGGCCCGGCCACACCGGCGGGGCCTGCGCCAATCGTCCCATGGCGGCTAGCTTTGAATGCGATGGCCACCGCATTCGCCGACCAGCTCCGGTCCCTGTCCGACGACGCCCTGGGCGCGCTCATCCAGCTGCGCCCGGATCTCGTCGTGCCCGTGCCGTCCGACATCTCCGCGCTGGCGGTGCGTGCCCAGTCCCGGGGCTCGGTGGCCCGCTGCCTGGACATGCTGGACGAGTTCACCTTGGCCGTGCTGGACGCGGCGCGGCTCAGCCGGTCCGAGGAGACGGCGTCGACGTCCGTGGCGGAGATTCTGGCGCTCACCTCGGGCGCCGCCGAGGACGACGACGTGCGGGTCGCGGTGGGCCGGCTGCGAGCCCGCTTCCTGCTGCACGGGCCCGAGGACGCGATGCATGTGGTCGGCGCGGTCGACGAGGTGACGTCGCCCTACCCGGCGGGCCTCGGCCGGCCCGCCGACTACCTCGACGCCCAGGCCGCCGCGCTCTGCGCCGACCGGGCGAAGCTCCGGCGTACGGTGCTCGCCGCGCCCGCCGGCGCCCGGGCGGTGCTGGACCGGCTCGCCGCGGGTCCGCCGGTCGGGGCGCTGAGCTCCGGCGGCGGCGTGGCCGAGCCGGTGCGCTGGCTGATCGACAACCACGTCCTCGTCCCGGTGTCCGAGGCCGGGCGGGCGCCGCGCGCCGACGGTGAGCTGGTGGAGCTGCCTCGTGAGGTCGGTCTCCTGCTGCGCCGCGAGAGCGGCCCGCTGGGCGGGCTGCGGCCGTTCCCACCGGTCCCGGAGGGTCCCGTCCGGGATGCGAAGTCCGTGGACTCGGCCGGCGCCGGTCAGGTCATGGAGGCGGTCCGCAGCGCCGAGGCGCTGCTCGATGCGCTGGCGGCCGAGCCCGCCGCGGTGCTGAAGGCCGGCGGTCTCGGCGTACGCGACCACAAGCGTCTCGCCCGCACGGCCGGCCTGGACGAGGCCTCGGCGGCCCTGCTGCTCGAGGTCCTGCACGCCGCGGGCCTCATGGGCGAGGCGGACGTGGCGGGCACCGGCCGCGGGGTGACGACCAGCCGGGCCACGGGCGCCGCCGACGAGATCTTCCTGCCCACCGGCTCGTACGACCTCTGGCGCGCGCTCAGCATCGCCCGGCGCTGGGAGGCCCTGGCCGATGCGTGGCTGGCGATGACCCGTCAGCCCAGCCTGGTCGGTCAGCGCGACGACCGCGACCGGCCCATCACCGTGCTCGCCCCGGACGCCGAACGGGCCGGGGCTCCGCAGGCGCGCCGGGAGGTGCTGACCGCGCTGGCGGACCTGCCGGCCGGCACGGCACCGAAGCCGGAGGACGTGCTCGCGCTGCTGGCCTGGCAGGCGCCCCGGCGGGCCCGCGGCCGGGAGCAGGCGCACCGTGACGCGCTCGCCGGGGCTGCCACGCTGGGCTTGACCGGGCTGGGGGCGCTGACCTCGTACGGCCGCCTGCTGCACGCCGGCGACGACCACGACGACCACGACCCGCTGGGCGCCGGCCCCGACGGCGAGCGCGCGCCCGGCACGTCCGACGCCGTACGCGCCCTCGACGGCCTCCTGCCCGCCCCGGTCGACCACGTGCTGGTGCAGGCGGACCTGTCGGTCGTGGTGCCGGGGCCGCCCGAGCCCGAGCTGGCGGCCGAGCTGGAGGTCGTGGCCGAGCTGGAGTCGGCGGGCGGCGCGAGCGTGCACCGGGTGACCGCCGCGAGCGTCCGGCGCGCCCTCGACATCGGGTACGCCGCCACCGACCTGCACGCCCTGTTCCGCCGCCGGTCCCGGACCCCGGTGCCCCAGGCGCTGACCTATCTGATCGACGACGCGGCCCGCAAGCACGGGGGCCTGCGCGCGGGCTCGGCCGGTTCGTATCTGCGCAGCGACGACGAGGCGCTGGTCGCGGAGGTGCTGGCGGACAAGCGCCTGAGCACTCTCGCGCTGCGCCGGCTCGCACCGACCGTCCTGGTCAGCCCGTTGCAGCTGCCGCGGCTGCTCGGCGCGCTGCGGGACGCCGGGTTCGCGCCGGTCGCGGAGGATGCCGCCGGTGCCGCTGTGCTGAGCCGGCCGAAGGTTCGCCGCGCTGCCAGCCGTACCCCCGTCTCGGTGCGCATGGCCGAGCCGGCCGGACCCCCGATGCTGGCGGGGCCGCGACTGGCCGGGGTGGTCGAGCAGATCCGCCGCGGTGACATCGCCACCCGCGCCGCCCGCCGCGCGCCGGTCAGCGTGCGGGCCGCCAACGGCCAGAGCGTGCCCGGCCTGACCTCGGTGCAGGCCCATTCGCAGGCCATGGCGGTGCTGCAGCAGGCGGTCCGGGACAAGGCCCGGGTCTGGGTCGGGTACGTGGACGCGCACGGCGCGACGCTGTCGCGGCTGGTCCGCCCGGTCTCGCTCAGCGCCGGTTACCTGCGCGCCGAGGACGAGCGGACCGAGACGTTGCACACGTTCGCGCTGCACCGGGTGACCGCCGCGGTCCTGGAGGACTGATCGCCGGGACCGCGCGCCCCCGTTAGCCGCGCGCGATCCGTCAGGTTCCGCCGAAGCGTTGCACACGGGATCAAGCCCGGCCGGTACGCGCGCAGCCGTGTCAGACTGGAGGGTCTTCTCTCGTTCGTGGAAGGGCTTCTTGGTGAGCGGCGGACCCCTGATCGTGCAGTCCGACAAGACCCTGTTGCTGGAGGTCGACCACCCCGACGCCCAGGCGTGCCGGATGGCGATCGCCCCGTTCGCGGAGCTGGAGCGCTCACCCGAGCACGTGCACACCTACCGCCTCACGCCGCTCGGACTGTGGAACGCGCGCGCCGCCGGCCACGACGCCGAGGGGGTGGTGGACGCGCTGATCAAGTTCTCCCGCTACCCGGTGCCGCACGCGCTGCTGGTCGACGTGGCCGAGACCATGGACCGGTACGGCCGCCTCCAGCTGGTCAACGACCCGACGCACGGGCTGGTCCTGCGCGGCCTCGACAAGATCGTGCTGATCGAGGTGGCCAAGAGCAAGAAGCTCGCCGGCATGCTGGGCGCCCGCATCGACGACGAGACGATCGTGGTGCACCCCTCCGAGCGCGGCCGGCTCAAGCAGGCGCTGCTCAAGCTCGGCTGGCCCGCCGAGGACCTCGCCGGGTACGTGGACGGCGAGGCGCACGAGATCATCCTCGCCGAGGACGGGTGGACGCTGCGGTCGTACCAGCAGGAGGCCGTGGAGGGCTTCTGGGCCGGCGGCTCCGGCGTGGTGGTGCTGCCCTGCGGCGCCGGCAAGACGCTGGTCGGCGCGGCCGCGATGGCCACGGCGAAGGCGACCACGCTGATCCTGGTGACGAACACGGTCGCCGGCCGGCAGTGGAAGCGGGAGCTGATCGCGCGGACGTCGCTGACCGAGGAGGAGATCGGCGAGTACTCGGGCGAACGCAAGGAGATCCGCCCGGTCACCATCGCGACGTACCAGGTGCTCACCTCGCGGCGCGGCGGCGCGTTCACCCACCTCGATCTGTTCGGCGCCCGCGACTGGGGCCTGGTCATCTACGACGAGGTGCACCTGCTGCCGGCCCCGATCTTCCGCTTCACCGCCGACCTGCAGGCCCGCCGCCGCCTCGGGCTGACCGCGACGCTGGTCCGCGAGGACGGCCGCGAGGGCGACGTGTTCTCGCTGATCGGGCCCAAGCGCTACGACGCGCCGTGGAAGGACATCGAGGCGCAGGGCTGGATCGCCCCGGCCGAGTGCGTCGAGGTCCGGGTGACGCTGACGGACGCCGAGCGCATGGCGTACGCGGTGACCGACGCCGAGGAGCGCTACCGGGTCGCCGCGACCGCCCGCACGAAGCTGCCCGTGGTCCGCGCGCTGGTGGACAAGCACGCGGGCGAGCAGACGCTGGTGATCGGCGGCTACATCGACCAGCTGCACGAGCTGGGCGAATACCTCGACGCCCCGATCGTGCAGGGCTCCACCACCAACAAGGAGCGCGAGCGGCTCTTCGACGAGTTCCGCGCCGGCTCCCTGCGGACGCTCGTCATCTCGAAGGTCGGCAACTTCAGCATCGACCTGCCGGAGGCGGCGGTGGCGATCCAGGTGTCCGGCACGTTCGGCTCGCGCCAGGAGGAGGCCCAGCGCCTCGGCCGCGTGCTGCGCCCGAAGGCCGACGGCCGCCAGGCGCACTTCTACACCGTGGTGTCCCGCGACACGATCGACACCGAGTACGCGGCCCACCGCCAGCGGTTCCTCGCGGAGCAGGGGTACGCGTACACGATCGTCGACGCGGACGACGTGCTCGGGCCGCCCCTGCCGCAGGTGGATTAGGCCCCTACTCGGTCGGGAGCGGCACGGGCGGGACCGGCGGCAGGTCCACCGGGTCCGGCGCCTCCACGGACACTGCCGCCGGCGCCTCGTCCACGCTGCTGGTCTGCAGCAGGAACGCCCCGGCGAGGCAGCCGAACATGACGACGACCGCGAAGGCGATGGCGGCCCCGACGGCCGCGCGCACCCAGGCGCGTGATGACGGCTCCCGGCGCGGCGGCGGGGGCGCGAAGGGCGGCCCACCGACGAACGGTGGCGGGGGTGCGTCCGACCACGGCCGCCCGCCGGGGCCGCTCGGGAAGAGGTGGCCGCCGCCCGGCGGGAAGGGCCCGGGACGCTCGCGGAGCAGGTCGTCCGGCGGCGGCACCACCGCTGCGGAGAACGACGGCGGCGCATATGCCTGCACCGGCGCGGCCGAGGCCGGTTTCGGCGCGGGCGGGGTTTGCAGCGGCGCGGGCGAGGCCGGCCGGGCGCCGGCCGCGCCGAAGAGTTCCTCGCTGCCGAGCGCGGCGGTCCGCTCGGCCCGCCCGGTGAAGCGCGCGGACGCGGCAACCGTCAGGGTCCCGCTCGCGGCCCGCGGCGCCGCACCCGCCGGTGCCAGCTCCACGGTCGGCTCCGGGAGCCCGGCCTCCTCGTACGCCGCGGCGGCCACGACCTCGGGGCTGCCCAGCCGCTCGAGCACGACGAGCAGCTCGGTCTCGGACGTGACACCCCGCTCGGCGCGCTCGTTCACGATGTGCGCCTCGAGGTCGCCGAGCAGTTCCCGGCGTTGCAGGACGGGCAGGCCGCCCAGGCGTTGCTCCAGTTCGCGCAGGTACTCGGCGACGACCTCGTCGCATCTGTCGCTGCTCATGCCCCACCGGTCCCTACGAGACGGTCGACGGTCTGTCGAAACGACACCCATTCCGTGCGGAAGTGCTCCAGCGCCGACCGGCCGTCGTCGGTGAGGGCGTAGTAGCGCCGTGGCGGCCCCGACGGCGACTCGCTCCACTTGCTGTCGAGCCAGCCGATGCGGCGCAGCCGGGACAGCAGCGGGTAGATGGTGCCCTCCGAGGCGGCGAGGCCGCGTTCATCGCCGAAGCGGCGGACGATCTCGGTACCGTACCGGTCCTCGTGCTCGACCATCGCGAGCACACAGAACTCGAGGGTCCCGCGCCGCAGGCTTGTCGAGAGCTGCGCGACGTCTGCCATGCGGCACACGGTACCTTGCGTCGCAAGGTACCTCAAGAGAGCGGTACCGGCGGCCCGCCGGCCAGCAGATCGGCGAGCAGATCGCCGTGGTTCTCCACCCGCTCGAGCACCTCCGCGGCGCCGAGCTGCCGCGCCGGCTCCTCGCCGAGCGCCATCGCCGACACCTCGTCCCACGTCAAGGGCGCGGACGCGGTCGGCTCCGCCTGCGCCCGCAGCGAATACGGCGCCACGGTCGTCTTAGCGGCCGCGTTCTGGCTCCAGTCGATGAACACTTTTCCGGGCCGGATCGCCTTCGCCATCTTCGCCGTGATCGAGCCAGGAACCCGCGCCGACAGCTCTTCGGCGATCCTCTTGGCGTACCCGGAAACGGTTTCGGAATCCTGAACCCCCGCGATCGGCACGCAGAGCTGCATGCCTTTCTTGCCGGAGGTCTTCGGGTACGCGCTCAGCCCGTCCTCGGCGAGCCGGTCCCGCATCAGCATCGCCACGGCGCAGCATTCCCGCAGTCCCGCCGGGGCGCCCGGGTCGAGATCAACGACCATCAGATCGGGGTGCTCGCCGATCCTCCACTGCGGCGTGTGCAATTCCAGCGACGCCAGGTTCGCCACCCACACGAGCGTCGCCAGCTCGTCCACTACCACGAAGTCGATGGTTTCCCGTGATTTGGTCGACCCCGGTACGGGCAGCGTCTCCAGCCGTACCCAGGAAGGAGTTCCGCCCGGCGCGTTCTTCTCGAAGAAATGCGTGCCGTCGACGCCGTTGGGGTAGCGGATCCGGGTCAGCGCCCGGTCGCGCAGATGCGGCAGCAGCACCGGCGCGATCCGCGTGTAGTAATCGATGACCTCACCCTTGGTGTACCCCGCCTCCGGGTACATGAGCTTGTCCAAATTCGACAGTTCGAGGTCGCGGCCCTCGATCTGCACGGCGAAGCGCTCAGCCGCCATCGTCGTCCTCCACGCATTCCGCCGGCGTCTTGTCGGGGCGCAGCCGCAGGAAACGCGGGAAACGCAGCCGTCCGTCCGGCGTACGGTTCCCGTAGCGCACCTCGACCACCAGGTCGGGATTCACCCAGTGGGCCCCGCGCGCATCCTCGCGCGGCACGGCCCCCGGCGCGAACGGCGATTCGCGCGTGGCCAGCGGTTCGAGCACGGACAGGAGCTCGCGTTCCGCCGCTGCGCCGATCCCGCCGCCGACCCGGCCCCGGAAGAGCATCCGTCCGTCCGGCCCGGGCACGCCCACGAGCAGGCCGCCCAGCTTGCGCGCCCCGGACCGCCACCCGCCGATGACGTAGTCGCCGGTGCGGTCGAACTTCACCTTGATCCAGTCGGGCGACCGCAGCCCCGGCAGGTACGGCGTCCCCAGCCGCTTGGCGACCACGCCTTCGAGGCTGTTCTCCCGGGCTGCCGCCGCCGTCGCCGCGCCGTCGGGAAAGGCCGGGGGAACCATCCTCGGCCCGGGACCCAGGTCCAGCCGCTCGAGGCGGGCGCGGCGCTCCTCGTACGGCAGGTCCAGCAGCCAGGCGCCGTCGTACCGGAGCAGGTCGAAGATCATGTACGTGGCCGGCAGCGTCACGGCCAGCCGGGCCGCCTTCCCGGTGTCCCGCACGTGCATGCGCTCGGCCAGCGACGTGAACGAGGGCCGCCCGGCCGCGTCGAGCACGACCATCTCGCCGTCCAGCACCGAGTCCGGTGGCAGCGAGAGCGCGGCGAGCTCCGGGTAGGCCAGGGTCACCGACGCGCCGGAGCGGGCCCACAGCTGCGGCGGCCCACCGTCGAAGGACGCCAGGACGCGCACGCCGTCCCACTTGAACTCGTAGCTCCACCCCGCGCCGGCCGGCAGCGGCCCCGCGGTCGCGAGCATGGGAGACAGGGGCGCGCCCGGCACCTGATCACCATAGGCAGGAGCGAACACCTTACGCAGGCGTCTCAGTAATGCCATCCTTGATCGAAGCGCAGCTCACGGGGGTAGGAGGCGAGTATGCGAGCGATCTGGAAAGGCGCGGTCTCGTTCGGCCTGGTGTCGATCGCCGTCAAGCTGTACTCGGCCACCGAGGAGAAGGACATCCGGTTCCACCAGGTGCACCGCACCGACGGCGGCCGGATCAAGTACCAGCGCACGTGCTCGATCGACGGCGAGGTGGTCAGCTACGACGACATCGCCAAGGGGTACGACATCGGCGGCGGCGAAATGGTCATCCTGACCGACGAGGACTTCGCCGACCTGCCGCTCACCACCTCCCGGGCGATCGACGTGCTGCAGTTCGTCCCGGCGGACCAGATCGACCCGCTGCTGTTCGCCAAGTCGTATTACCTCGAGCCCGAGGGCCAGGCCGCCAAGCCGTACGTGCTGCTGCGCGACGCGCTCACCGAGGCCGACCGGGTGGCGATCGTCAAGATCGCGCTGCGCCAGCGGGAGCAGCTCGCGACCCTGCGCGTCCACGACGACGTGCTCGTCCTCAACACCATGCTGTGGCCCGACGAGGTACGCACCCCCGACTTCGGCTTCCTCGACGACGACATCGAGACCCGGCCGGCCGAGCTGGCCATGGCGAGCTCCCTGATCGACTCGATGGCCGGCAGCTTCAAACCCGACGAGTTCACCGACAACTACCGGGCCGCGCTGCAGGAGGTCATCGACGCCAAGGTCGAGGGCCGCGAGATCGTGGCCCCCGAGGAGACCGAGGAGGCCCCGGCCGCCGCGGTCGACCTGATGGCGGCGCTCAAGGCGTCCGTCGAGCGGGCCAAGGCAGCCCGCGGCGAGGCGCCCGATTCCGCCGGCGCCACCTCGATCAAGAAGGCGGCCCCGGCGAAGAAGACCGCCGCCAAGAAGACCACCGCCGCAAAGAAAACCACTCCCGCCAAGAAGGCGGCGAAGAAGGCCTCCTGACTACTCTGGTCCCGTGGCATTGACGTGGGCTGAGTCTTATCTGGGCCGGGTACGCACCAGCGTCGGCGACGCGGACACCCTGCTGTTCGTGGGAGCGCGGGGGGTCATCCTCGACGAGCAGGGACGCCTGCTGCTGATCCAGCGCTCCGACAACCACCGCTGGGCGATCCCGGCGGGCGCCATGGAGCTCGGCGAGAGCATGGAGGAATGCGCGGTCCGGGAGGTGTGGGAGGAGACCGGGCTGCGGGCCACCTCGCTGACCCCGTTCGCGTTCTACAGCGCGTACACGTACACCAACGAGTGGGGTCACACGTACCAGCAGATCCTCATGTCCTTCCGGATCCACGCCTGGGAGGGTGAACTGCAGACGGTGACGGAGGAGTCGGTCGACGCCGGTTTCTTCCCGCTCGACGCGCTGCCCGGCCCCAAGTCGATGGTCATCGACGAGACGCTGGCCGACCTCCGGGCCTTCGAGTCCACCGGGCGCATGGTCCTGAAATAGGCTCGCCCGCGCCGGACGCCCCGGGGCAGGATGCGGTCGTGACCGACCGGCCCCGGCGGCGGCTGGGGCTCGACCTCACCCCGCTGCGCACCTCCCGCGACTTCCGCCTCGTGTTCTTCGGCGGCGCGGTGTCCGGCGTCGGGTCGTTCATCACGTACGTCACGATCCCCTATCAGGTCGCCCGGCTCACCGACGATCCGCTCATGGTGGGGCTGCTGGGCGTCTGTGAGCTCGTACCGCTGCTTTTCATGGCCTTCGTGGGCGGCGCGCTCGCCGACTTCCTGGACCGCCGCCTGCTGGTCCGCGGGGGCGAGTTCGCCCTCGCCGCGCTCTGCGGCGTCCTGCTGCTCAACTCGCTCTCCGACCGCCCGCACCTGTGGCTGCTCTTCCTGATCGCGGCCCTGACCGCCACGGTCGACGGCGTCCAGCGGCCCGCCCTCGAGGCGATGGTCCCCCGCCTGGTGCGGCCCGAGGAGCTGCCGGCCACGATGGCCCTGCGGTCGCTGGGCATGCAGGTGGCCCAGCTCGGCGGCCCGGCCCTGGCCGGCGTGCTGATCGCGTCGGTCGACCTCGCCCTGGTGTACGCGTTCGACCTCGTCACGTTCGCGGTTTCGGTGACCTGCCTGACGCTCGTGAAAGCGGTGCCACCGCCACCCGACGCGGACCGGCCGTCGCTGCGCTCGGTGGTCACCGGCCTGCGGTACGCCCGCAGCCGCCAGGAGTTGCTGGGCACGTACCTGGTCGACATCAACGCCATGTTCTTCGGCATGCCCCAGGCGCTCTACCCGTTCCTGGCTACGCAGCTCGGCGGCCCGCGCGTGCTCGGCCTGCTCTACGCGGCGCCCGCGGCCGGCTCCCTGCTCGCCACGCTCGCCTCGGGCTGGACCGGCCGGGTGCACCGCCACGGCCTCATGGTGATCATCGCGGCCGCGCTCTGGGGCGTCGGCATCGTCGGCGCCGGGTTGTCCGACATGCTGTGGCTGACATTGTTCTGCCTGGCCTTCGCGGGCGCCGCGGACATGATCTCCGGCATCTTCCGCATGGTGATCTGGTCCCAGACCATCCCGGACCACCTGCGCGGCCGGCTCGCCGGCATCGAGATGCTGTCCTACACGACCGGCCCGCTGCTGGGGCAGCTCCGTTCCGGCCTGATGGCCCGCGGCCGGCTGGGCGTCACCGGTTCCATCTGGGTGGGCGGCGTGCTGTGCATCATCGGTACGGGGGCCCTGGCGCTGGCCCTGCCGAAGTTCGTGCGGTACGACGCCCGGGAGCACCTCGCGCGGACCGCCGGCTCCTGACTCAGCCGCCGAACAGCCCCGCGGGGATCCGGATGCCAGGACGGGCCAGCACCTCGGCCATCGACAACTCGCCCCGGCAGAACTCCTGGAACGCGCGCCAGCCGAGCGAGGTCCGCATCGCCGTGTGCATGAGCCGCGCATGCCGCTCGAACACCCGCAGCAGCCGTCGCCCCGCCGCCATCTCCGGCGCGAGGTGCCGCTCGACCAGTGTCTCGTATCCGGCCAGCCCGTCCGGGGCGTCCGCGCGGGCGGCCACCTCGCCGGCCCACGTGCCGGAGCGCAGCGCGTAGCTGATCCCCTCGCGGGTCCACGGTTCCAGCAGGCCGGCGGCGTCACCGACCACAACGACCCGCCCCTTGCGCAGCGGCGAACCGGCGTTGCGGCACCGGGTCAGATGCCCGGAGTCGCGGACGACCCGACGGTCCTGCAGGCCCAGCTGGGCGAGGAACTGCGAAAGGTATTGCTTGGTCTCCGCGCCTTTGCCCTTCGCCATGATGACGCCGACGGTCAGCTCGTCGCCCTTGGGGAAGACCCACCCGTACGAGCCCGGCACCGGGCCCCAGTCGAGCACGACGCGACCCCGGTACGCGACCCCGGTACGCGGCCCGGTCCGCGGCCGTGGCGGCCACCTCGACCTCCAGCCCCAGATCCTGCTGGTCGAACGTCACCCCGACATACCGGGAACTGATCGCGGCCGAGCCGTCGGCGCCGATGACCGTACGGGCCCGCACGACCTCACCGTCGGCCAGCACGACCGTGGCCGCCGCGTCGTCCTGGTCGATCGCGCGGACCTGGGCGTTCTGCCGTACGTGCGCCCCGGCGGCCACCGCCGCCTTGTACCAGGCGAAGTCGAAGTCGTCGCGCCGCACCATCGTCAGCAGCGGGCGCTGCGGCGACCGGCGGGTGAACGCCCGCCGCCCGCGGTCGGTGAAGGTGACGGCGGTGATCGTGTCACGGGCCGGCACGGTCAGCCGCGGCCCGGCGATCCCGAGGGACGTGCCGATCAGCCCGCCCCCGCAGGTCTTGTAGCGCGGGTGCTCCGCGCGCTCCAGCACGATCGTCCGGGCCCCGGCCGACGCCGCCGCATGGGCCGCCGCCAGGCCTCCCGGACCACCACCCACCACGGCCACGTCCCACTCCGCCACCACGGGCGCGAGTCTATCGATCGGCGCTGTGTACATCCGTACACTGGATATGTACGCTCGTACACATGACCGGCCCCAGCATGCGCGAGCGGATGCTCGCGGGAGAGCTCTACATCGCCGACGACCCTGAGCTGTTCCGCGACATGGAACGGGCCACCTCGCTGCGGCACCGCATCAACACGATGGACCCCACGGACCGCACCACGCAGCGATCCCTGTTCACCGAGCTGCTCGGCGCGTACGGCCAGGACAGCGAGATCCGGCCACCCTTCCACTGCGACTACGGCTACCAGACGTTCATCGGCGCCCGCACCTTCGCCAACTTCGGTTTGCTCTGCCTCGACGTCGCCCGCATCACCATCGGCGACGACGTCCAGATCGGCCCCAACGTGCAGCTGCTCACCCCGACACACCCGGTCGCGGCCGGCCCGCGCCGGGACAAGTGGGAGGCGGCCCTGCCGATCACCATCGGCGACAACGTCTGGCTCGGCGGCGGCGTCATCGTCCTGCCCGGCGTCACCATCGGCGACAACACGGTGGTCGGCGCCGGCGCGGTGGTCACCCGCGACCTCCCGGCGAACGTCGTGGCGGTCGGCAACCCGGCCCGCGTGATCCGCGAGGTCGAGCCGTGACCGCCCGCGGGCTGCGCGGCCTTGGCGGGCTGCGCGGCCTTGGCGGGCTGCGCGGCCTTGGCGGGCTGCGCGGCCTTGGCGGGCTGCGCGGCCTTCGGAGGGCCGAGCCGTGACCGCCCCGTCGCGGCCGGTGCGGCGGCACGATCCGGACCGGCGGTCCCGGATCATCGACGTCACGGTCGAGATCATCGCCGAGTGCGGGATCGCCCACACCACCCACCGGCGGATCGCGGCCGCCGCGGACGTGCCGCTGGGGTCGCTGACCTATCACTTCAAAGGCCTCGACGACCTGCTCGCGCAGGCCTTCCGCCGGCATGCGGAACGCATGTCCCGCGCCTACGAGGCGGCCTTCGACGACGTACGCACCCGCGACGACTTCGTCGAGGCCGTCACGAACCTGATCCACAGCGACGCGGACGCCGACCCGCACGACTGGGCCGTGGCGTACGAGCTGTACCTCGCTGCGCTGCGCGACCCGGCCCTGCGCGAGGTCACGGAGTCCTGGATGCACACCAGCCGCGCGGTCCTCGAACGCTTCATCGACCCGACCACCGCCCGGGGCGTCGACGCCCTCATCGAAGGCCTGGTCATGCACAAGGTCCTCGCCACCACCCGAGGCGCCACCCGCGCCGAGACCCGCGACATCATCAGCCGCCTCGTACCCGCGGAAGCAGGATCATGACCACCCTCACGCGCCCCGCACCCGCGTCGGCGACAGCCGCGGCCCGGGCCGTCTACATCGCCTTCATCGGCGCGGGCGTCGCCATGGCGTCGTGGGCCACGCGCATCCCCCAGGTACGCGACGGGCTCGGCCTCACCCCGTCCCGCCTCGGCATGGTGCTACTCGCCATCGCCACCGGCTCGATCATCTCGCTGGTGCTGGCCGGCCAAATCGTCGCCCGCTTCGGCTCGCGCCGCACGGTGGTCGCCATGGCGGCGCTGCTCGCGCTGGCGGTGACGACGGTCGCGCTCGGTTACCCGTACGGCGTCCCGCCCGTCGTCGTGGGGCTCTTCTTCTTCGGCTTCGCCAACGGCGCCTGGGACGTCGCCATGAACGTCCAGGGCGCGGTGGTGGAACGCCGCCTCGGCAAAGCGATCATGCCCCGCTTCCACGCGGGTTACAGCGTCGGAACGGTGGCCGGCGCCGGAGTGGGCGCGGCGGCGGTCGCCCTGCACATCTCGGTGACCGTCCACTTGATCGTCGCGGCCCTGCTGATCGCGGCGGCGGTCATCGTCTCCGTACGCAGCTTCGTCCCGGACGACCACGACGTGCCGGAACCGGCATCGGCACCCCACAGCGCCGCTGCCGCTCCGGGCTCTTCCGCCGGTACTTCAGCGGGTTCCGCTCCCGGTTCCCCGGGCGGTGGGCGCCGCACGAGCGCCCTGACCGCCTGGCGCGAGCCCCGTACTCTGCTCATCGGCCTCTTCGTCCTGGCTTTCGCCTTCGCGGAGGGCGCTGGCATCGACTGGATCAGCGTCGCCATGATCGACGACTACGGCACGGCCGCGACCACCGGCACGCTCGCCTTCGCGCTCTTCATGACCGCGATGACCGTCGGCCGCTGGTTCGGCCCGCCGCTGCTCGACCGCTACGGCCGCGTCGCGGTGCTTCGCGCCCTGGCCGTCCTCAGCCTCACCGGCCTGCTCATCTTCGTGTTCGGCCCGAACACCGCGACCGCCTTCGCCGGCGCCCTGCTGTGGGGCCTCGGCGCCTCCCTCGGCTTCCCGGTCGGCATGAGCGCCGCAGCGGACGACCCGACCCGAGCGGCGCCCCGGGTCAGTGTGGTCGCCTCCATCGGCTACTGCGCGTTCCTCGGCGGCCCGCCGCTGGTCGGCTTCCTCGGCGATCACATCACCGTCCTGAAAGCCCTGACAGCGGTGGCGATGGTCCTGGCCGTGGCCACCTCCATCGCCGGCGCCATCCGCCCGCTCCCCTCCCCGGACTCCACCCCCGTCGAGCCCCACACCGACGACCCCGCAACAGCCCGGAACGCCGGGTAGGTCAGCAAGCCGGCAAGCCGCCGGCCCGGGCAGCGGCCCGGAGGACCGGACCGGATGGCTTGCCGGCGCGGGCCCGACCAGCGGTCCGCGGCATGCCGGTCGACCCGACTACGACAGCGACACCAGGACAACCCTCACCGCATCACCGACAGCCGGTCGTCGCGAGCGCTCGCGCCCGTGGCCCGATACAAATCCCGACCTCCCCACCGTGATGGAACACCTCCCGGTTGAGGTGCAGCACAAGCGTGGCCATCGGCTCCGCGGCGAAGAAGGCTCCCTTCGGCCCCAGTTGCCGCAGCAGCCCGTCCTCGTCGAGGCCGGCCACCCCGTCACGCCACCATCGGTACGAGCGCTCGAGCAGCTCCACGCCCTCGGAGGCCGTACCGGGCAACCGAGCGGGCCAATGTCGGCGGTCGAACATGTCGGCGTCCTCGGGCACACTGCCGGCCCCGAAGAACGTGCTGGCGCGCTTACGCAAGATGCCCACGGCGTCGCCGGGCGGTCGCGGCCACCGGCGGCGGATCCGGCTCCAAGGTTCCGGGCAGCACCGACAGTGACCCCGACACCGCCTCAGCGCAGGTCGAATTCACCGCTCCTGACGGCGTCGCAGAAGGCGTGCCATTCGTCGGCGGAGAATCGGAGCGGTTCGGCTTCGGGTTGCTTGGAGTCCCGGATCAGGTAGTCGCCGCCGGCCCGGGCGACCTCCACACAGGTGCCGTTGCTGCAGCGGCTGCTTCTGTGCCAGATCGGTTGTTCCGTCCAATTTGCCATATGACGCACCTCCGTGACGGTTCCCCGCTCCACGGTAGGCGACGGCGGCCAGATGCGGCAGAAAGACAGCAGTGAGTGAACCGCGACGAAGGAGCGATTCGCGGCTTATTCACCTATATATGCGGTGTATTTGTACACTCCGCGCACGGTTTGACGCGTCTTCCATGCGCGGAGCGGCTCACGCGAGACTCAGAACTGGAATTCGCCTGCTTGTACGCCTTCGACGAAGGCGACCCACTCCTCCTTCGTGAACGACAGAGCCGGAGCCTCGGGCTGCTTCGAGTCGCGGATCAGGTACGTGTCGTCCCCGACCCTCGCCACTTCGACACAGGTACCGTTCGCGCACTTGCTGCTCTTACGCCATGCGGGCATGGTGACGCTGTCCATCGTTCGCCTTTCACAGGGCCGCCCGCGTGGACACATATCGTCACGAGTCCACACGGACTCATGATTTATCGGTGGTGTTCTCGGAGGCGGCCTGTGCCGGCCGCTCCCAGATCGATGATGCGCTTCTGGATGAAATCGATCGTGTCGGACTCATCGAGAGCCTCTTCCCACACCAGGTCGTACCGATCCTTGTGGCGCCTGGTGGTGGCCTTGTCCTCGATCACTTCGTCGGTCAGGCCGTTCTCGTGATAGAGGAGCATGCCTTCCTTGTCGTGTGGATCAAGAGAAAGCAAATCGAAGGACGCGTTGTTGGTCACGGGAGCGTCGAGGGTGAACGGCACCATCCGCAGCCGGATGGCCCCTTCGCTCGCCAGCCGGTGCAACTCCTGCAACTGTGCGGTGATCACAGCCACGCCGCCGACGGGGCGCATGAGGACCGACTCGTCCAACAGCACGAACAGTTCAACGGAGCCGACGCGGGAAAGTAGCGCTTCCCCGCGTTGCCGGCGCGCTCCGAGCAGGGCCTTGATCCGCGTCTCGGACATCTCGTCGGTCCAGAGACGCATGAGGGCCGCCGCGTATTCCGGCAGCTGCAGCGGCCCGGGGATGAAGTAGATCGAGAAATAGCGGATGGCCGTCGCGACGGCCTCGAATTCGATCAGTTTGCGATAGGACTCGCTGAGCACGTCCTTGTAGGGCGGCTTCTGGTACCAGGCCTGCCGCTGCCGGATCCGGGCCACCCGGGCGTCGACCAGCAGACTGCTGATGACGTCCTTGTCCTTGACCTTCAGGAAGGCCAGCAAGGGCCGCAGGTCGTTCGGGGCGATGGTGACCTCGCCGCTCTCGATCCGGATGACCTTGCTGAGCGACCATTCCATCTCGTCGGCCACCTGCTGCTGCGTCAGGCCGGCCGCCTCTCGTGCCTCGCGCAGCGCCAATCGCACGCGCCGACGCGCGACCGTTGGCGAGACAGCCTCAGCCATGGCTCCTTCATCGTCGAAGTGGATGCCCCGGTGACCGATCAACGTGCGACCTCGCTGTCTGCCAAGACGCAATCAGCGAGGTCGCGCGCCACTCTACTCATCGTCTTATCAGACGGCACTTGCACACGCACTCTGTTCTCGAAAAGAGACCTGTGACATTCCGGAAACTATCGGTTAGACAGTCGCGAGAGGACCCGCCGACCGGACGGCACCGGAGTCCTCGATGGCGCGTCGCAGCGCACGCGTCACCTGGTTGAAAACGCGCAGGTCAGCTGAGGCATACAGGGTCACGGCCAAGCCGCGGTACGTCGCCGTGAGACGCCAGCGGCGGGCGGCGCGCTGCCGCAGCGAAACCGTGACGACCATGCCGACGACAAGGGCGACGGCAGCCGCCGTGAAGCCGACGGCCGCTCCTGCGAGACCCCAACTTGCAGCCGTTAGGGTGACGAGCCCGGCCGCTGTCACGAGCATGCCGGCGAGCTGGGAGTTGGCGACTTCCCCTCGGACCAGTCCGACGTCGCGCAGGTCGGCGACAGCGAAGATCCGGTTGGCGGTGGCGGTACGCCACACGAAGTGTTCGTCGGTGAGCAGAGCGTCGGGGCCACGGTAGTAGACACGCATTGCGAACTCCCTTCCATGCTCCTCCGCGAGGGGAAAGGGTGCCGTGACACGGCTCGAAGATGTTTCCCGCCTCGCTGGGACCGGACCGTTCGCCAGTGGTGACAACGGCACCCGGTTGCCGCCGAGTGCCGCCTGATCCCCCCTGACGTTCCGCCGTGTCCTTCTATCAGAAGTAGAACATAGCCATCATCCTGATCGCCATAACTCAAAGTGCCATGTTGCAGATTGCGAGCAGGCAGCCTCAGAGAGGGCCGTTCGGCTCGTAGGCGGACCGGAGCCGGCCGTCTTCGATCGCCCGGCGCAGACCACGGGCGACCTGCTGAAACACACGGTCGTCGGCCGATTCGTAGAGGTGGACGGTCGCGCCGCGGTAATCGGCTTGGAGGATCCACGGCCGCGGCCGAGCTCGTCGCGCCCGGACTGCCAGGGTGCCGGCGGCCGCCGCGGATCCCGCCAGGCCCACGAGGGCGTACAGGACCGGGATCGCACCCATGGACAATGCGGCTCCCGCCAGCACCGCCACTCCGCTGATGGCGTACGGGAAAGGCGAGCTGCCTGCCTGTGCCCGGCTGATTCCGACGTTGCGTAGCTCGCCCACCGAGTAGGACTTCGCCCCGCCGGGTGCGTGGTGGACGAAGTAGTCGCCGGTCACCGTCGCGTCGGGCCCACGGTAATAGAGGCGCATGCGATCACCCCTTTCCTGCTCCCAGCCGAAGCGAGGAGAGGAAAGGCGAGCCGTCATTGGCGCAGGGAGGATCCCCGCCTCGCTCGTACGTCACTCCGCACGGGCACTTGAAGGCGACAACGGCACCCGGTTGCCGCCGGGTGCCGTTGCTGTCTCTTCCTCGGCTCCGCTGTCCTCAGTACAGCACGCCACCGCGCTGTTCGCCACACATCAACTTGCCATATCGCAGATTGCGTACCGGCGGGCTCGGCCGTCAGCGGGCCAGCAGGACCAGGAGCAGGGCGATCGCAGCCGGGACGACCTGCACGAACAGGATCCGGCGGGTAGCCGTCGCCGCGCCGTAGATTCCGGCCACGACGACACAGCACAGGAAGAACACCTGGAACGCGAGGCTGTCCGAGATGAGACCATAGAACAGGCCGGCCGCCAGGAAGCCGTTGTACAGGCCCTGGTTCGCGGCCAGGGTGGCGCTCTGCGCCGCGAACTCGACAGTGGTACCGAACGTGGCCCGCACCCGATCCGTCCGCCAGAGGAACATCTCAAGGACGAGAATGTAGACGTGGATGAGGGCCACGACGCCCACCATGATCTGCGCAGCCAACTCCATGCGGCACACCTTATCGATCAAGGGATATCGACGGCCGTAACCGTCGTCACCACGCGTTTCGCCGTTCGGGACGCCGGGTAGGGCCACAGACGATCGAGCCGCACATACCGGACCACCGAGTACGAACGACCTGGGGAGGGTGAGCACCATGGAGAGCCGACTGAGAATCGCCGGCCAGGCGGTGCAACCCGTCCTCGTGATGTTCCCGCTGGGACTTTTCTCGATGGCCGTACTCTTCGATGTCGCCGATCTGCTCGGCGGCCCCGAGATTCTCGGCGCACTCGCGTACTGGAACATCGTCGCCGGCCTGGTGGGCGGCATGCTGGCCGCTCTCGCCGGAGCGATCGACCTGATGTTCGTGCCGAACGGCACGCCCGCGAAGCGGATCGGGGTCCTGCAGAGCCTCGCCAACATGGGCGTCCTCATTCTTTTCGCGGTGATCCTCATGCTGCGTATGCGCACCCCGGACCGCGTGGCCGGCGGCGGCCTCCTCGCCGTCGAGATGCTCGCCCTGGCCGGCGCGGTCTTCGGCGCCTGGTACGGCGGCGAACTCGTGAATCGCCGCGCGGCCGCGTTTGCCCGCGCCCGCGCCGGGAACCGCTCCTACTGACGGAGCAACAGCGCCGCGCGAAAGGGGAATCGACAATGGCCACCTCGATCACAGGTAAGCGGGTCGCGTTCCTCGCGACCGACGGCGTCGAGGAAGTGGAGTACACCGAGCCCCGCAAAGCCGTCGAATCAGCAGGCGGAACGGCGGAGCTCGTCTCCATCAAGAGCGGTGACATCCAGGCCGTGAACCACATGGACAAGGCCGGCACGTACCCGGTGGAAAAGCAGGTGAAAGAGGCCGACGCCGAGCCCTCGTCCTGCCGGGCGGCGTGGCCAATCCGGATTTCCTGCGCACCGACCCGGATGCGGTCCGTTTCGTCCGCTCGTTCTTCACCGCCGGCAAACCGGTCGCCGCGATCTGCCACGGCCCCTGGACCCTCGTCGAAGCGGGCGTCGTCGACGGCCGCACGCTGACCAGCTGGCCGAGCCTGCGCACCGACCTCGCCAACGCCGGCGCCACGTGGGTCGACGAAGAGGTCTACGTCGACCAGGGCCTGGTCACCAGCCGCAACCCCGACGACCTTCCCGCCTTCTGCGCCAAGATGCTCGAGGAAATCGCCGAGGGCGCCCACGAGAAGCAAACCGCCTGACAAATTCACAAGTACGGACACAGCAAGCTCAAGTGGCGCACGGACGAAGGTCCGTGCGCCACCGGCTTGCCGAGCGACCGCCGGGCTGAACCCCAGATCTGGCGGCCACGCCCTAGGGTCGTGCGCATGACTGACGCTGTCGTGATTCCCGGCGGTTGGTTCGGACCGTACGCTCCCCTGCTGATGTATTCCGGCGACGTGGCGGAACAGCGCGGCGCGACAGTTCATCGGCACTCGTGGACCCGGGAGTTCCCGAACCCGGACCGGCCGGAGATCGAGGGCTGGGTCAGCGATGAGATCGCACCGCTGCTCGACACCATCGGCGGCCGCCCGCTGCTGATCGGCAAATCGCTCGGCTCGAACGCGGCAACGACCGCCGCCCGGAGAAGCCTGCCCGCCGTATGGCTCACGCCCCTGCTCACCCTGCCGTGGGTGGCTAATGCGCTGAGCCGTGCGACCGCGCCTTTTCTGCTCGTCGGTGGCACCGCCGACGAGGTCTGGAACGGTGATCTGGCCCGCAGGCTGTCGCCCCACGTGCTGGAGGTGGAGGGCGCAAATCACGGCATGTACGTACCCGGCCCGATCACCGATTCGATCGCGGTGCTCAGTCGCGTCGTGACCGCCGTGGAGGAATTCCTCGACGCCATCGGCTGGCCGGGCGAGACGTCCGCCACGTCGTCGCCAGCGCCTGGATCGATGGCGAGCACGTCAAGGTAGAAACTCACGGGAACATGTTCCCCACAGAGATCGCCCCTCGGGCCACCGGAACCGGCTTTCCGCAGTGAGCCACCCACAAAACCAAGGTCGCCCGTCGAACATCTCCTGGGACGCAGACTGGGACTAGACATCAGCGTGGCTGCCGCGCCGCTTCGCGACCGATGCCGAGTACGGCCAGGCCGAGGCCGAGGCACTTTGGACCGCTGTGCAACCGGCATGTTCAATTAGGTCATGCAGGATCGCATGTCCGATGGCCGCCCCATCCGAGGCCCGAAGGACCTGGCTCACTTGCGCGTAGCTCCCTCTGGAATGTGCTGGTGGTGCCAGGCCCGTCCGGCGACGACTGGCGAGCACAAGTTCAAGCGTGCTGATTTGACTCGATTGATGGCCGACGGCGAGCCATTGCTGTGGGGGGATGGCGATGGGAATACCCGTGAGATCAGGGGCAGAAGTGGCGTCACCCGGGACCGCTATGGGGTCGTCAAGTTCCCCAAATCATTGTGCGAGCCTTGCAACAATAAGCGCTCCAAGCCCTTCGACAATGCCTACGACATATATTCAGAGTACGTAGACCGCACCTGGCTACGTATCATGCCTGGGATCGATTTCCAACAAGTTTTCGGCGCAGACTGGGAGGCCAGAACCCTGAATCTCGCGCGTTACTACGGCAAACACTTCGGCTGCCGCATGGTGCGCGCCGGGTTCCCGATACCCGACTCTCTCCGCGAGTTTCTCGACGGCGCCACAGATATGCCGGACGCCCACATGGGATTGATCACAACAGACTCAATCCATGCTCGCTATAAGGGCGGTCTCTCCATAAGTCCGGACTTCGTGGAGGCAGACAGGAACCTCACCCGGCTGAAGCGGTATGTGCTTGCCGCCTATATTGGCTCTATCGGCGTCCGGTACGAGTGGAGGGAGGAAGGATTCACCGAGCGATCACAGTTCTTCCACTATCCGCGTCCCGTCATCAACTGCTTCAAAGATGAGATCGCCGTATGCGAAGGCCGCACCCGCCGGCCCGGTTGGTTTGCGTCGTTGCTGCAGTGGGCGAACCGGCCAAGCTCATGACACTATCGCCACCCACAGCCTGGCCTGCCGCATCGTGCGAGGCCTCGACGATCCAGCACCCACCGGGACGGTTCCGGTGCGCACGCTCGGTGTCAACGAGTCGGCACCCACTCATCGCGCTTCTGGGAGCGGAACCTGCTCTGGGTGTTCCGGATCCGCTGCCCGGCAGCCACTTGGCGGAGACGGTCGTCGCGGAGCCGCCATACCTCGCCCGTGCGGGCGAGCGCGACGATGACGCTGTAGCCAAATGACAACACCTCGACCCGCACCGGTTGGACCAGGCGGTCTCGGCATTGGGTGCGGACTACCTGTGCACCAGCACGGGCGAAAGCACCGTGGTGGACGTCGAGAAACACAGAAGCCCAGGCCGATGACCTGGGCTTCCGTACTGAGCCGCCTGACGGAATCGAACCGTCGACCTACGCATTACGAGTGCGTCGCTCTAGCCGACTGAGCTAAGGCGGCAACGCTACAGAAGTGTACGGCATGCCCCGCGATCGTCCGCCGTGGGTGGCCCCCGGGCGCGCCGAACCGGACAGGCGATGTCATACCTCCGGGCTACTCTGCCATGCGTGACCGATCAACAGCCTTCCCGGCGTCCCCGGCCGCGGGCTGCCGAGGCCGAGCCGTCCCGTGCTCGGCGACCGGTGAGCATGGATCCCCCCGAGCTCGGGTTCAAGCCCCGGCGGCCGGTCGGCTGGCTGGCGCCGTTGCTGCTGCTCAACACCGGCCTGCGGACGTTGCTCGCGATCCTCTTCGGCGCCTATCTCGACAAGCGCGAGCTGCAGAACGCCATGCCCGGCGACTCCTTCGAGGAGCCGGGCACCGACGGCGAGTTGTGGCTCGACTACGTGGCCGACCTCGGTGACGGGTTCGACGCCACGTATTCGGTGGCTTATCTGCTGGCGCAGCCTCGGCTGGAGGTGGACGGGCGGGAGTTGCCGCGCGGTCAGGTGCTGCTCATGGGCGGCGATCAGGTCTATCCGGTCGCGAGCGGGGATGAGTACGAGAACCGTATGAAGGGTCCGTACCGGGCTGCGCTGCCCGAGCCGCCGGCCGATGGACCGCAGCCGACGCTGTTCGCGCTGCCCGGCAACCACGACTGGTACGACGGCCTCACCGCCTTCCTGCGGTTGTTCGCCCGCCGCCAGGACGGTCACATCGGCGGATGGCGTACGCAGCAGCGCCGGTCGTACTTCGCCGTGCGGCTGCCCGCGAACTGGTGGCTGTTCGCGATCGACGAGCAGTTCGGGGCGTACATCGACGACCCGCAGCTCGTGTATTTCGAGAAGGCCGCCCGGGCGCTCGGGCCCGATGACCGCATCATCCTCATGACGCCGTCGCCCACCTGGGTCAAGGCGGCGCGGAAGCCCGAGGCCTACGACGCGGTCGACTACTTCATCCGCACCATCCTGGCCCCCAGCGGCGCCCAGGTGCGGCTGCTCGTCTCCGGCGACCTGCACCACTATGCGCGCTACTCCGGCGACGACCGGGAACTGATCACGTGCGGCGGCGGGGGCGCGTACCTGTTGGCGACACACCAGTTGCCGGGTGCTCTGACCGTACCGCCGAAGGAGACCTTGACCCGCAGCGCGAGCCGCAGCCGGACCTACGACCTGGTGTCTCGTTTCCCGAGCGCGGCGGATTCGCGCCGCATGAGCTGGGGCGCCTTCCGCAGGATTCCCGCGCGCAACCCCGGTTTCGCCACCATGCTGGGCCTGCTGCACACGCTCACGATGCTCGCGATGGCCGGCGCGGCCAGCCAGGGTGGCATCTTCCAGCGCCTGTTCAGCATCCCGCTGGTGTTCATGCTCGTGCTGATACTCGTCGGCGCTGTCCTGTTCGCGCAGCCACCCGGCGCGGGACAAGCCGAACACGTGCGGCACTGGATCTTCGGCCTGCTGCACGGTTTCGCCCACATCGCCCTCGCCGCCGGCGGCACCTGGGTGTGGCTGAGGCTGCCGTTCCACGACTGGGCCTGGCCCGGACCCCTCGTCGCCGCAGCGGTCCTGTACGGGCCGGTGATCGCGTTCGTCGCCACTCAGATCCTCGCGCTGTACCTGGTGATCGCGGGCTTCTTCGACGTCAACGTCAACGAGCTGTTCGCGGGCCAGGGCATCGAGGACTCGAAGAGCTTCCTCCGGCTGCACATCGCGGCCGACGGTTCGCTGACGGTGTACCCGATCGGCGTGGACCGCGTCTGCCACTCCTGGACGGCCGACCCGGGCGGCCCGCCGGACAGCCCCTGGTTGCAGCCGGCGGATCCGCTGACGGTACGGCTCATCGAGCCGCCGGTACTGGTGGACGGCCCGGCGGCGGTCTCAGCCCCCGGCCCTGCCACGGCAGGCGGATCGACGGCGCCGGACGCACCGCACGGCCCACAGGACGGAGGCACGCTGCCGCAGACCCCCTAGGTCGCGGGCGCGCGGGCGGCGGGTTCGGTCAGACGTAGTGCTCGTCGTGGGCCTGGCGGGGGCCGCAGACCGAGGCCCGGCTGCACGAGCAGCGCGAGCCGTCAGCGTCCATGCGGACCACCACGGCGTCCTTCGGCACGCTGTGCGCCACCACCCGGCCGTCGCCCTCCGGGGTGCTGACCCGGCTACCGACCGCCGGGGCGGATGCCTGGAATTTCTGGTACAGCGGGTGCTCGTACTTGAGGCAACACATCAGGCGGCCGCATGCGCCGGAGATGCGCAGCGGGTTGAGCGGGAGGTCCTGGTCCTTGGCCATGCGGATCGTGACCGGCTCGAAGTCGGTCAGGAACGTGGCGCAGCACAGGTCGCGGCCGCAGGAGCCGATGCCGCCCTGGACGCGGGCCGAGTCACGGGCGGACAGCTGACGCAGCTCCACGCGGCAGTGCAGGGTGGCGCCGAGGTCGCGGACCAGCGAGCGGAAGTCGACACGGTGCGGGGCGGTGAAGTAGATCGTCGTGCGGGCCGCGCCCGTACCGGCCTGGTCCAGAACGTGGTCGACCGCTACCACCTTCATCGGCAGCTCGTGCTGCTTGATCAGCTTCTTGGCCGCGACCTTCGCCTCGGCCTTTCGTTTTCTCAGCAGCTCGTCTCGGCGCAGGTCACGCTCGTCGGCGAGACCGGCGACCTTGGGGAAACCGCTCGTGTCCTCGCTGACCCATTGCGCCGCCCAGACGCACTCCGCCACCTCGGGGCCGTCGTCGGTCGGGACCAGGACCCGGTCACCGACCTGGGGCGAGAAGTCGCCCGGGTCGAGGTAGTAGAGGCGGCCGTACCGGTTGAAGCTGACCGCGCACAGCATGCCCATGGCCCCAGCCTACGGCGACGGACCGGACGTGCGAAATGCCACAGAACGACATAGATCCGCGCAACCCCCCGCATCGAGCCTCGTTGGGCAGTCCCGTAGACGCCGCTCGCTGCGGCAATCCTTGGGGGAGGAAACTTTCATGGCATCCGCCGTGCCCGTACGCGATGATCTTGCACAGCCCGCCACGCCCGCCCGGCACTCCCGGTCGTGGATGACCCAAGCGCCGGCAATCGTGCGATTCGACCGCGGTCGGCGACTCGGCCACCTCGCCGCCGCAGCCGGGCGCAAACGGTCGGCCGCAACAGAAACGCAGCTGACCATGGCTGCGGAGGCGGACTTGACGACCGTCGATGCGACGAGCAGCGCGGGCGTCGGCGGGAATGCCGCAAGCGGCGGGGTTCCGGCCGGCGGCCGGGCGGCGGCAAGCCGGGCGGCGGCAACCCGGGCGGCGGCAACCCGGGCGGCGGCAACAGCGGGCCACGCGGCCGCCGCGTGCGCGTCGCCCGCCAGCGCGGCGGCCGGCGTGCGTACGGAAGGCGGCGCGGCTGCATCGCCGGGTGCGGCGGCCGGCGTGGGTGCGGGAGGCCGCGGGGGTGCGGGTTCGCGACGACGGCGGGTTCTCGTTGCGGCCGGGGCCGTCGGGGCGGTCGGGATGCTCGCCGTGCCGCTGCCGGCCGGTGCTGCGCCCGCACCCTGCGAGCAGGCCGAGCGGTACGCGGCACAGTCCGGCAGCCAGATTCTTCGGCTGAATGCGCTCGGGGCCGCCGATGGCAAACCGGCCTCGGAGATTCATGTCGGTGACGCCAAGTCGGCGATGGTGGCGCAGGCTCCGGTGAGTTCGGCGGCCGTGGCGCGCATGATCGACGCCGTCGGCGCGCCCGAGGGCCTGTCGGAGGCGCTGCAGCAGCAGGCGCCGCCCACGAACAACAAGCCCAACCGCCGCGCCACCGGCGCCGCCGACACCGGGCCGATCAGCCTGGGCGACGGCACGCTGACCACTCACGCCCAGTGGGAAGCCGGCATGGCCTGCGGCGCCACGGACGGTGAAGTGACGCGGGCGACGGCCCGGCTTCGTGACGCCGGGATTCTCGCGGACGGTGACTCGGCGCTGGTGCGCGTACCCGGCAAGGTGGAGAGCGAGAGCACGACCGAAGTGGAGCGGCACGGCGCGGCTGTGGCGACCGTGGCGTCCGCGGGTCTCGAGGCGGGAACGTTCGAGCTGCTCGACGGGGCGGTGAAGGTCGCGATCCGCAAGGCGCCGTCGCTGCGGGCGAGCATGTCCATGAAGGATGGTGGCGAGGTCCGCTACATCCCGGCCACGGTCGAGGTGTCCGGCGAGGGCTTCAAGACCGAGCGGCTCGACACTGCCGGTGACGAAATTGAGGTCACTCTGCACGAGCCCACGAAGGAGGCGACCAGCGAGGAGTCCGGTACCGCCCCGTCCGGGCTGCTCGGAGCGCTCGGCAAGACGCGGCTCCTGGGGGGTGGTGACGGTGCCCCGCTCCCCGGCGTACCCGAATTGCCGCAGGTCACCGAGCCCCGCACCGAGACCGCGCCGGTCGTCGAACCCGGCACCAAGGTCCGGATCTCGCTCGGCGAGGTGCGCCAGGCAGCCCGAGGCCGCGCGATCGCGGCCCGTGCGTCCGCACTGTCGGTGACCATCACGCAGGGTGGGCCGGACGACCGCACCAAGCCCGGGTACGGCGGGAGCGACGCGGCCGTGCTCGACTTCGACATGGGCGTCCTCGAAGCCGCCGCCGTGGCCCCGGAAACGGCGGGAGGCGTGTCGGGCGCCGAGGCAGCCGGCGAGGGTGGCGGCCTGCCGATCACCGGGCCGCGGGTCGACGTGATCGCGTTGAGCGGCGTGGCATTGCTGATCGCGGGTACGGCGGCGCTGATCTTCGGCATGCGGGGGCGCTCGCGATCGTGACAGGGCGCGGCGGCGCGGCGGTGCGGTGCGGGGATTCCGGGTACGTCGCTCCTGAGCGCGGCGGTGCGGGGCTCCGGCTCGCGGAGCCGGCACGGTGGCGGCTGAGCCCTGTGGCGGCGGGGTTCCGGGCCGCGGTGCGCACTCGTGCAGATTTCCCGCCGCGGCTTGGACGGGCTTCGATATGGGCCGTCGAGGTGACGGGAATCGACCGACGGCCAAGGACGGGTACGCCGCTCGGGCCGTCCTGATTCGACCGAGCGGCTCGTTCCGCGCCAGGGGAGGCGACAAAGCCGCGCGGGAGGCGTTGAGTGGGAGCTGAGCCTGCGGGGGGTGCAGGAGGTCACGGCGTCGCTCTCGGAACCGGTAACCGAGTGCGGCGCCGTTGCCATGTCCACGGCTTGAGAGATCGCCATTCCCCGGGACTTCATGGTCACCGCACCGCAGCGACCGGCTCCGCCAAGGCCGCCGACGTGTGCAGCAGCTCAGTCGCCTGGTCGTACGCGTCCGCCACCGTGCGGAGCACCCTCTCCGCGACCGTGGCCGCGGCGGCCAGCTCCCGCGGCGCAGTGACGTCCACTTTGTCCCCGGCCAGGGCCACCGCCTCGAGCGAGCCGAGAATGTCGGCGAGGACAGCGGCCACACTCTCTCGCGTGTGATGCATCCAGGCGATCAGATCATCGGCGAGGTCGGCGGAGGCCTGGAGGAGTTCGTCCAGGCTGCCGGGTTCGCCGCTCAGATGGGTGGCCGTCCGCATGCGCACCCGGTCGTAAGCCTCCGCGGCTATGCCCGACCAATCTCCCGGCGCCGGTAGCGACCCGGCGAGCACCGCGTAGGCCCGCGCGTCCGCGCGCAACTCAGGTGCCGCGTCCACGAGGTCGGCCGGTCGCAGTGCCGCGACAGCGCGCACCGCGTCGCCCGGGAGCAGCCGTACGCGGCGCAGCTGCGTCCACACCTCATCGCCGGGCGGGGCCCCGCCGCCGGAGATCGTCGCGTCGACCCGGCGCAGGAGCGGGCCGGCCGTCTCCAGCAGTTCGTTCAGCCGGTCCATCACGGCACCCGTCTCACCACGGCGTACATCAGAATCCCCGGCGCACGCGACGGGCCGTTTCGTCGTCGGTCTCCGCGTAGGTCTTAGCGGTCAGTCGTACGTCGGCAGCAAGGTCCGTCAGGTCCTTCGCCGCCTCGGCAGCCTCCCGCGCCCGCGCGGCGAGCACAGCGGCCCAGCGGTCGTGCAGTTGTCTGCCCACCCGGCCGGGCACGCCCTCGTCGCTCGCCCCGAAGGCCCCAGACGACGCGGCATGCGCCGGCAGCGACCGGTCCACTGTGGTCAGCGCGTCGGCCGCGGACTCGAGGCGCTCGGCCAGCTGTTCCATCAGTGCTCCCCCAGCGAGCGGAAGGCGCCGAAGATCTCGTCGTGCAGTTTCTCCCTGGCCCAGCGGGCCGCTTCGGTAGCATTCGTGACCACTGCCTGCACCTCCCGGGCCAGGTCTGTCGCGCTGCGTTGTTGCAGGTTGCCGCGGATGCGAACGTCGGTGATGTCGCCGGCCGCGGTCACCAGCACCTCGACCGTGTCATCCGGGGAATGGACCGAGACGACATGGGCCGCGACCGCCTTGTCGAACTCGGCCCGCAGGACGTCGAGGCGGCGGTAGCGCTCGATCGCCTCGTCGATCCACGCCTCGTCGATCTCGCGGGGCATCGTCGGCTCCTTACCGGGCGTACCGCAGTGATTGCGTTCCGGCACCGAACCGTACCCGGTCCGGCGACCGCCGCGCATCCCCTTCCGCCGTCCCTTGTGGATAACTGCCCTCGCGGACCGGCGCGGATCCCTGCTGTGGATAACCCGAGCCGACGGCCGCGACTCTGGAAGACTTCCAGTCAGCTCGGCGCAAGAAGGAGGGTCAATCCCATGGCAAAGAGCAGATCAGCTTGTCTCCTCGATCGAGGAGACGGCCGCTCCCGGAGCAGAGAAGAGCTCAGCCCTTCCACAGGGTGAGCATCATCGCCTCCACCGCGATCTTCGGCTTGACGTTCAACTCGATCGCTTCCCGGCAGGCAAGCACCGCTTCGAGCCGTCGCAGCGTGCTCTCCGGTGACCACTTGCCCGCGGCCGCCTCGGACTGCGCAGCGGTGTCGGTGTGCACGACCGGCACGGGCGCCCGCAGGTTCGTCACGAGCACGTCACGGTAGAAGCCGGCGAGGTCGACGAGCGCGCGGTCGAGTGCGTCGCGCTGGGAGCGGGTGAGGCGGGACTTCTGGCGCTTCTCGAGCTCCTTGAGCTGGCCGGCCGCTCCGCGCATCGCTCCGGCTGCGCCTCTGCCCGTGCCGCCGGCTCCGAGGGCTTGTTCGAGGGCCGCGCGTTCCGTGCTGTCGGTTTCGGTCAGGGCGGCCACGGCTTCGGCCTCCGCGGCCTCGATCAGTGCCGACGCGGCGTCGAAGCAGGCGCCGACGCCGGTCAGGCGACGCGGAACGGTCAGGACCGCCTCGCGGCGTTTGCGGGCGTCCGGGTCGTGGGCGAGACGTTTGGCACGACCGACGTGACCCTGCGCCGCCGCCGCGGCCCACGAGGCGACGTCGGGGGCGATGCCGTCCCGGCGTACGAGGACCTCGGCCACCGCCTCGGCCGACGGCTGCCGCAACGGGACGACGCGGCAGCGCGACCGGATCGTCACCGAGATGTCGTCGGGGTGAGTGGACGGCGTGCAGAGCAGGAACACCGTACGCGGAGGGGGCTCCTCGATGGCCTTGAGCAGAGCGTTGCCGGCGGCTTCCGTGAGGCGGTCCGCGTCCTCGATGACGACCGCCTGCCACCGGCCGCCGGACGGGGCGCTGCCGGCGCGGAGCACGAGCGCGCGCATCTCGTTGACGCCGATCGACAGGCCCTCCGGCACGACGTACCGGATGTCGGCGTGCGTGCCGCCGAGGGCAGTGCGGCACCCGTGACACTCGCCGCAGCCGATGCCGTCGCGTTCGCACTGCAGGGCCGCGGCGAAGGCACGCGCCGCCACGGACCGGCCGGAGCCGGGCGGGCCGGTGAAGATCCACGCGTGCGTCATCGCCCCCGCGGCGATGTCGTCGCCGGCCACGATGCGCGCGGCGGCCGCTGCGGCGCGGCTCAGGGTGGCAACGGCCTCGTCCTGCCCCACCAGGTCGGCGAACACGCTCATGGCGTCGATTCTCGCTCGCTCATCGGCGCTCGCCCACCTGGTCGTCTGCCGCAGCGGCTTCGGCATCAGTCGCGGCCGCTCCGGGCCCGGAGCCGGCCGCCGCCGTACCGGCATCCGGACCGGCCGCTGCCACATCGGCATCCGGGCCGGCCGCTGCCACATCGGCATCCGGGCCGGCCGCTGCCGCATCGGCATCCGCGTTGAGCGGCGCGCTGTCGTCGGCAACGGCGTGATTGCCGGTCATCTCTTCGAGGACCTCCAGCGGCGTCTCCACGTCCGACGCCGGAGGCGTCGCAGCCGGCGACGAATCCGCAGGCGGGTCCGAGGCTGGAGACGCCGATGTCGCGCCGTGCCGGGGAGGAAGAACCTGCGTCGCGTCAGGCGAAGCGACAGCCTGCGTCGCCTCGGCCGCCGTCACCGCCTGGGTCGCCGTCATTGCCTGGGTTGCCTCGGCCGGGTTCACGACCTGGGTCGCCTCGGCGGACGGGATGACTTGCGTCGCCTCCGGCGACGCGACCGATGACGGCGAACCGGCCGGGAGGATCACCGCCGTTTCATCCGGACCGCCCACCGACCGCACCACCACGGTCTCGTCGGACTCACCCGCACCCCGCGGCATCGCCACGGTGCTGGACGAGTCAGCACCGCCGTCGGGCATCGGCATCGTGCGGGCAGCACCGCCGTCGGGCATCGGCATCGTGCGGGCAGCACCGCCGTCGGGCATCGGCATTGTGCGGGAGGACTCGTCCGAGGGCATCGGCACCGTCCGTGACGGGTCCGTGCCCGCTTGCACGACCTGCGTCTCGTTCGGGTCCGCGCTTCGCGGACCGCCCGGTTCCGCGTGGTGGTCCTCGCCGGTGAGCAGGGCGTTCACCCTGACCGTCACCGCATCCGCGATCTCGTCCATCGGCCGGGCCGCGTCCAGGACCAGGTAGCGCTTCGGGTCCGCCGATGCGAGGTCGAGGAAGGCATAGCGGACGCGTTCGTGGAAGGAGCGGGATTCGCTTTCGAGGCGGTCCGTGCCGAGGCCGCGGCTGTCGACCCGGCCGAGGCCGACCGTGGGGTCGACGTCGAGCAGGACGACGAGGTCCGGTTTGAGCCCGCCGGTCGCCCAGGACGACAGCCAGGAGATCTCCTGGACCGGCAGGGTGCGGCCGGCGCCCTGGTAGGCGAGGGACGAGTCCACGTACCGGTCGCTGATGACGACCGCTCCGCGTTCGAGGGCCGGTCGCACCACAGTGGCCACGTGGTGGGCGCGGTCCGCCGCGTAGAGCAGGGCTTCCGCTCGGGGTGAGGGCGCGTCGGTGTCGGAACCGTGGGAGAGGACGAGGCTGCGGATGCGGGCGCCCACGTTGGTCGCGCCCGGTTCGCGGGTGACCACCACGTCGTGGCCGGCCTCGCGCAGGGCCTCCGAGAGGCGGGTGACCTGGGTCGACTTTCCGGCTCCCTCGCCGCCTTCGAAGACCACGAAGATTCCCGTACGTGTGAAAGGCTCGGCCGGCGACAGCGGACGCCCGCGGACCGCGCCCCACAGGTCCGCCAGGACCGATACGCCGTGCTTGTCGTCCATCTGGCGGAATGCGCTGATGCCTGTCCACACCCCGATCGCGCCCGCGACGAGGAGCAGGACGCGGGTGGACGAGATGTCGACGGAGAAGTCGCCGGCGCGGACCGTGCGGCTGCTGCCGAGGCCGACGAGGACGCCGGCCAGCGAGATCGCGAGGAGCAGGACGAGCCGGGCGCCGATCTGGACGACGGCGAACACCCGGCCGCGGACCTCGTCGCCGACCTGGCTGCCGAGGAGGGTGACGCCGGCGAGGAACGCCATGCCCGCGCCCGCGCCGACGAAGAGCGCGCCGAACAGCGCCATGGACAGGTGGAAGGCGACCGACAGGAACGCGACCGAGCCGCTGGCGAGCACGATGCTCATGCCGAACCAGCGGCGCCGCGAGAGCTCCTTGACGATCATCGGGCCGAGGCCGATGCCGAGCGCCAGGCCGATGAAGAGGGTCGCGAAGAGCAGGGAGAACGCGGCGTCGCCGGCGCCGAGGGAGGCGGTGAAGAAGCGGGCCGTGCCGATGACGATGCCGGCGCCCGCGAACGCGCCGAAGATGCCCAGCACGAGGCCGCGGACGAAGGGTGTTCCGCCGATGTAGCGCCAGCCCTCGGTGAACTGACGCCACATGCTCTGTTCGGCGTTCTTCTCCTGGCGTTCGCGGCGGCCCGCGCTGATCTCCTTGATGCCGAAGAACACCACCGCCGCCGTGGCGGCGCGGGAGAACGCGTTGATGTAGAGGGCGATCTGTACCGGTTGGGCCCAGTCCGGCAGCCCGCCGATCGGACCGCGGACCAGGCCGTCGAGCGCCGCCAGCGCGAGCGCGGCCAGGATCGGGGTGATGCCGTACGTGGTGATCAGCGTGAGCTGGTTGGAGACCTCGAGGCGGCCCTTGGGGATGAGGTTGGGGACCGCGGCCTCCTTGGCCGGGATCCACATCAGCGTGATCGCCTCGCCGATGAAGGTGGCGATCACCGCCCAGGTGACCGTGAGCCCGCCGGAGTCGCTGAAGAGCGCCACCACCGGGATCGAGCCGTAGAAGAAGAAGCGCAGGATGTCGCAGATGACCATGGTGTAGCGCCGGTCGAACCGGTCGGCCATCACCCCGGCGAGCGGCCCGAGCAGCAGGCCGGGCAGGAGGCGTACGGCGATCGTGCTGCTGAACGCGGTGCTCTGCCCGACGGCGCCCTCGACCTGCTGGGAGGCGAACAGCGCGGTGGCGAGCGTGCCGATCCAGTCGCCGAACGAGGCCACGCTGAGCACCAGCCAGAGCCGCCGGAACGGGCGGATCCGCAGCACGGAACGCAGGGCCGCGACCCCGGAGAGATCCACGGGGGCGGCGTCGCGTGCCGAGCTCGTTTCGGTGTCGATGACCTTACCTCCGGCTAGTCCACTGCCCGAAGCACTCTAACGGGCGCTTGCAGCTCACCGCGGGTGCGCTCGTTCGAGTGGCGCATAAATGAAGGTGTTTCGCATTGGCGGATCAGCGGATAGGTTGCCCCTGTGACCGCTGGACGCGCATTGCAGAAAAAGCTCGACCAGGCCACCGCCCACCTCGAGACGCCGCTGGCCGCGGTCGACCTGGCGGCCTTCGACGCCAACGCCGCCGCGCTGTCGGTGCGCTCGGCCGGCAAGCCCATCCGGGTCGCGAGCAAGTCCGTCCGCGTCCGCGCCCTGCTCGAACGCGTCCTCCAGCGCCCCGGCTGGTCCGGGGTCATGGCGTACACGCTGCCGGAGGCGATCTGGCTGGTCCGGTCCGGGGTCAGCGACGACGTGCTGGTCGCGTACCCGACGGTGGACCGGGCCGCGATCGCCGAGCTGACCGCCGACCCGGCGTTGGCCGCCGCCATCACCATCATGGTCGACCATCCGTCGCACCTGGACCTGGTCGACGCGGTGACGTCGCCGGGCCGGCGTCCGGACGTACGGCTGTGCCTCGAGCTGGACGCGTCGTGGCGACCGGCCGGGCCGCTGCACGTGGGCGTACGTCGCTCCCCCGTGCACTCCGCAGCGCAGGCCGGCGCGCTGGCCCGCCGGCTGGTGGCCCGCCCCGGATTCCGGCTGGTCGCGATGATGGCGTACGAGGCGCACATCGCCGGCGTCGGCGACGCCCCACCCGGGCAGGCGCTGCGGGCGCGGGCGATCCGCATGATGCAGCGACGCGCCCTGCCCGAGCTGCTGAAGCGGCGGATGGCCGCCGTCGAGGCGGTCCGGGAACACGCCGACCTGGAGTTCGTGAACGGCGGCGGCACCGGCAGCATGGCCGCGACCGCCGCCGACCCGTCGATCACCGAGATCGCGGCCGGCTCCGGCTTGCTCGGGCCGACGCTCTTCGACACGTACCGGACTTGGCGGCCCACACCGGCCGCGTTCTTCGCCCTGTCGGTCGTCCGCCGTCCGGCGCCGCGGATCGCCACGGTGCTCGGCGGTGGCTGGATCGCCTCGGGACCGACCGGGCCGTCGCGCCAGCCCACCCCGTGGCTGCCGGAGGGCCTGCGCTTCCGCGGCGACGAGGGGGCGGGCGAGGTGCAGACGCCGCTGGTCGGCCCGGCCGCGGACGAGCTACGGCCCGGCGACCGGGTGTGGTTCCGTCACGCCAAGGCCGGCGAACTGTGCGAGCACGTCAACGAGGTGCACCTCGTCGACGGCGACACGGCCACGCCGGCCCCGACGTACCGGGGCGAGGGGTATGCGTTCCTGGGTTGAGGCGTCAGGCCGGAACGTGGCGGTGCAGGTATTCGCGGATCAGCGCCTTGGCCTCGATGAGCACGGCCTCGTCGCCGGCCGGGTCGCGCCGGAACGCGAGCTTGATCAGCGCGTCCGCCGCCTCGACCGCGATCAGCAGCGCGAATCGCAGCCGCGTGCGATCCATGAGCTGAAACTGGTCGACCAGCAGCTCGGCCAGCCGGTCGCCGATGACCGCGTTGTTGTCCCGCTCGGCGTCCAGCAGGTGCAGGTCGACCACGTCACCGAAGTGCAGCGTACGGAAGCCCGGCACGCTCCGGTGCATGTGGATGTACGCGTCTATGGCCGCGTCCACGCCGTCCCACCAGTGGGCGAACGTCTCGTTGGCGAAACGCGCCGACAGACTTTGCAGGTACGCGTCCATGTTGCGCATGGCGAGCGCCTGGACGATGGCCCGCTTGTCCGGGAAGAACTGGTAGACCGAGCCGATGGCGACCTCGGCCCGCTCGGCGAGCAGGGTCGTGGTCAGGCCTTCGTACCCGACCTCGTCCACCAGCTCGGCGCAGGCGTCGAGCATGCGCTGGACCCGGGCAACGCTTCTGCCCTGCACGGGGACGCGCCGCAGCGGCCCGGTGGTGACGGTTGGTGTCGACACGCGTCGCCACTCCCTCTCAGCGGTGATAATGAGCACTCTTCACGACCGCGGACGGACCGGCCCGGGACTACGCGTACGCGGAGCCGAGGAAGGTCACGAACAGCACTCAATCGGAACGTTACTCGGATCAACGAGCGAGACGCATCGACGGGACGCCGGGGACACGCGGTATCCCCGGTTTTGTGCGACTGTCCGCTCGTCGGGAGGACAAGGCCGTAATGACCAGTGACAACGCAGCCCCCGCCGCGTCCCCCCGATGGCACAACTGGGGCGGCAACCAACAGTCCGTAGCCGCCGGCATCCTGATGCCCGGGTCCGCCGAGGAGGTGGCGGCGCTCGTCAAGGAGGCGGTGGCCGGCGGGCGCCGGGTCAAGGCGGTCGGCAGCGGGCACTCCTTCACGGGCATCGCCGTCGCTGATGACCAGCGGATGCTGCTGCACCGGTTGGCCGGCCTCGTCGCCGTCGACGGCGACCTCGTCACGGTTCAGGCCGGCATGCCCCTGCACCGGCTGAACGCCGTGCTGGCCGAGCACGGGCTCGCCATGCCCAACCTCGGCGACATCGACCGGCAGACCGTCGCGGGCGCGATCTCCACGGGTACGCACGGCAGCGGACAGGCGTACTCGACGCTCGCCTCGACGGTCGAGGCAGTGACGCTCGTCACAGGATCCGGCGAGGTGCTGCGCATCGACTCGTCGTCCGAGCTCTTCCCCGCGGCGCGACTCGGTCTGGGCGCCCTCGGGGTGCTGGTCGAGGTGACGCTGCGGTGCGTACCGGCATTCGTGCTGCTCGCCGACGAGCGGCCGATGCCCCTGCCCGAGGTGCTGGCCGGCCTCGACGAGCAAATCGCCGCCAACGACCACCTCGAGTTCTACTGGTATCCGTACACCGACCGGGCGCAGCTCAAGCGCAACAACAAGGTGCCGGTGTCCGACCGGCCGCTGTCGCCGTTCCGCAGCTGGCTCGACGAGGAGTTCCTCTCCAACACCGTCTTCCAGGGCGCTTGCAAGCTGGGTCAGAAGATCCCGGCGATCGTCCCGACGGTCAGCGCGGTCGCCGCGCGGGCCCTGACGGCCCGCACCTACACCGACCGGTCGGACCGGGTCTTCTGCACGTCACGCCGGGTGCACTTCGTGGAGATGGAGTACGAGATCCCGCGCGAGGCGCTGTCCGAGGCGCTGTCCGCGCTGCCCCGGATCATCGAGAGGTTGCCGTTCAAGGTGCAGTTCCCGGTCGAGGTGCGGTTCACCGGGCCGGACGACATCTGGCTGTCGCACGGGTACGGGCGCGACTCGGCGTACATCGCGGTGCACCAGTTCTCGGGCAGCCCGTACGAGCCGTACTTCCAGGCGTTCGAGGCGGTGTGCGAGCCGCTGGGCGGACGACCGCACTGGGGCAAACTGCACTATCGGAATGCGGAGTCGCTGCGGCGCGCGTACCCCCGCTTCGACGATTTCGTGGCCGTGCGTGACCGGCTGGACCCGGGCCGGGTCTTCACCAACCCCTACCTGGACCGGGTCCTCGGCGCCTGATTTCTGTCGTACCCGGCCCCTAGGTTGGGGCCATGAATCGCACCGACCGCCTGTACGCCCTGGTGGAGGAGTTGCGCGCGGTCGCGCCTCGGCCCCGCAGCGCCCGCTGGCTGGCCGGCCGCTTCGAGGTGAGCGCGCGCACGGTCGAGCGGGACATCGGCGCCCTGCAGCAGTCCGGCGTGCCGATCTACGCCGAGCCGGGTCGCACGGGTGGCTACTGCCTGGACAAGGCGCGCACGCTGCCGCCGGTCAACCTGACGCCGGGCGAGGCCGTCGCGATGGCGGTGGCGCTGCGGCGGATGGAGGGCACGCCGTTCCGCGCGGCGGCGGGCTCCGCGCTGCGGAAACTCGTCGCCGCGATGCAGGCCGACGACGCCGCGGCGTCCCACGATCTGGCCGGGCGCGTCCATCTGGTGGGTGATGCGGGCCCGGCTGCGCCGATCCCGCGCCTGGTGAGCGATGCCCTGGCGACCCGCCGCGTGCTCCGTATCCGGTACGGGGACAGCGAAGGCGCCGCCACCACGCGCGAGGTCGAGCCGCTCGGGTACGTCGGCAAGGAGGTCCACTGGTATCTCGTCGCCTGGTGCCGGATGCGCGACGCCCTGCGCGTGTTCCGCACCGACCGGATCACCTCGGTCTCGGTCACCGCCGAGGTCCCGGCGCCGCGGGTGCTGCGCCGGGAGGACCTCGACATCCCGTACGGGCCCGTCCATCAGGTCACTTTGGGCTGAAGACCGCGAAGTGGTTGCCGGAGGGGTCGAGCAGATGCGCGAACGTCACACCTACGGGGTTCACCTGCGGCGCCCGCTGCACGCGCCCGCCGGCTGCCTCGACGCGCCGGCACGTGTCCTCGACGTCGGCGACGAGCACCGTGAAGACGGCGTAGCCCGGCATCTCTCCGCGGGTGTGGAAGAGCCCGCCACGCATACTGCCGGTGCTGATCACCTGGTACGCCGGGTCCGTGCTGGCTGCGTCGTCGTGCGCGACGCTCCAGCCGAAGACGTCGCCGTAGAAGCGCTCCGCGGCCGCCGGGTCGTCCGTACCGATCTCGAACCAGGCGATGCCGTTGATCTCCGCCATGTGATCCCCCTCGATGAGTCGTGCCGGGCGTCTCCCGGCACGACCACTCTCGAGGTCCGCGGCGACAACCCCCTGTCGGTGTTTCGGCAGGAGATCGCGCCGGGTGGTTCAGTCGGCGGAGGCCGTGGCCTTCGCCGGGGCGGCCTTCTTCGCCGCGGCCTTCTTCGCGGCGGGCGCGGCGTTGGTCGTCTTGCGGGCGGTCGCCTTCTTGGCCGGCGCCTTCTTCGCGGCGGTCTTCTTGGCGGGCTCGGCCGCGTCGGCGGTCTTCTTGGCGACCGCCTTCTTGGCCACCTTCTTCTTCGGCGCCGGACCCTTCGCCCGCTTCTCGGCGAGCATCTCCGAGGCCTGCGCGACGGTCAGCTCCTCCGGCGTCTGCCCGCGCCGCAGCGACGCGTTGAACTCGCCGTCGGTCACGTACGGCCCGAACCGGCCCTCCTTGATCACCATGGGCTTCTCGGTGACCGGGTCGGGGCCGAGCTCGCGCAGCGGCGGCTTGGCCACGCCGCGCTGGCGGGTCTTCGGGGCGGCCAGCAGGGCCAGCGCCTCGTCCAGCGTGATCGTGAAGAGCTCGTCCTCGCGCTGCAGCGACCGCGAGTCGGTGCCGCGCTGCACGTACGGGCCGAACTTGCCGTTCTTGGCGACGATCTCCGCGCCCTCGGGGTCCTTGCCCACGACCCGGGGCAGGGTGAGCAGCTGCAGCGCCTGGTCCAGCGTCAGCGTCTCCGGCGACTGGGTGCGGAACAGCGACGACCGCCGCTCCCCGCTCTCCACGTACGGGCCGAAGCGGCCGGACTTGAGCAGCACCGGCTCGCCGGTCGACGGGTCCTCGCCGAGGCTCTTCTCCCCGCCGCCGCCGAGGAACAGCTCCTTGACCTTCTCGGGGGTCAGCTCGTCGGGCGCGACCCCGTCCGGGATGGAGACCCGGTCGTTCGGCGACTCCTCGGTGGCGTCCGGGAGCTGCCGCTGCAGGTAGGGCCCGTAGCGGCCGACGCGCACGACGATGTGCCGGCCCTCCTCGTCGTCGAAGAGCGGGATCGAGTTGATCGACCGCGCGTCGATGGCGCTGAGGTTGTCGGTGACCAGCTTGCGCAGGCCGCCCGCCTGGGCGATCGAGTCGTCCGGGTCGGCGCTCTGGCTGCCGAAGTAGAAGGCGCTGAGGAAGTCCAGCGAGGCGTGGTCGCCACCGGCGATGCCGTCGAGGTCGTTCTCCATCGCGGCGGTGAAGTTGTAGTCGACCAGCCGCGGGTAGTGCTTCTCCATCAGCCCGATCACGGCGAACGCGATGAACGTCGGGATCAGCGCCTGGCCGCGCTTCTCCACGTACCCGCGGTCCTGGATCGTCTGCATGATCGACGCGTACGTCGACGGGCGGCCGATGCCCAGCTCCTCCAGCGCCTTGACCAGCGACGCCTCGGTGTAGCGGGCCGGCGGGCTGGTGTGGTGGCCGACCGCGGCCAGTTCCTCGGCGGTCAGCGGCTGGTCCTTGACCAGGTTGGGCAGGCGGCGCTCGGCGTCCTCGGCCTCGGCGTTCTCGTCGTCGGACGACTCGACGTAGGCGCGCAGGAAGCCGGGGTCGGTGATGGTCTTGCCGGTCGCGGCGAAGTCGGCCTCCTCCTGCGTGGTGGAGATCGCCCGGATGCGCACGGAGATCGAGTTGCCGACCGCGTCGGTCATCTGCGAGGCGACCGTCCGCCGCCAGATCAGCTCGTACAGCCGGAACTCGTCGCCGGAGAGCTCGTTGGCCAGCTCGCCGGGGGCCCGGAACGTGTCGCCGGCGGGGCGGATCGCTTCGTGCGCCTCCTGGGCGTTCTTGACCTTGCCGGTGTAGCGGCGCGGCTCCGGCGGGACGCTGCGCTCGCCGTACAGCTCGGCGATCTGCCGGCGGGCGGCCGCGATGGCCGTCTCCGACAGGTTCACCGAGTCGGTACGCATGTAGGTGATGTAGCCGTTCTCGTACAGCCGCTGAGCGGTCCGCATTGTCTGCTGCGACGACATGCGCAGCTTGCGCGCCGCCTCCTGCTGCAGCGTCGAGGTGATGAACGGCGCGTACGGCCGGCGCCGGTACGGCTTCTCCTCGACCCGGGTGACCTGGAACGGGCGGTCCTCGAGCCGCGCGGCGAGCCCGCGGGCGCCGTCGCCGTCGAGGTGCACGACCGCCGCACCGGGCTTGATCCGGCCGGTGGTGGGCTCGAAGTCCTTGCCGGTGGCGATGCGGTCGCCGTTGAGCGCGATCAGCGTCGCCGAGAAGTTGCGCGGCCCCTCGGCCTTGCCCTGAACGGCCAGCTGCGCGTTGATGTCCCAGTACTCGGCCGTGCGGAACGCCATGCGCTGGCGCTCCCGCTCGACCACGATGCGGGTGGCGACGGACTGGACCCGGCCCGCCGACAGCTTCGGCATGACCTTCTTCCAGAGGACGGGGCTGACCTCGTAGCCGTACAGCCGGTCGAGGATGCGCCGCGCCTCCTGGGCGTCGACCAGATCCTTGTCGATCTCGCGCGGGTTGGCGACCGCGGCCTGGATCGCCGGCCGGGTGATCTCGTGGAAGACCATCCGCTTGACCGGGACCTTCGGCTTGATCGTCTCGACCAGGTGCCACGCGATGGCCTCGCCCTCGCGGTCCTCATCGGTGGCGAGGAAGATCTCGTCGACCTCCTTGGCCAGCTGCTTCAGCTTCGCGATCTGCTGGCGGCGGTCGGAGGAGACCACGTAGAGGGGGTGGAAGCCGTTGTCGACGTCGACGCCGAGCCGCGCCCACGACTCGCCCTTGTACTTCTCGGGCACCTCGTCGGCGTTCTTCGGCAGGTCACGGACATGGCCGAAGGAGGCCTCGACGAAATAGTCGGGCCCCAGGTAACCGGCGATCGTCTTGGCCTTCGACGGGGACTCGACGATGACCAGACGGGTCGTCCTGGCGTTACTCGGCACGGCACTCCCACACTTCGGTTCACTCGGCGGCCCGTCGCGGGACGGCAGGCACGCGGACGTTCAACGTAACGCGCCGGACGAGCTGGCATTCCCCGGGCAGACAGAAGTCGGATGGTAACGGCCCGGCCACCGCACGCGTCCGACGGCGACACCGTACACCGGGAACATGGCGTCGTGTCGTACACAATCGGGGAAGATCACGCAGCTGCGGCGCCCGGCCACAGCCGCGCGGGGGCCGCGGCGGGCCGTTCGCCGATCAGTTCGGCGAGCCGGGCGAGACGCCTGCGACCTGCGATCACGTACGCCGGACCGGCCTGGATCGTGCCCGCGAGCCCCACCCGGGAGAGTGCGTCATCAATGGCATTGTCAAGCAACCCGTCGGGATTCAGACCGAGTGCGTACCCCTGCGGCCGCGGTGACCCCGCCGCCGCGACCCAGAGGCGCAGCCTCGGCCCGTCGAGGAACAGCCTCCCGGAGGGCGGCGGCCAGCTGCGGGCAAGACCGTTCAACCGGCTGCTGTACGCGGTCCGCACTTCGAACGCCGGCGGAGGTTCCTCCTCGTCTCGCTGCCGCTCTTCTGCCTCGTCCGCCGGCTCGGGCGTCTCCACGGCCGGGGTGGGCTCGGGCGTCTCGACGGCCGGCGTGGGCTCGGGCGTCTCGACAGCCGGCATGGGCTCGGGCGTCCGCGGTGCGCTGTCGTCCCCGGCATCCCCGGCCTCGTCGATCTCCTGATCGACCGGCACCGCGACCAGCTCGGACACCCGATCCTCGCGCGGCTCGGCTGCCACCGGATGCCAGTTGACCACCAGCCCCCGGGAGACGAGCTCCTCGACCAGCACGTGCACCCGCCAGGCCGCGTCCACCCGGACGGCGACGCGGGCCGTACCGCCCATCCGGCCGAGCGTCCCCGGGCCGGCCAGCAGGCCTGCCAGATCGGCCAGCGACGGGTCGACGGCCTCCACCCCGAAGACGGACAGCTGCTTGCCGGAGGGCGCGGCGGCGGTCGTGGCCCGGCGGGACCGGACGCGGGCGGGCTCGACCGGCGCGGGCAGCACCTCGCGCGGGATCAGCGGCCACCCGGGCTCGGCCATGGTCAGCGGCACTCCGGCTCTTCGACTCTCGCCATGATCAACAGTCTTCGAAGATCTCACTCATGATCAACGACATTCCGGGGCTTCGTCGAAGGCTTCCTTGAGCTCCACCGACGAGAGGTTGCTCGTGTCCAGCTCGCTCGCCTTGTACTCGGTGTTCAATGTCTCCACGACCGTGCCCACCTTGGCGTAGAAGTCCTTCGACGGGCTGGTCTGAAGCGCTTCGATGCCCGTCTTGGCGCGGCCGTACGCGTCGCGCATCGCGCTCAGTGAGGTCGTGAAGCTCTCCGCCACCCTCTTGCCCTGGTCGACGTCGGGCACCCCGGCCTTCTCCACCCCCGCGCGGGCCTTCTCGCTGGCCGACTCCGCGCCGCCGAAGAGCCGCATCAGGTTCTCCTTCGCCTGGGCGGGGGTCGTCGCGGCGGTCATCTGCTGCTGCGTACGGGTCGCGAGCGTGCCGATCTCCGTGCGCCAGGGGGCGAGCACCTTGCACACCGAGGCGGCCCAGGCGCGCGGCGCGGGGCCGCTCGAGCACGCACCCAGCGTCACGACGAGCGAGCAGACGATGAGTAAGAAGGTGGAGCGGGCCGTGCGCATGGATTGCAGCGTACGGCCAACGTACGACGGAGGGCACCCGGCGAGCGCCGAGTGCCCTCCTGACCACCGCTCTCGGATCAGGCGCTGACCTTCTCCGAGGTGGACGGCGCCGCGGGGGCCTCGTCGCCCATGGAGATCGGCTTGCGCTTGCTCCAGACGACCGCCGCCACGATGATCAGCGCCGCCACGATCGCGATCGTCACGCGCAGCGCGGTGTTCTGGTCCGTACCGACGCTCCAGGCCACGACGGCCGGGGCGATCAGCAGCGACACCAGGTTCATCACCTTCATCAGCGGGTTGATGGCCGGGCCGGCGGTGTCCTTGAACGGGTCGCCGACCGTGTCGCCGATCACCGTCGCGGCGTGGGCGTCGGAGCCCTTGCCGCCGTACGCGCCGTCCTCGACCAGCTTCTTCGCGTTGTCCCAGGCGCCACCGGAGTTGGCCAGGAACACCGCCATCAGGGTGCCCGCGCCGACCGCACCGGCCAGGTACGCCGCGAGCGCGCCGGCGCCCAGGCCGAAGCCCACCGCGATCGGCGCCATGATCGCCAGCAGACCCGGGGTGAGCAGCTCACGCTGCGCGTCACGGGTGCAGATGTCGACGACCCGGCCGTACTCGGGCCGCTGGGTGCGGTCCATGATGCCGGGGAAGTCGCGGAACTGGCGGCGTACCTCCATCACGACCGCGCCCGCCGAGCGGGAGACGGCGTTGATCGCCAGGCCGGAGAAGAGGAACACGACCGCGGCGCCGACCAGCAGGCCGACCAGGTTGCGCGGGTTGGAGATGTTCAGCAGGCCGAGGATCTCGTTGCCGATCCGGTCGGGGCTGATGCCGGCGTCGGCCAGCGACGACGACAGCGTGTTCGTGTACGAGCCGAACAGCGCCGTGGCGGCGAGGACGGCCGTCGCGATCGCGATGCCCTTGGTGATCGCCTTCGTGGTGTTGCCGACCGCGTCCAGCTCCGTCAGGATCTGCGCGCCGCGCTCGTCCACGTCGCCGGACATCTCGGCGATGCCCTGCGCGTTGTCCGAGATCGGCCCGAAGGTGTCCATGGCGACGATGACGCCGACCGTGGTCAGCAGGCCGGTGCCGGCCAGCGCGACCGCGAAGAGCGACAGCGTGATGGAGGAGCCGCCGAGCAGGAACGCACCGTACACACCGGCGCCGATGAGCAGCGCCGAGTAGACCGCCGACTCGAGGCCGACGCTGATGCCGGCGAGCACGACCGTGGCCGCGCCGGTCTGCGACGACTTGCCGATGTCCTGCACCGGGCGCCGCTGCACCTCGGTGAAGTAGCCGGTCAGGGCCTGGATGGCGGCCGCGAGCACGATGCCGATCACGACCGCGCCGATGGCCACCAGCCGCGGGTTGCGGTCGCTGCCGACGACGCCGGCGTCCAGCGACGCGTCGTTGAACCCGGCGAAGGAAGCCGGCAGGTAGATGAAGCTGACGATCGCCACGATGATCGCCGACAGCACGGCCGAGATGTAGAACGCCCGGTTGATGGCGGTGAGGCCGTTGCGGTCCGAGGCGCGCAGCCGGGTGATGAAGACACCGACGATGGCGATGACCACACCGATCGTCGAGACGATCAGCGGGAAGATCAGACCGTCCTGGCCGAACGCCGCCTGGCCCAGGATGAGCGCGGCGACGAGCGTGACCGCGTACGACTCGAAGAGGTCGGCCGCCATGCCGGCGCAGTCGCCGACGTTGTCGCCGACGTTGTCCGCGATCGTCGCGGCGTTGCGCGGGTCGTCCTCGGGAATGCCCTGCTCGACCTTGCCGACCAGGTCCGCGCCGACGTCCGCCGCCTTGGTGAAGATGCCGCCGCCGACCCGCATGAACATGGCGAGCAGCGCGGCGCCGAAGCCGAAGCCCTCGAGCACCGTCGGGGCGTCGCTGCGGTAGATCAGCACGACCAGCGAGCCACCGAACAGGCCCAGGCCCACGGTGAGGAAGCCGACCACGCCACCGGTACGGAACGCGATGCCCATCGCCTTCTCGCGGCCACCGGACTCACCCGCGGCCGCGGCGACACGCAGGTTGGCCCGCGTCGCCAGCGCCATGCCGGCGCCGCCGATGAACGAGCTGAACACCGCGCCCACGACGAAGAACAGCGACCGGCCGATCTTCACCGCGGTCTCGTTGTCGCCGTTGCCGTGCACCGGCAGCAGGAACAACAGCACGACCGCGATGACCACGAAGATCGCCAAGGTCTTGAACTGCCGGAACAGGTACGCGGACGCACCCTCCTGCACAGCCCCGGCGATCTCCTGCATGTTGGTGGTGCCGCGCCCGGCCTTGAGGACCGACTGCACGAACATGGCGGCGAAGGCGAGCGCGACCAGCGCGAACACCACCGCGACGATGACGAACGTGACGTTCGAACCGCTGAGGGACGCCCCGCCGCTCTCCGCGGCGAGGGATATGGAGGTCCCGGACATCAATGTCCTCCTGTACACCGACCGCACCCGGTAGTGGACGAAACCGCCGGGCGCATCCCCGCATCGGGGAGACGACAAACCGGGTCCCGCGGCCGCGGGACCAGGGAGCAGTAGCTGATTACCGGCGTACTGTAGCGGCCGCGGGTGGTGATGGTCACACCTGGTTCCGGCCGTGTCGTGGTGATGTTTACCGCTGTGTTAGCGGTTGGCGTTCGAACGGGTGACGGCCTAGGCTCCGGGGTTCTAGCTGGGCTTTCCCCAGCGATGCGCCGAACGGCGTCCTTTTTGCGCTGAGTGGTGTTCGCGCAGGGCTCGGGAACGGGCATTCCTCTGCGTCCACTCGCATGCGCATGGCGTCATTTCCGAGCGGCGTCCGCGGGCTGCCGGCAGCCGGCGCCGTCCGCGGCTCTATCGGCGGCCCGGGCCGCTCGCGGATCAACAGCGATCTGCGCCGCTCGCGGATCAGCGGCGGTCGATGCCGCCGACCGCCCACTCCGGCGGGCAGCGCCGCGCGCGAGGCCGTAGTTGAACAGGCCGACAGATCGGCGAGGCCAGGCCGCGGTTGAACAGGCCCGGACCGAGCGGTGAGGACACGGCTGGGCGGCCGGGTCAGCGGCGGTGGACCGGCCAGACCATGCGGACCTCGGTGCCCGCGCCCTCCTCGACGGGCCGGACCTGCAGGTCGTCGACGAAGCCGGCGAGCAGCGCGAATCCCACGCCGGTGGTCAGCGCCTCGTCGGTGAGCGACTCGTCCGCCAGCTCGTCCGGCGGCAGCTTCGTCAGGCCGATGCTGGCCTCGATCGGGGCCCGGTCGATCACCCGCACCGTGTACGAGTCGGCGTCGGCCATCTCGACCATGACGAGGTCGGGAAGGTTGTACTGGTTGTGCAGGGCCACCGCACGGGTGCACGCCTCGCCGATCGCCAGGCGTACCTCGTCGAGGAGCTCCTCGGCGACCCCCGCGCGCCGAGCCACCGCGACGCCGACCAGCCGGGCGGTGCGCACGTGCACCGGCGCGGGCGAGAACGACAGCCGTACCGTCGCCATCACGCCGTCGGAGGGGTGTTGTCGCGTTCGCCGGACGCCGTCGAGGTCGCCGCCTCGATGGAGGGGTAGATCGGGAAGACCTGGTCGAGGGCGGTGATCCGGAAGATCTTGAGCAGGGGCTCCTTCGAGCAGACCAGGCCGAAGGTGCCGTTCGCCGCCCGCAGCCGCTTGAGGGCGCCGACGAGCACGCCCAGCCCGGTGGAGTCGAGGAAGTCGACCCGGCCGAGGTCCACCACCACGTGGCGCGACCCCCCGTCGACCAGCTCGACGAGCCGTTCGCGCAGGCGCGGGGCGGTGTAGACGTCGACCTCACCGCCGACGTCGAGCACCGTGTGCTCGCCGACGGTCCGGCTGGTCAGCGACAGCTCCATCGGTCCTCCTCCCTCCGGGGCAAGCCCTCAGGCAGCCGATCTCCCCAGCGAATCTAACCACCGACCGTCATCCCCCGGCGCACGGCACCCACCGTCGTACCCGTTTGGGGTTCGGGGCATACCGATGTCACAGTGCAGGACGTGAGCTCGACAGCACCGGACATTTCGGCCACTGTTCCGGGCACCCCCGCGGCGGGTCAGGGCAAACCGGCCGTTCCCGCCGCGCGAACCGACGATTCCGCCACGCACGCCGGCCCTCCGGCGGATCAAGCTGACGGGACCGGGCAGGGCGATGTTCTCGCTGGGCGTAGCGGGCTCGCTGCGCTCGGGCCGGCCGACCTGCTGCATCGGCTGCGAGCGCGCCGAACGTCCGCCGAGGACTCTCCGATCACCCACGTCGAGCGGGTCGAGGCGCGGGCCGGGCGGACCGTGCCCTGGCCGACGTGGGTGCCGCAACCGCTGCGGGACGCGTACGGCTTCGAGCCCTGGGAGCATCAGGCCGCCGCGGCTTCGCTCGCCCATGCCGGACAGCATGTGGTGCTCGCCACGGGCACGGCGTCCGGTAAGTCCCTTGCGTACCAGATGCCCGCGCTGAGCCGGCTCCTCGAGGACCCACGGGCGACCGTGTTGTATCTCTCGCCGACCAAGGCGCTCGCCGCGGACCAGCTGCGGGCCGTCGCACGCCTGGACCTCGACGGCGTACGGCCGGCCACATACGACGGTGACACGCCGCGCGAGGAGCGCGAGTGGATCCGGCAGCACTCGCGCTTCGTGCTGACCAACCCGGACATGCTGCATCACGCCATCCTCCCCGGACACGCCCGCTGGGCTCCCTTCCTGCGCCGGCTCGCGTACGTGGTGATCGACGAGTGCCACACCTACCGGGGCGTGTTCGGCTCGCACGTCTCGCACGTCCTGCGCCGCCTGCGCCGGTTGGCGGCCCAGTACGGCAGCACCCCCACGTTCGTCCTGGCCTCGGCGACGTCGGGTGACCCGGAGGGCGCAGCCTCCCGGCTGACCGGGCTGCCGGTGACCGCGGTGACCGACGACGCATCGCCGCGCGGGGCTGTCACGTTCGCCCTGTGGGAGCCGCCGCTGCTCCCCCACGAGGATCCCGACCTGCCGCCCACCCGGCGCTCCGCGCTGAGCGAGACGGCGGATCTGCTCACCGACGCCGTGGTCGCGGGCACCCGTACGCTCGCTTTCGTCCGCTCCCGCCGAGCGGCCGAGGTCGTCGCGACGATGACGCGGCGCTCCCTCGACGAAGCGGTCCCGGGTCTCGGCCGGCGCGTGGCGGCCTACCGGGCGGGCTACCTGCGCGAGGACCGGCGCGCGATCGAGCGGGCGCTGATGTCGGGCGAGCTGCTGGCCCTCGCGTCGACGAACGCGCTGGAGCTGGGCGTGGACCTGGTCGGGCTCGACGCCGTGCTGATCTGCGGCTACCCCGGCACCCGCGCGTCGCTGTGGCAGCAGGCGGGCCGGGCGGGGCGGGCCGGCGGCGAGGCGCTCGCGGTCCTCGTGGCGCGTGACGACCCGCTGGACACGTACCTCGTGCACCATCCCGAGGCGCTCTTCGGCCGCCCGGTCGAGGCCACGGTGCTGGATCCGGCCAACCCGTACGTCCTCGGCCCGCAACTGTGCTGCGCAGCCGCCGAGGCCCCGTTGCGCCCGGCGGACCTGGAGATGTTCGGCGGCCGGGCCGCGCGCGACGCGGTGGAGGGCCTGACCCGTACGGGAGCGCTGCGCAAACGCCCCACCGGCTGGTACTGGACCCACCAGGGCCGCCCGGAGGTCGACCTGCGCGGTACGGGCGGCGCACCGGTCGCCGTGGTGGAGGCGGCGACGGGCCGGCTGCTCGGCACGGTCGACCAGGGCTCGTCGCACGTCATGCTGCACCCCGGTGCGGTCTACCTGCATCAAGGTGTCTCCTATGTGGTGGATGAGCTGGATCTGGAGGAGGCGGTGGCCCTCGTGCACGCCGCGGAGCCGGACTGGTCCACGCACGCCCGCGACGTGACGGACCTGTCGGTGGTGTCGGTGCGTGAGTACGTGGACGCCGGCCCTGTCGGCCTCTTCCTGGGCGAGGTCGACGTGACGAACCAGGTCGTCTCGTACCAGCGCCGCCGCATCGGCACCGGCGAGGTGATCGACACCCGCCCGCTGGACCTGCCGCCGCGCGAGCTGCGTACGGTCGCCGTCTGGTTCACGATCTCGCCGCGCACCCTGCTCGCCGCGGGCGTCGAGCCGCCGGACATGCCGGGTGCCCTGCACGCCGCGGAGCACGCCGCGATCGGCCTCCTCCCGCTGATGGCCACGTGCGACCGCTGGGACATCGGCGGCCTGTCGACCGCCAACCACGCGGACACGCAAGCCCCGACGGTCTTCGTGTACGACGGCCACCCGGGCGGTGCGGGCTTCGCGGAGCGGGCGTACGGGACGGCAGCCGAATGGTTGCGAGCGACCAGGGAAGCAATCACCTCGTGCGGATGCGACGCGGGATGCCCGTCCTGCGTGCAGAGTCCGAAGTGCGGCAACGGCAACAACCCTCTCGACAAGGCCAAGGCGATATCCGTCCTGGACGCGGTGCTGGCCGCCCTCCCCGACCGCTCGTCGGAAGAAGAACAGAGCGCGGCGTAACACCGGTCGCATGGCACAAGTCATCGGAGGACCGGTCCGGCCCGGGCGACGGCGGAGGCGTGGCGCTCGAGGCCCGGCAACGGCCTGACCACCGTTTCGACCGCGACCACGATGTCCCGGCCCTCCAGCCGGCACGCGGTCAGCCGTCCCCCGTTCGCCGCCACCAGTTCGGCGGCCCGCGCGCAGGCCACCTGCCGGCCTTCGACGGCTCGCATCGCGCCGGCGAGGGCGCCGAGGTCAGCTGCCGTACGGGCCTCGTGCCGTCCGACCCGAGCGGCGCCGACCGCAGCGCCGGCCACGCCGCCGCCGACGAAGACCAGCCCGACCGCCAGCACGAAGATGGATGCGGCGCCTCGATCACGGTGGCTCATGGGATGAGCTCCGGTTCGCGTGCCGCCGTGGCGCTGGCCTCGACCGTGATCGCGGGAAGGTTCGCCCCGAGCACCGCCACCGGAGTCCGTACGGTGACCGTCACGACGTCCGTCCCGCCGGCCACCTTCACGTGGGCGCCGGATGGGGCTATCCGGCGGGCCTCCTCGGGGCCCTGACCGCCGCGGGCGGCGACGAGAGCGCCTTCACGGGCGGCGTCGACGCAGCGGCCCTTGGTGGTCAGGGCGCTGACGGCGGTGAGGCCGCAGAGAAGGAGAAGCATGAGCGCCGGCAGCCCAGCCGCGAGCTCGGCTGTGAACGAGCCCCGATCAAGCGCCCTCGGCGGGCAGCCGAGTGCGGGATGTCGCGCCCGCACACTTCGCCGCGCGAAGGGCAGCGGTCGACGGCCGGGCTGCCGGCGCGCGGTCACTTCAGGGCCTCGGTGATCACGCGGGCGAGGGACTGCTGGATGGAGGGGCTGGTCAGGACCTTGAGCAGGACGCCGGCGAAGGCGACCGCGGCCAGGGTGCCGACGGCGTACTCCGCGGTGTTCATACCGTCGTCGCGGCCCGCATCGGCGCGGAGGGCGGCGAGCCGGGCGATGAGTCGGTGCACGGGTGCTCCTTCTTGTCGTGTGTCGTGGTGACCGGTTGTCGTATCTGTCGTGGTGACGGGTCAGAGGACGGCGCCGAGGACGGCGACCACCACCGGGACCAGGCCGGCGAGCAGGAAGGCCGGCAGGAAGCACAGTCCCAGCGGCAGGACGATCAGGACGCCCGCGCGCCGGGCGGCCGACTCGGCGGCGATGGCCCGGTCGGCCCGCAGGTCGTCGGCGAGGCGCGTACATGCTCCGGAGAGGGCACCCCCGCTGGCGCTGGAACGGACCGCCGCGGCGGTGAGGCGGTCCGCGCCCGTGACGCCGGCGAGGTGGGACCAGGCCTCCGGCGGGTCGGCGCCCAGCCGCAGCGACCGGGCCACGCGGTCGAGGCGGTCGGCCAAGGGGCCGCCCAGGGCTTCGGCCACTGCGGACACGGCGCGGTCGACCGGTGCACCGGCGCGCAGGGCCGCGGCCAGGAGGTCGGCGGCGAGGGGCAAGTCTGACTCGGCTCGCGTACGCGCGGCGCGCACCTCCGCCGGCTCCTGACGTCTCAGCCAGCGGTCGGCGCCGTACGCGACCCCCGCCGCGACCGGTACGCCCCACCAGTGCCCCACGTACCAGACGATGGCCGCGCCGCAGGTCAGCGCGACGAAAAGGCGGCGGATCACGCAGCGACCTCCCGCGCGACGGTGACCGCGGCGCTCAAGGCGCGCAGGGGGCACGTGACGCCGCCGGGCCGGGCCTCCGGCAGGCGCGATGCCCTCAGGAGAGTCACGATGCAACAGGGGTGGAGCGGCACCTGGACCGGGCCGCCGGCCCGCAGGATCGCCTCGGCGCCGCAGAGGGAGGCAGTCATCGCGAGGCTCCGTCGGTGAGGCGGCCGGCCCACATCAGGCCCGCACCCTGCAGCAGCACCGCGCCCGTGGCGCACGCCGCCCCTACCGGGGTGTGCAGCAGGACCCCCAGCGGGTCCACGCCGATGAAGTAGCCCAGCCCGATGCCTCCGAGCGGCAGGGCGGCCAGTAGTAGCGCGGTCGCCTGCGCACCGGCGGCCTGGGCCACGGCGGCGGCCCGGGCCCGGTCGGCCGCGCGGGCATCGGCCTCGATGCGGTCCACCAGGTCGGCCGTCGGGGCGCCCGTACGATCGGCCAGCCGCTGAGCCGCCGCCGCGAGGTCGCCGAGGCGCCCGCCGATCGCAGCGGCCGGGGCGAAGCCGAGCCCTGCCCGGAGATCGGCGGCCAGCGCGCTCAACTCGTCCAGGCTGCCCGAGTGCTCGCGCATCTCCTGCCGCTCGGTGAGCCGCCGGGCGAGCTCCCGGGCGCCGAGCGCCGCGTACACCGCGCCGACCAGGGCGGCCACCGGCCCGCCGACGAGGAGCCCTGCGACCGCGGCGGCCGCGGCGACGACGGCTATCGACCGCCCCGGATGCCGGACGACGCGGGCGGCGATTGCGCCGGCGTCGATCGACGGCAACGCCCGCGACGGCGGCGTGGACAGGCGGCGCAAGCCCGCGCGGGCCGGCCAAGCGGCGACCACGGCCGCGCTGACCAGCAGGACCGCCGCGAGGGACCACGGCCACACCGTGGGCAGGGAGGAACTCATCCTCGGCACCCCAGAACGGGCGGTACGGCGACGCCGCGTTCGCTCAGGAGACGGGCGAGGGCCGGCGCGCCCGGTCCCGCGCCCCGGCCCCGCTGCCAGGCGGCGATGACGGTGGCGAGGTGCTGCTCCCCCGTCGGCAGCAGCACCCCGACCGAGTCCAGGACACGGCCGCGGCTGAGGCGGCGTACCTGGAGGATCACCTGAAGGGCGGCCACGGCCTGGGCGTGCAGGGCCGCCCGCGGCAGGCCGCCGAGCATGCCCAGCGCCTCGAGCCGGGCCGGCACGTCCGAGGGCGCGTTGGCGTGCAGCGTGCCGGCGCCGCCCTCGTGGCCGGTGTTGAGCGCGCCCAGCAGGTCGACGATCTCGGCGCCCCGGCACTCGCCGACGACCACGCGGTCCGGACGCATGCGCAGCGCCTGCCGGACGAGGTCGGTGAGGCCCACCGCGCCCGCGCCCTCGACGTTGGAGGTGCGCGCCTGCAGCGTGACGACGTGCGGGTGCACCGGGCGCAGCTCGGCGGAATCCTCGACCAGCACGATGCGTTCGGTCGGCGGCACGAGGCCGAGCAGCGTCGCCAGCAGCGTGGTCTTGCCGGTACCCGTACCGCCGGTGACCAGGTAGGCCAGCCGCGCCTCGACCACCGAGGTCAGGACCGCGGCGAGCGCGGGCGGCACGGTGCCCTGCCGGACGAGGTCGTCGAGGCTGAACGGGCGCTGGCGGAACGTGCGGAGCGACAGGTACGGCCCTGTCGTGGCGACCGGCGGGAGAACCGCGTGCAGACGGGTGCCGTCGGACAGGCGGGCGTCGGCGTACGGGAGACCGTCGTCGAGCCGCCGGCCGCACGCGGCGGCGAGGCGCTGGGCGAGACGGCGGACGTCGTCCGGACCGCCCACGTCCACGGCCGCCCGGTGCAGGCCGTGGCCGCGGTCCACCCACACCTGCACGCCGTTGACCAGCACGTCGGTGACCGCCGGATCGGCGAGGAGCGGGGCCAGCGGGCCGGCGCCGACGAGCTGATCGCGGACCCGGCCGGCGAGGCGCCGGACGGTCGGGTCCCCCAGGACGGCCGCGTCGGCCTCCCGGCGTACGGCGGTGACGAGGGTGGCCTGCGTCGCCTCGAGACGTTCCTCGGCGATGTGCCGCCGTACCCGCTCGGCGAGCGACGGTGGTGCGGAGACGGACCGGCCGGTCATGCCGCGTCCGCCGTCCCGGCGTCGTCGGTCAGGTCCTTCAGCAGCCGCCGGCACAGCTCCGCCAACGGTCCCCGTCCCTCGGCGGTGGGCGCGTGTCCCCGCTCGAGTCCCTGGCACAGGACCTGCTCCGGCCGCAGCGAACCGGCCAGCGGCAGGCCGAGCGAACGGGCGACCTCGCGGGCCTTGAGCCGCCCCGGCGACGGGCCGCGCACGACGACGGACAGCTGCCGGCAATGCAGCCGGGCAGCCGCGGCCACCCGGGCGGCCGCGGCCGTCGCCCGGACCTCGGCGGGAACGATGAGATATGCCCGGTCGGCGGCCTGGAGGGCGATCACGGCGGCGTCGTCGAGGTGCCGGGGCACGTCGACCACGGTGAGATCACGGCGCTCCCGGCCGACGTCCACGGTGACCGCCATGGCCTCGGCCGGCACGGGCTGGGCGGCGTCGCGCCCGTACGACAGCAGGACCAGGTCGCCGCGGCGCGGCAGGGCCCCGAGCAGCGCGGACGCGTCGACGCGACCGCCCGCCTCGACGATCGCGGCCCAGCGGAGACCGTCGACCTCCTCCCAGCCGAGGACGAGGTCGAGGCCGCCGCCCAGCGGATCGGCGTCGAGCAGCAGGGTGCGCTGCCCGTCGCGGACGGCGGTGACGGCCAGGCCGCCCGCCAGGGTGCTCGCCCCGGCGCCGCCCCGGCCGCCGAGCACCGCCAGGACGCGTCCGGCGGGCGGCGGCCCGGGCGGTTGCGTGAACTGCTCGACCAGCCAGGGCTCCGCGAGGGGCAGGACGGCCACGTGCTCCGCGCCGAGAGAGCGGGCGAGATCCCACGCTTCGGGGGCGATCGGCTCACGGCTGACGAGGACGACCCGCCGGTGCCGGGGCAGACGGGCACGCAGGCAGGCTTCGGCCTGGTCAGCGCCGATCACGACGAGCGGCGCGTCTGGGTATCGGGGCCGGGCGGCCGCCGGGTCGGGGGCCACGTCGGCCTCGGTGCCGGCCAGGGCGGCGAGCCGCACGAGATCGTCGAGCAGGGGCGGGTCGGCGGTGACGACGAGCGGCAGGGCCGGGGACGGCCCGGGCGGGACGGGGGTACGGGCGGACATCGCGGCTCCAACGGTCACGGCGGACGGAACGGAGCACCCACCGTGGCGGCCCTGCGGAGCGCCGCTCAACCGGAGATCGACGACCTGTGGATAACTTCGGGGCCTGTGGACAACGCGTACCCGACGGGCTGATCTGCTATGACGAGCAGGTCGGAGGCGGGTGGGGCGGGCGTAGCATCGGCGGGTCCGCGGCAGGCGCGGGGAGAGTGGACGGGCCCCACGTTGGGTATGTTGGTGCCGACACGACCGATGGAGTTGGCATGGAGAACCCGATCCGGAGTGCGCTCGGCGAGGACGGCACGGCCCTGGTGAGCATCCGCGGGGAGATCGACTTCTCCAGCGCCGACGAGGTCGCCCAGGGCATCCGTGACGCCGTGTTCCAGTGGTCCCCGCCCGAAGTCCGCATCGACCTGGCCGAGGCGACCTTCATCGACTCGACGGGGCTCGGCGCGTTGATCGAGGGCTACCGCGCGGCCACCGACGCGCAGACCCGTTTCGTGGTGACGAATCCCAGCCCCAGCTTCCGGCGGGTGCTCTCCGTGACGGGGCTCTGCGACCTGTTCGGCATGCCCGAGGAAGAGCAGGCCGCCGACCTGAGTCGAGCCACCGGCGCCTGAAGGCCGCGGCCGCCGCCGGGAACGGTCGGCTGCCGAACGGCGAGGCCCCGGCGGATGGACCACAACTCCCGCCCGGATGGTCGCTTCGCGTGTGTGCGGGGCCGGCCTTGCCGGCGCCGTACCTGAAAAAAGCGCTGCACCGGAAAGGGAACGACCCCCGTCGGGGGTGACGGGGGCCGTCCGAGGATTCGGCTCCGGGGGGGTCGAGCCGAATCGGCCCGGTGATCGCGGGGGGCGCAACCACCGAGAGTCTCGATGGGGTGGAACGCGACCATCAGTGACAGCAACATCAAGTGACAACAACATCAAGTGACAACATGAATCCCAGTCGCAACACAAGCATGCCTCAGCAGCGCGCCACCGTCGAGTACCCACCGTCACCGGAAATGGGTGCGTCTTGCGGCTACACTTTCGGCCCGTGGGCCAGAGTGCCGCATTCTTCGATCTCGACAAGACCGTCATCGCCAAGTCCAGCGCGCTGGCCTTCGGACGGCCTTTCTACCGTGATGGGCTGATCAGCCGCCGCGACGTGGTGAAGTCCGCGTACGCGCAGCTGATGTTCCGGCTCGGCGGCACCGACGAGCAGACGATGGCCCGCACGCGTGACTATCTGGCCGCATTGTGCAAGGGCTGGCGGGTCGAGCAGGTCCAGCAGATCGTCGCGGAGACCCTGGAAGAGCTGATCAATCCGTACGTGTACGCCGAGGCCGCCGTCCTCATCGGCGAGCACCAGGCGGCCGGGCGCGACGTCGTGCTCGTGTCCGCGTCCGGCGACGAGATGGTGCGTCCGATCGGCGAGCTGCTCGGGGTCACCGACGTGATCGCCACCCGGATGGGCATCGTGGACGGGCGCTACAGCGGCGAGGTCGAGTTCTACGCGGCCGGCCCGAGCAAGGTCGACGGCGTGCGGGAGCTGGCCGACGAGCGCGGGTACGACCTTGCGGAGTGTTACGCCTACTCGGATTCCAGCAGTGATCTGCCGCTGCTGGAGGCCGTGGGCCGCCCGAGCGTGGTGAACCCGGACCGGACCTTGCGCCGCGTCGCGCTGGAGCGGTCGTGGCCGGTGCTGGAGTTCCGGCACCCGGTGCCGCTGGGCCGCAGGCTGCGGGAACGTCCGGCGGTCCCGGTGGCGGCAGCGGCGCTCGGCCTGGGTGTCGGGGTGGCGATCGGTCTCGCGCTGTACGGCCGGCACCGCCGCACGCGGGCCGCGCCGGCATAGACACCGGTCACGCCGAAGTGTCTGACCAATCACGCAAAGTAGCTTCCGCCCTGGCGATCAAGGACCGCGAGGCGTAGAAAGAACACGCGGACCTTGATGACAGCAGGTTCGTGCACGGCCACCGGGAACCCACGCGCGATCAGCCACGGCAGGCACGTTGCGGCGGGACCCACCGGGATGCCCGGCGGGACTGCCGACAACGACCCAGGTGCACGCTTGATAACCCGGTCGGACGCGCAAGCGGCGGCGCCTCGGATGCGAGGCGCCGTCCTTACATTCCGGAGGCTTTGGCTTCCAGGTGGCGGCTGCGCAGGTCCTGGTAGACGGCGCGGAACAGGTGCGGCCGGTTGTGGAAGTCCACGCCCTGCGCCCACAGTTCGGTGTTCACGGTGGAGCCGTCCCGCCGCTCGATGAGCACGGTCATCCCGCCCTCGATCTCCCAGCGCCCGACCTTGTTGGTGTGGCGGTGCAGGCGGACGTGCGCGATCTCGTCCCAGCCCAGCCGGCGGGACCGCAGCAGGCCGCGGATCTGGAGCCCGCCGGGGCGGACGTAGACCCCCATCTCGAGGATGCGCCACCCGCCGACCACCCAGATCGCCGTGAGCGTCATAGCGAGGTAGGTGACCCCGTTGCCCTCGACCTGGAACAGGCCGACGCTGGCCCAGCCGAGCAGGGCGAACGCGATCGCCTCCCAGCCGATGACGAGCCATCGGCCGACTCCGGGCGAATACGGCCGAACCCAGTCCTCTCCCACGGGACCGAGTATGCCAACCCGGCCAGGGATGAATCCGGCGTTTCGGTCTTCGATGCAGAAGGCGACCGACCGGGCGATGCCCTACTTGCCCGAAGGTGCCAGCACCTCGTCCGAGATCTGCGTGAGGTGGTCGGCGCCCGCCGACACTGCGGCCGCGTAGTGCCGCAACCATGAACGCAGGCCGTCAGGAGTCCCCGTGGCGTAGGCGCCCGAGGCGCCCACGTACTCCGGCTCGCGGTCGAGGTGGCCCTGCTCGACCACCACGAGCCCGCGCGGGTCGAAGCCGCGGGCGACGAGGGTCAGCCGGGCCGCGGCCCGCGCGACCACTCCCGCAGGGCCGGCGAACGGCCGCAGCGTCAGCAGCTCGGCGTGCACGACCGCGGCCAGCAGCAGCGGCGGTGTCCGCTCGTTGCCGGCGACGAGGCCGGCGAGGGCGTCGATCCGCTCGGCGCCGGAGGTCAGCCGGCCCAGGTCCGCGTCGGCCACCGCGCCCCGCGCGGCGAGCACGTGCAGGCGGGCGAGCACCTGGCGGGGAGCGCGCGGCCACAGGTCGACAAGCCCGCCGAGCGCCTCGGACACCCGCAGCGCGCCCTGGACCACCGGATCGGTGACCGTGCCGGCGCGCACCGACGCGAGGTCGTGGCGGTGATCCTCCAGCGCGGCGCTGGCGACGGCCGCGCGCAGTCCGGCCTCGGCAGCCACCTGGCCACCGTTGCGGCGCAGCGCCCGGTGCCGCATGGCGGCATCGACCTTGGCTCGGGCGTCGGCGAGAGCGGCCTCCACGTCGGCGAGGGCGAGCAACGGGGCCAGGGGATCGTTCGTCACGCGCCTACCGTAACCGGAAAAAGACCCGAAACAGGTGCTGCGCAAACGGGCTCGGAAGTGGCAAGATTCGCGCAGTACCGAGCAGCTCCTGCCCGGTCGGCGCGCACGCCCTGCCACTCGGCGCGGCAGAAGGGCGCTACGGCTTGCAACCCTCGCCCCGGCGCACCGGGCAGAACTACTGTTCAACAAACGAGAGACCGGTCACGGCAGAGGAGCCGCCCTCATGAGTGAGACGCTGGAGAACCTGTATTCCGAGACGCGGCAGTTCCCGCCGCCGGCCGCGCTCGCCGCCGAGGCGAACGTCAAGGCGGAGGCCTACGACCGGGCCGCCGCCGACCGGCTGGGTTTCTGGGAGCAGCAGGCCGACCGCCTGACCTGGGCCAAGCGGTGGGACCAGACGCTGGACTGGTCGAACGCGCCGTTCGCCAAGTGGTTCGTCGGCGGCGAGCTGAACATCGCGTACAACTGCGTCGACCGGCACGTCGAGGCGGGCCTGGGCGACAAGGTCGCGATCCACTGGGAGGGCGAGCCCGGCGACACCCGCACCATCACGTACGCCGACCTGCTCAAGAGCGTCAGCCAGGCGGCGAACACGCTGACCGAGCTCGGCGTCACGGCCGGCGACCGGGTGGCGATCTACCTGCCGATGATCCCCGAGGCCGCGGTCGCGATGCTGGCCTGCGCCCGGATCGGCGCGCTGCACAGCGTGGTCTTCGGCGGCTTCTCGGTCGACGCGCTCGCCACCCGCATCCAGGACGCCGACGCGAAGCTCGTGATCACCGCCGACGGCGGCTACCGCCGGGGCAAGCCGTCCGCCCTCAAGCCGACCGTGGACGAGGCCGTCACGCAGTGCCCGAGCATCCAGCACGTGCTGGTCGTCCGCCGGACGGGCGAGGACGTCGCCTGGGGCGAGAAGGATTTGTGGTGGCACGAGACGGTCGAGCGAGCGAGCGAGAAGCACGAGCCGCAGGCGTTCGACGCCGAGCACCCGCTGTTCATCCTCTACACCTCGGGCACGACCGGTAAGCCGAAGGGCATCCTGCACACCACCGGCGGCTACCTGACCCAGGTGTCGTACACGTACAACGCGGTGTTCGACCTCAAGCCCGAGACCGACGTCTTCTGGTGCACCGCGGACATCGGCTGGGTGACCGGCCACTCGTACATCGTCTACGGTCCGCTCTCCAACGGCGCGACCCAGATCATGTACGAGGGCACCCCCGACACCCCCCACAGGGGACGGTTCTGGGAGGTCGTCGACAAGTACAAGGTCACGATCCTCTACACCGCGCCCACGCTCATCCGCACGATGATGAAGTGGGGCGACGACATCCCGGCCAAGTACGACCTCTCCTCGCTGCGCATCCTCGGCAGCGTCGGCGAGCCGATCAACCCCGAGGCCTGGATGTGGTACCGGGCGAACGTGGGCCGCGACAACTGCCCGATCGTCGACACGTGGTGGCAGACCGAGACCGGCGGCATCATGATCTCCCCGCTGCCGGGCGTCACGAGCACCAAGCCGGGCTCGGCCATGACCCCGCTGCCGGGCATCTCGGCGGACGTCGTGGACGACCAGGCCGAGTCGGTGCCGGACGGCGGCGGCGGCTTCCTGGTGCTGCGCGAGCCGTGGCCCTCGATGCTGCGCACGATCTGGGGTGACGACCAGCGCTTCATCGACACGTACTGGTCACGCTTCGGCAAGGGCGCCGGCACCGGCGACGAGTGGATCTACTTCGCCGGCGACGGCGCCAAGAAGGACGAGGACGGGGCGCTCTGGCTGCTCGGCCGGGTCGACGACGTGATGCTGGTGTCCGGGCACAACATCTCCACCACGGAGGTGGAGTCGGCCCTGGTGTCGCACCCGTCGGTGGCCGAGGCGGCGGTCGTGGGCGCGACCGACCCCACGACCGGGCAGGCCATCGTCGCGTTCACCATCCCGCGCGGCAATGTGGACACCAGCGGCGACGCGGGCGAGAAGCTGATCCAGGACCTGCGCAACCACGTGGCCAAGAAGCTCGGCCCGATCGCGAAGCCCCGGCAGATCATGCTCGTGGCCGAGCTGCCCAAGACCCGCTCGGGCAAGATCATGCGGCGGCTGCTCCGCGACGTGGCCGAGAACCGCTCGCTGGGCGACGTCACGACGCTGCAGGACTCGACCGTGATGGACCTGATCTCCTCCGGATTGCAGGGGGCCAAGTCCGAAGACTGAGATAATTGTCTATGAATGGCGGCAGATCTGCGATCGTGGGGTCTGCCGCCATTTCATGCGCGCGGTCCATTTTCGACCATTTGCCGGTTCGTGCATTATGGAAGATCCATAACGCGTAACCATCGCCGAACAATCCGTGTCACCCCTTCCAAGACATCGGTGTGTTTGCATACGTTCACCTGAGCCTCGGAACCGGGGCGGTTCACCGCCGTCGCTGCACGACAGCGCGCGGTCATGCCAACGGAGGTAAACGTAGTGCGCAAGGTGGTCGTGGGACTGCTCGGCGCCGCGATGGTCACCAGTGTCGGGATCATGGTCCCGGCCGGCGCCGTCGCAGCACCGCCGGTCGATCCAGCGCCGGTAGCCAAATCCGGTGCGGCACCGTTGGACGATCTGCCCAACCCGCTGGAGGAGAAGCGTCGCGCCCTGCGCGAAGAAGCTGTCGCCGACGTGGTCAGCGGCAAGGCCAAGCCGATCAAGCGGAACGGCAGCACCGTCGTCAAGGTCGGTCGCACCCAGGGGTCGGGCGTGACCAACCGCAAGGTGGCCAAGACCGGCACCGACCAGTACGTCGAGCTCGGTCGCGAGCGGACCGACCGGATCTTCGTGATCCTGGCCGAGTTCGGCGACCAGCGGCACCCCAGCTTCCCCGACGTGGACAGCGACCCGGCCACGCCCGGGCCCACCACGTTCGACGGCCCGCTGCACAACAAGATCCCCGCGCCCAACCGCTCGGTGGACAACTCGACGGTGTGGCAGGCCGACTACAACGCCGAGCACTACCGGGACCTGTACTTCGGTGAGGGCGCCGGCAAGGAGTCGGTGAAGACCTACTTCGAGACCCAGTCGTCCGGGCGCTACAGCGTCGACGGCGAGGTCACCGACTGGGTCAAGGTCAACTACAACGAGGCCCGGTACGGCCGCGACTTCTGCGGCGGCCACGTCTGCAACAACACCTGGGCGCTGGTCCGCGACGCCGCCAACAAGTGGGTGGCCGACCAGAAGGCGGCCGGGCGCACGGACGCGCAGATCGCCGCGGACATGAAGTCGTTCGACCAGTACGACCGGTACGACTACGACAACGACGGCGACTTCAACGAGCCCGACGGCTACATCGACCACTTCCAGATCGTGCACGCCGGCGGCGACCAGGCCGACGGTGACCCGCAGCAGGGCGAGGACGCCATCTGGAGCCACCGCTGGTACGCGTACGGCACCGACCAGGGCCGCACCGGTCCGTCGAACAACCTCCTCGGCGGCACCCAGATCGGCACCACGGGCATCTGGATCGGCGACTACACCATCCAGCCGGAGAACGGCGGCCTGAGCGTCTTCGTGCACGAGTACGCGCACGACCTGGGCCTGCCGGACGACTACGACACCTCGGGCCGGGGCGACAACAACAACGAGCACTGGACCCTGATGGCCCAGAGCCGGCTCAGCGCGGCGGGCGACCAGGGCATCGGCACCCGCCCCGGCGACCTCGGCGCGTGGAACAAGCTGCAGCTCGGCTGGTTCGACTACGAGACCGTCGTGGCCGGTCAGCAGAAGACGCTGAACCTCGGGCCACAGGAGTACAACACCGCCAAGGCACAGGGTTTCGTGGTGGTGCTGCCCGACAAGGAGGTCACCACCGACCTCGGCGCACCGTACGCGGGTGACGGACAGTTCTTCTCCGGCAACGCGGACGACCTGAACAACTCGTTGTCGCACGCGATCGACCTGACCGGCAAGACCACCGCGGCGGTCACGCTCAAGGGCCGGTACGACATCGAGCAGGACTACGACTACCTGTACTTCGAGGCGTCGACGGACAACGGGGCCACCTGGACCCGCCTGGACGGCACGCTGGACGGCGCCCCGCTGCCGCGCGACGCCAGCAACACCCCGGCCCTGACGGGCAGCACCGGCGGCGCCTGGAAGGACATCTCGGTGCCGCTGAACGCGTACGCGGGCAAGAAGATCACCTTCCGTCTGCACTACCTGACGGACGGCGGCGTGGCCGAGGGCGGCTTCTTCGGTGACGACCTCACCATCACGGCGGACGGCGCGACCGTGCTGGCCGACGGCGCCGAGGGCGACACCACGTGGAAGCTCGACGGCTTCTCGATCGTCGGGGCCACCTCGACCGAGGATTTCGACAACTTCTACATCGCCGGGCACCGCAGCTACGTGTCGTACGACCAGTACCTGAAGACCGGCCCGTACTTCTTCGGCTACCCGGCGACCCCGGACAAGGTGGACCACTACTCCTACCAGGAGGGTCTGCTGATCTCGTACTGGGACACGTCGCAGGTCGACAACAACACCAACGTGCACCCGGGATCGGGCCGCAACCTGATCATCGACGCGCACCCGGCGCCGTTCTACAACCTGGAGGGGCTGCCGTGGCGGGCCCGCATCCAGGTGTACGACGCCCCGTTCAGCCTGAAGAAGGCCGATTCGTTCACGCTGCACATCAACGGCAAGCCCAGCTACATCCGGGGCCAGGCCGCGCAGCCGCTGTTCGACGACACCAAGAAGTACTTCTACGACGAACTGCCGAACCAGGGCGTGAAGCTCCCGGCGGTCGGCGTGAAGATCAAGGTCGTCGACGCGAACGGCACCTCGATGAAGGTCCGCGTCAGCTGAACCGGACATAACGGCGGCGCCCGGGTTCTTTCCCGGGCGCCGCTTCCTATTCCGCATAAAGAAATGGTTCCGAAGACTTCCACGCATCTCTCTTTTTGCATACGTTCACCTAGGCCCCGAATCCGGGGCCTCTGCACGCCGAGCCGCTGCACGACAGCGTTTCGGGCACGTCGACGGAGGTACGTAGTGCGCAAAGTAGTCGTGGGACTACTGGGCGCCGCGATGGTCACCGGTGTCGGGATCTCACTCCCCACCGTTGCCCAGGCGGCACCCCCGGTGGAGCCGACACCGGCGGCCAGCAAGCGGGCCGCCATGGACGACCTCCCCAACCCGGTCGAGGACAAGCGCCGCGAGCTGCGTCAGGAGGCCATCAACGGCGTCCTGAAGGGCGACATCAAGACGCAGCGGCGCGGCGGCAGCACCGTTGCGAAGGTCGGCAAGACGCGGGGTGGCGGTCTGAACGACCGCACCGTCAAGGCCGCCGGCCAGGACCAGTACGTCGAGCTCAGCAACGAGCGCACCGACAAGATCTTCGTCATCCTGGCGGAGTTCGGTAACCAGCGGCACCCGAACTACCCGGACGTCGACAGCGACCCGGCCACGCCGGGCCCGACGACCTTCGAGGGCCCGCTGCACAACAAGATCCCGTCGCCCGACCGGTCCAAGGACAACACCACGGTCTGGCAGGCGGACTACAACAAGAAGCACTACGAGGACCTGTACTTCGGCGAGGGCAAGGGCGTCGAGTCGCTCAAGACCTACTACGAGACGCAGTCGTCCGGGCGCTACAGCGTCGAGGGCGAGGTCTCGGACTGGGTCAAGGTGCCGTACAACGAGGCCCGCTACGGCCGCGACTGCGACATCAACGGCCTCTGCACCGACACCAACGCCTGGGCCCTCGTCAAGGACGCGGTGACCAAGTGGGTCGCCGACCGCAAGGCCGCCGGCCGCACGGACGCGCAGATCGCCACCGAGGTCAAGCAGTTCGACCAGTGGGACCGCAACGACTACGACGGTGACGGCGACTTCAACGAGCCCGACGGCTACATCGACCACTTCCAGATCGTCCACGCCGGCGGCGACCAGTCCGACGGCGACCCGCAGCAGGGTGAGGACGCCATCTGGGCGCACCGCTGGAACGCGTACCTGAACCTGGTCGGCGTCGACGGCCCCTCGTACAACAAGTACGGCGGCACCCAGATCGGCAACACCGGCGTCTGGATCTCCGACTACACCATGCAGCCGGAGAACGGCGGCCTGAGCGTGTTCGCGCACGAGTACGGCCACGACCTCGGACTGCCGGACGACTACGACACCAGCGGCGGCACCAACAACAACAGCGAGTACTGGACGCTGATGGCGCAGAGCCGTCTCTCCGGCGCCGGCGAGCCCCTCGGCACGCGCCCCGGTGACCTCGGCGCCTGGAACAAGCTGCAGCTCGGCTGGCTCGACTACGAGACCGTCGTCGCGGGTCAGAAGAAGACCCTCGAGCTCGGCCCGCAGGAGTACAACACCGCCAAGGCGCAGGGCGTCGTCGTGGTGCTGCCGGACAAGAAGGTCACCACCGACCTCGGTGCCCCGTTCGCGGGCACCAAGCAGTACTTCTCCGGCAACGAGGACGGGCTCAACACCTCGCTGAGCACGACGGTCGACCTGACCGCCGCGACCTCCGGCGCGCTCGACCTCAAGGGCCGTTACTCGATCGAAGAGGGCTACGACTACCTCTACTTCGAGGTCTCGCAGGACGACGGCGCCACCTGGACCGCGGTCGACGGCACGGTCGGCGGCGCGCCCTTCGGCACCGACGGCGGCGAGCCGGGCCGTCCGGCGATCAGCGGCACCAGCGGTGGCGCCTGGAAGGACATCCACGTCCCGCTGGACGCGTACGCCGGCAAGAAGGTGCAGGTCCGCCTGCACTACCTGACCGACGGCGGCGTCTCCAAGGGCGGCTTCTTCGGCGACGACCTCACCGTCAAGGTGAACGACGCGGTCGTCTCCACCGACGGCGCCGAGGGCACCCCGGCGTGGACGCTCGGCGGCTTCAAGGTCGTCGGCGCCACCACCACGGCGGACTACGACAACTTCTACATCGCGGGCAACCGCAGCTACGTGTCCCACGACAAGTACCTGAAGACCGGCCCGTACAACTTCGGCTGGCCGGCCAAGCCCGACTGGGCCGAGCACTTCGCGTACCAGCAGGGCCTGCTGATCTCGTACAACGACCAGTCGGTGGCGGACAACAACGTCAACGTGCACCCCGGCAGCGGCCGTAACCTGATCATCGACAGCCACCCGGCGCCCTTCTACAACCTCGAGGGCCAGCCCTGGCGGGCGCGTATCCAGCTGTACGACGCCCCGTTCGGCCTGACCAAGGCGGACTCGTTCACGCTGCACGTCAACGGCAAGCCCAGCTACATCCGGGGCCAGGCCGCGCAGTCGACGTTCGACGACACCAAGAAGTACTTCTACGACGAGATCCCGTGGAACGGCGTCAAGCTGCCGGCCGTCGGGGTCAAGATCAAGGTGCTCAAGCAGAACGGCACCTCGATGAAGATCCGCATCTCCTGACCCACCGCACCAACCGACGCCCGGGGGCCCGTCAGGCCCCCGGGCGTCACTCTTTCAGCCAGGCGAACCCGACCGACGACTTCGACGCCCCCTGGGAGCACCGCACTACTCCGTAGGCCCGGAGCTAATTCAGTTGCAGCCCCAACTCGACGTGTTGACGCCTTCACTGTCGCAAGGACTAGACAAGCGACGTAACGACTCGCGAGGACGGCAATCGTCCGTAGTCGAGAAGCGGTGTGGCGGACCTCGCCAGGACGGATACAACAAGCAGGATAGGCAAAAGGGTCATTTCGCATTACTTCTTTCAAGCGCATGACGAAATCCGACTCATGCCCGGTAGAACTGTCCGGCTTCCGACTCCACCACGTGAGATCATTAACTGAGTTGCATCTATGCAACTACGATCTTGATCGATAGAGTGGCACAGCACACGGGTTAAGTAGGCGCTCAATGCCGATCTGGTTCATAGCTGCGTAACCCATGTTGGCCAATTCTGCGGCAGCTCGTCGGCATGCACGGGGAGCTCCCTAGATTCGACACCACTTCCAGAAACGGGGATGATTGTGCACGTTCACAAAATTGTTGGCGCGGCCCTCGCTGCTGCATGCGTAGGCATTCTTCCAGGCACGCCCGCGCTAGCGCAGACCACAACCGTCCACGTTGCCGCAGATGAGCCTGACGTCCCGGATGTCCAGGAGTACCCGGAGAATCCGAACGAGATTGACACTGGAGAGGCACCCACTAAGGCCCCCACGGCAGTTGATCTCGCCGAGGTAGGAGCCATCGTTCGCGCACCCCTCGAGTGCGAGCCCGGCCACTCGGCCTATTCATGGAGTGGCACGAGCACCCCGTGGACAGTGACTCACGCACGGGGATACGAGAACTTCACCGGCAGCACTGCGACATACACCAAGTCCGCGACCCGAGAACGGACGATCAGCGCCTCCGCCCAGATCACCTCTGGAGCGACAGTCAGCGCTAGCGTCGTGATCGCCAGTCTGGACGGCCAGGTGTCGTGGACACTCGCTGCCGCCGGCAGTGTTACGGCCACCGGATCCGTGTCGATACAAGCGACGATGAAGCCCGGAAGCGTCTACGTCTTCTATGCAGGCGCGCGCAAGACGAGCGGCAACTTCAGCTACTCCCTCTGCAACTCGAGCGGAACCCACGTAACAGTGAAGAGCAAAGGCAAAGCGACGAGCTTCGGACTTAAGCGTGACGGTGCTGTGCGCTGCGGGAGTACCGTTTCCAGCGCGAGCCTGGCCTACCTGGCGAAGCGCGATTACTGCTGATGAGTACGGCCCGCGAATTTGTTTCAGCCATCATGGCGCTCGGAGTCTTACTTTACGTTACTGCCTGCGATGGCGCCAATGACTCGGCTGCGGGCCCAGCATCTGCCAGAGACACTGCCGGCACCCGTCCGGCATTGACGTCAGGGCCAGCGTTTTGCAAAGGCGGGACCGTCGCATTGGCGCCTCTGTCCCGCAAAGTTGTGGCGACCGATGTATCCGGTATCATCAAGAGTTCCCGCGGAAAGCCGTTCACCGCACAACTCAGACCGGTTCGAACTGTAGTCCCTTCAGTCTCGGCATCCGATGCCGTAGACGACGCTGCGGTCTTCGCCAAATTCGCACAACAAGCGGGACCGGCCGTTGCACCACTGAACGAAACGTCGCCGCACGAGAAATCCTCAGGACAATTCACCGTCGATAGCGACGGCTCGATGGTGACTTACGAGTCCGTCCAATTGGTCGAAGCCAGCTTCACCTATCGTTGCGGCGATGTCGTCATCAGCGGTGTTGTCAACTCATGGGGACGACCCCGCACTGGCATCATGCGATGCAACGAAGCCAAACCTCCGACGGCTGATATCACCAAAGAGGTGGCCGCACTCGCCTGCTGAGCCGAGGACCTGTTCCTCGACACCGCACGCTGCGCCGGAGCTACACGATCGAGTTCCGGCGCAGCATGTCGCAGCCGTCAACAGTTACCCCCGCGACGCGACGCGTTGTCGCCTCAACTTCCCAGCGTCGCCTTTCCACCCGCGCCGTCTGGGAACCGCTGACGCCGATCCCAGGTCGAAACCTCATGAACCTTTTCCGTACGGCCGCAGCAACGTCCCTGGTCGTCGCGCTTCTGACCGGCTGCTCGTCCACCCCGGCCGAGGACAACGGCATCTCCGTGCCCTCCTCGCCCAGCGCCTCCCCCACCCCCTCCGCCTCCCCTTCAGTCCCGCCCAGCGCGTCACCCAGCGGGCCTTTCAACTCCGTGCCCACCGGACCGCCCCCCGGCGCGAAGAGGCCCAGCGGCATCCCGAAGACCCCCACGGACATCGTGCACAGCCCCGGCTGGACCGACGGCTGGATCACCCGTGGCGGCACCGGCCCCTGCTACGGCTTCGCGGACGCCGACGGCAAGCCGTACGCGGTCTACTCCGCCGCCGGCACCGCCCTGAAGAAGGGCGAGTACGTCCGCGTCCGCCTCGTTCCCGCCCGGTTGCGCATCGACTGCGGCGAGGGCACCCCGGTCGAGATGCTCGCCGTGGAGCGGGTGCGATGACCGCGGGCCCCCGGCCTGGCCCGATGCCCGTACGCTGGTGCGCATGACTTCGCAGGTGGACGAGGCGTGCGTCCTCACGGAGGGCCCCTGGACCCACCGTTTCGTCGGCGCCAACGGCAGCCGGTTCCACGTCGTCGAGGCGGGCACCGGACCGCTCGTGCTCCTGCTGCACGGCTTCCCCGAATACTGGTGGGCCTGGCACGACGTGATGACCCGGATCGCCGACGCGGGCTTCCGCGCGGTCGCCATGGACCTGCGCGGGTACGGCGCCAGCGACAAGCCACCGCGCGGCTACGACGGCTACACGATGGCCGCCGACGTGACCGGGCTGATCAGGGCCCTCGGCGAACGCTCGGCAATGATCGTCGGCACGGGCGCCGGAGGCATGATCGGCTGGACGGCGGCCGCCTTCCACCCCAAGATGGTCAGCCGTCTCGTCGTCCTCGGCGCCGCCCACCCGCTGCGGCTGCGGGCGGCCCTCTTCGCCGACCCGCGAGGCCAGATCGCCGCCACGGCCCCCACCCTCAAGTTCCAGGTCCCCCGCTACGAGCACGTGCTCACCAAGGATGACGCCGCCCTCGTCGGCGAGCTCATCGAGCGCTGGAGCGGTCCCCAGTGGACGCGGACGCCGGAATACCGCGAGTACGTGGCCCGCTGCCGCGAGGCGATGCAGATCCCGCAGGCGGCCTTCTGCGCGCTGGAGGCGTACCGCTGGGTCTTCCGCTCGGCACTGCGCCTGCAGGGCTACCGCTTCGTGAAGCTCATGCAGCGTCCGCTCATCACCCCGACCCTGCAGATGCACGGCGCGCTCGACACCTCGGTCCTGCCGCGCACGGCCCAGGGCTCCGGCCGCTACGTCATCGCGCCGTACGAGTGGCGCCTCATCGAGGACGCGGGCCACTTCCTGCACCAGGAGGCGCCGGACGTGGTCACCGGAGAGATCCTGCGCTGGCTCAAGGCCTGAGCGGCCCCCGCCTACTCAGACGCGGTGTTCGTAGAGCTCGGAGACCTCGTGTGCCGGCGCCCACCCCTGGTACACGCCGAAGTCGAACTCCTCCAGCCCCAGCGAGCGCGCGATCGGCGCCCGTCCGCCCGTGTACTCGAGCCGCAGCCAGTCGTCCGCCTCGGCGAGCACGATGAACGGCTGCCCCCGCCACGAACACGTCGTCCGCACGTACACCAGGTCGCCGTACTCGCCGGGCTGGAGCACCCGCACGTACCGCCCCGGCCGGACCTCCTCGAACCCGTCGCCGGGCTCGGGCGAGTAGACCCGCACGTTCTCCCCGTCGGGCGCGGCGTCGTACTCGCGCCCGTTCCAGGTCACCACGTACCCGTCACGCATCGGCTTCCCCCACCTTGCGCCACATCGGAGCGTCGGCGTCGAAGATCGCGACGATCCGCTCGGCCCCGTCCCCGTCGAGGCGCCACAGCTGGGCACCGTGCGGCAGCCGCACACTGTCCACCTTGAACTCGGCGATCACGTCGCTGCCCTCACCCGGGGCGAACCCGTTGCCACGGAACGGCGCCCGCTCGATCACCCAGCCGTCCATGGCCCGCAACGCCTGCTCGTTCTGGCCGCCGTACGGGATGCGGTAGAGGCTCGGCCGGAATGCCGGCCAGCGAAGCACGTACGCCTCCTTGGCATCGCCCTGATAGGGCGACCCGTCGTACAGCAGGCCGAGCGCCGCGAAGAGCTCACCGGGCTGCTGGATGTGCTCCACCTCGGCGGCCCGGTGCACGAACCCGGCGACCCGGTCGTACCCGCGCTCCAGGTAGTAGTCGACCTGCTCCACCGGAACGGTCTTCTGCATCATCGTCGGCCGCACATCGGTCTCGTGCGCCCGCTGCGGCAGAGCCTTCGGCCCCTCGGCCGGCTCCTCGATCGGCTCCCCGCCGAGGCCGGCCTCGATCGCCCAGTTCGCCAGGGCGATGACCTGCGGACCGGGATACCGCGCGCCCACGGCACTGCCCGGATTCACCGCGAAGGACCAGGCGGGATCCGGCCAGTTACGGATCAGGTCGACGAACCGGACCGCAACGGTACGGGCGGGCTCGACGTAATGCTCCGCCAGCCGATCCCGGCTCGTGAACACGACCAGATACCGCTCGTCACCCGCATCCTCGGTACGGAACGCGAACCCCGACTCCCCGGGCGAACTCCCCGGCCGCGACTGCGGGGCCACGGGAACGAGCACGGTGGCGAGCAGCAGCGTGGACAGGAACGAGTCGGTGCTGCGGTCGATGGTGGCCTGGTAGAGGTCGCGCTCCACCTCGTTCGCCGGGATGAAGTCGTCCTCGTCCGCCGCCGGGCCGCCGGACTGCTGCGGCCACCCGTCCCCGGCCGACCACTCGCCGGTCCCCGAACCGCGGCTCCCCAGGTCGATCCGGGCGGTGGCCTCGAGACCGGCCCGCTCGTACCGAGGGGCCGTCGCGGCTCCGGAGGCGCCGGCGTCCTCGCCTGCGCCGGGACGGTCGACGATCGGGGCGGGCGAACGACGCGGGAGGCTGCCGGTCATCGCAGCCGTACGGGCCTGGTCCGTCGGTGGCCGGTCCTCGGCTGGGGTGTCCGGTTGCGTCTGCTCGCTCCCGGTGGCTGGACCGCCCGGGCCGCTCTCGCCGGCCGGACCTGTTCCGCTGGCCAAGCCGCTTCCGCCGGCCGGACCGGATTCGCTCGCTGGGGCGTTGCCGACGGCCGGACCGCTTCCGCTCGCCAGGCCGCTTCCGCCGGCCGGACCACCCAGGCCGCTTCCGGTCGCCGAGTCGCTTCCGCCGGCTGGGCTACTTCCGCCGGCTGGGCTGCTTCCGCTCGCCGGGCCGGCCAGGCCGGTCGTGCCGGCTGCGCCCGTCGTGCGGAGGTCGGCGGGCTGGTTCGGCGTTGTCGGCGGGGCGGACGGGCGGGTGGCCGGCGCCGCGGGGGTGCTCGACCGGTTCGCCCCGCCCACGCCGGGGATGACCGGCGGCGCGATGCTCGGCTTCGGAGTCGCGGCAGGCGCCTGACGCATCGCCTGGTCCGCCACGGACCCACGAGCCGCCGGGCCGGCCGCGGACGTACGGGCGGCCTGGTCCGCGGCAAGGTTGACGGAGGTCGGTGCCTCACCGAGCAACGGGCTGTCCGACGGCGCGGTCGGCGACGCCCCTGCCTCACCCCTTGCCGCAAGCGCCTGCGCGGCGGCCGCCATGGACGAGGGCCGCTCGGACGGCGGGGTCACCTGGCGACGCGGCAGCTGCGGGCCCGTACCGGCTTGCGCGGCAGCCTCGGCCTGCTCGCCGGCCGTGAGGTGACTCGGCAGCGGTGGGGTCTGCGCCATCGGCGTACGGGTGGGAAGCGGGGCATCGGGCGGCTGCAACGGAGGCAGGGCATCGTCGCCGCCGGCCTCGTTGCCTGCCGCGTCGGAACGCCCGCCGCTCGATGCTGCCGTGCCGCCTGCTCCTGGGCCACCGGAGCGGCTGCCCAGTGCGTCGAGGGCGCTGCCACTGCCGGGCGGCGCGGTCGTACCGGACCGGCTGGCCAGCGCATCCAAGGCGCTACCCGGCGGAACCGCGGAAGGCGGAGTCGCCGCCCGCACCGGCCCTCCGGAGAAAGCGGCAGGCGACGGTGCGGTGCCACCGGGCTCCTGCTGAGGCGCCCGGCCGCCGCCCGTCGTGAAACCACTGAAGCTCGACGAATCGCCGACGCCACCCAGGCCGGGCGGGGTCGACGGGACCCGGGACGGCAATCCGCTGGGCAGAACCGCTCCCGGCGTACGCACGGGAAGCCCACCGGGGCCGACCGGCCCACCCTGCGACGACCCGGGCCCGGACGGCTCGGAACCGGACTGGCCGGGCGCGGACGGCGCGGAGCCGGGCGCGGACGGCGCGGAGCCGGGCGCGGACGGCGCGGAGCCGGACTGCTGGCCGGGCGCGGAGCCGGACTGCTGGCCTCGCGCGGAGCCGGGCGCGGACGGCGCGTAGCCCGGCTGCTGACCGGCTCCGTAGCCCGTCGCGGCGACGGGTCCCGTTCCCCGGGGCACAGCGGGGCCCTGGCCGTTCGGGGCTGCCGTACCGTTCGAAACTGTGGGGCCGCGACCAGCGGAAACCGGCGCGCCAGGCATGTGACCGCCGGACACCGGGTCGACGGACGGCGCGCCACCGGGCACCGGGCTGGCGGACGGGGCACCGAAGGACACCGGGCCGCCGGACGGGGCGCCGCCGGATACCGGGCTAGCTGGCGCGCTGCCGGACACCGGGCTGGATGGCGCGCCGCCGGGCACCGGACCGCCGGATGCCGGGGACGCGTACCCCTGCGAAGCGGCCGCCATGGCCGCCGCCTGCAGGTCCTTGAGCCGGCCGGTGCCCTGCCGCGCCGGACCGCGCTTGGGGAGCCGCAGGTCACCACGGCTGAGCTGGGCCACGAACCAGGCCGGCAGGTATCCCTCGATCGGCAGGCCCGGGTTGACCGCCAGCCACCATTCGAGGTTGGGCCACGTCTCGGCCAGTTCGGAGTACGGAACGCGCCTCGCGGATCCCGTGTAATCAGACAGGCAGGCCTGCAGCGCGGACGGGGAGGTAAAGGCCAGCACGTGCGTACGCCCGCCGGTGCTCCACGTGCCCCACCCCAGCGGCTCGAGCCCCGCCAGAGCGTCCGCGGAGACGGGCAGGAGCAGGTCGACGCCGGCGAGAATGCGGAAGTAGGACTCCTGATCATCGGTGCGCAGGGCGTTGCGCATCGCGACTTCGGCGTCCGTAGCCGGTTCCCACTCGGTCACGTCCACCTCTCCCTTCGCGGCGAACGGGCCACCTCAACGCGTACAACCTACAAGGTCAGGCCCCGATCACAATGGGCGGCTGCGTGGATACAGCCAACCAGGCAAACAACCGCCGCGACAGTGGCAGAGAGACACGAGAGCGTAACGAGCAGTAGCGCTTTCTGAGGGCATCGCCAGGGCGGCGGGAAGCACAAGGCACCTGTCCGCGAGCAACCCGCCAGCTTCAGCCAATGCGCGGCCCATAAGCCCGCCATCGCTCCGCCGCCCGCGCCGACGCCATGCTGCATCGCCAGCGTCGCGCTGGACCCGCCAGCGTCGCGCTGGACCCGCCAGCGTCGCGCTGCACCGCCAGCGCTCCGCCGCGCCGGGCCAACGCTGCATTGCGCCCGCCAACGCGTCTCCGCGCCGGGCCAACGCGGCGCTGCGCCCGCCAACGCTTCGCCGCACCCGGACTCGAACATGGAAACGGCCGGGCCGCCCGGAACGGGCAACCCGACCGAACCGTACGGATCAGGTGAAACGCTTCTCGGCGTTGTTCTCCGTCGTGGCGTAGTCCTGCGCCGACTGGTCCACTGCGATCTTGATGTCGCGGAGGATGTTCTTCAGGTCGTTGGACGCCGTGGTCCACTTCTGCTGACGCTGGGCGTACGCGTCCTGGGCCTTGCCCTCCCACGTGGCGACCAGGGGACGCGCGTCGGCCTCGAGCTGGCTGAGCTGGTTCTCGAGCTCGTTCACAGCCTTCTGGATGTCGGCGCCGGCCTGGGCCAGGGCGCCGAAGTTCACCCGCAGCAAACCGTCGTTCATCTCAGTGATCCTCCCCCGCCGTCAGTTCTCGAGCGGCAGGTCGTAGCCGCCGCCACCGGACTTGGTCACCGTGCCGGCGGCCGCGCTGTCGGTGTTGTCGTAGCTGATGCCCGAGGTGCGGATCGCCTCGGCGGTGTCCGCCAGGGCCCTGTTCAGCTGAGCCAGGTCGCGCTGGTACTGGTGCTTGACCGACTGGAACGCCTTGCCGCCGGCGCCCACCCATGCCGTCTGGAGCACCGAGAGCTCCGACATGAGCTTGTTCAGCATCGCGGTCAAGTGGCTGTTGACCTGGTCGAACTTCGCGGCGGTCTGAGCCATCACCGCGGCTTCTGTCTGCGTCTGGGCCACCCCGGACGTCACCCCGCTTCCTCTGTCGTCTGTCGCGCGCCGGGTCCTGGTTGGAAGGGTCGTATCGACCACCGGCGCATTGACGTGGCCACCAGGTTAATCCCTCCGGCGATGCCGTGGGGGGCACCCCTGAGCAGCCGATCGTCCGTTCCGATTGCCGACCGTAGCGGGACGGACGCGGTCACGGTATCCCGACCGGTCAACCTGTGGATATCGATGGGGCGTTGTCCACAGCCGCCCCCCGCCGCCCGTCGCCGCGCCATACGATGAGCCCCGCAGCAGAGGTCGACCGAAGGGCGGGCAGGGTGACGGCAGAGGTGGCGAGCGGCCGCAGCTTTCCGGAGCTCGGCGGCGCGGGTCAACGCCTACCCAAGCTACCCGCCCAGCGTGTCCGATCTGGACGGTTGTTCGGTATTCGCACCGGTCAGCTCGTCAGCACCCAAGTGGCCGCTGTGGCCTTACTGATAGGCGCCATCAACAGCCCGCTCGCGCTCGGCGCCGCTGTCTTCCTGGCGGTCGTGCTGCTTGCCGTCACCTGGCTACGCCTGCGTGGCCGGTGGGCCTTCGAGTGGCTCGACACCGCGATGCGCTTCGCCGGTCGTCGCCACCTCGTCTCCGTCGGCAGCACGCCGACGGCGTTGCTCGAATTCGTCGCTCCCGGTTCGCAGGTCGACCAGATCGAGCTCGCGGGTGACCCCGCCGCCCTCATCGCCGACAGCGACGGCCTGACCGCTGTGCTCGAGCTGGGTGACCCGACGGCGCTGCTGGCCGAGGAGACCGGCACCTTCCCGTCACCGGTCGGCCTGCTGCCACCTGCGGGCACGGAGCATCCCCCGTGCCGCATTCAGCTTCTGCTCACGGGTGCGCCCGCACCATCACTGCGTGCGGGCGGTGGCACTCCGGCGAACTCGTACCGTCAATTGACCGAAGGCCGGCTGCTCGGCCACAGCCGGGCGCTGCTGTCCGTGCGGATCCTGCGGGCCGAGGGGTGGACCGAAGACGATCTCCGGCGCGCGCTGTCGGGGCTGGTCCGCAAGCTGGTGCGTCGCCTCGCGCCGACCACGGTGCGTCCGCTCGGCGAGGCCGCCGCTCTGCGCGTGATCGCCGAGCTGGCGCACGACGACGGTGTCGGCGCCGCCCAGGAGAACTGGCCGGGGCTGCAGGTCGGCGGCATGACCCAGGCGACGTTCCGGCTGGGCCGCTGGCCCGACCTGCGCATCGAGACGTCGCGGCGCATCGTCGCCCGGATGCTCGCACTTCCGGCAGCGGCGACGACGGTTGCGCTGGGTGCGGGGCCACGCTCAGCCACGGGTACGGAAACAGCAGTCGACCTGACCATCCGGCTGGCTGCCCCGGACGCCGCCACGCTGTCCTTCGCGACTCAGACGCTGCGCAAGCTCCTCGCCGCCGAGCGGGCCACCGTACGCCGCCTGGACGGCGAGCACCTCGACGGGCTGACCGCCACCCTGCCCCTGGGCATCCCGACCGCACCGGCGGTGCCCGGCCGCTCCGGCGCGGAGGCGGTCAATGTCGATCACCTGGACGACCTCGATCTGCCCCTCGGCAACGCGGGTCTGATGGTGGGCAGCAACCGCCGGGGCGACCCGGTCATCGCGCGTTTCTTCCGCCCCGAACAGACCCGGGCGCTGCTCGTGGGCGGCGTGCGCTGCGCCCAGCTGATGTGCCTGCGAGCCATGGCTCTCGGCGCCCGCGTCGTGGTCCAGACCGCCCGCCCGCAAGCCTGGGAACCCTTCGTACGCGGCGCCGCCGTGCCCGGCGAGTCCATCGCGGTGATCCCACCCGGCCGCGCCGTCGAGATCCCCCCGGGCTCGGCCCTGCACCCGCTGCTCGTCGTGGTGGACATCGGCCCCGTCGGCGCCGACAACCGGCCGGGCGCCGGCTGGCAGGCCACCCTGGTGATCCGCGACGACTTCAGCCCCGCGGACGCCGACGTGGCCTCCCGAGCGGACCTCCTCCTGGTCCAGCCCCTGCGCCCCGAAGAGGCCCAGCTCGTCGGCGCCGCCCTCGGCCTCGGCGAGACAGCCAAATGGCTCACCCAGATCCGCCCCGACATGATCGGCGTCATCAACCGCCGAGCGGTCCGCTGGGCGGCCCTGTCCCAGACCCCCATCGAAGCCCAACTGATCGGCCCCCCGGCACGCGGCTGACCACCGGGATCGAACAACGCACGCCCTGGGTCAGGACGACCGTTCCGCGCGGCGGCCGCCCCGCGACCGCGCCCACCGGCATCTCGCCCCTACCGGCCGTCATGTCACGAAAACCCCGCACTGAAGGGCGGCCCTTGCCGGGTCAGCGGACCGCCGCACGCCAACAAGCGAACGCCGCGGGCGCTCGCGAACGCCGCGAATGCCGACCGCAGCGAACGACGGTGCACGGCCGCCGACCAAGGCGCGCCGCCAGGCCGCCAACAAACAAACGCCGCCAGGGCGCGGCCGCCGACCAAGGCGCGCCGCCAGGCCGCCGCCGCCAACAAGCAAACGCCGCCAGGGCACGGCCGCCAACAAGCGAACCCTGCGGGTGCGGACCCGCCGACCACGACGCGCCGCGGACCCGCCGGGTCGGCAGACCTGCACGCTGACCACCCATCCGAACAGCGACTCACCGCCCCCAGCACCACCTATCGATAAGTCCCTTTCTTCACTTGATGGCAACAAGATCGCGGAGTGTTGCTGATGTTGGTGGCCCGGCCGTGGCACCATCGCGTGCCATGGGCATCATCATCCGGCTGGCGATCACCGCGGTGTCGCTGTGGATCGCCACTCTGGTCATCGACGGGATCCGGCTCACGACCGACTCGACGCCGGGCAAGGTCGGCACGCTGGTCGCCGTCGCCGTCATCTTCGGCATCGTCAACGCGGTGCTGCGGCCGATCATCAAGACGATCGGCTGCGGGCTGTACGTGTTGACGCTCGGCCTCATCTCGCTGGTCGTCAACGGCCTGCTGTTCCTACTGACGAGCTGGATCGCCGGTCAGTTCGACCTGCCGTTCCACGTCGACGACTTCTGGCCGAGCGCCGTGTTGGGCGCCCTCCTGGTCGGCATCGTGAGCTGGCTGCTCAACATGCTCGTCCCCGACGGCGGCGACGACTGACATCACCCGGCAGGCCGGCGAAACAGCCTTCCGTCGGCCTGCCGCGGAAGCCCCACAGGCCCGCGAAGCCTGACTCCGCCGAACGCCGCGCGAGCTCCACTGGCCACCGCGCGAGCCCGCAGGCCCGCGAGTCTCGCTCCGCCAACCGTTGCGCGAGCTTTAGGCCGGCGATGACTGCGTCCGTCGGCACGAACCACGCCGACGACGGTTCATCAGCGATCGGGCGGTCATCAGCCGCCCGCGGGGCCGAACAGGGACAAGACGGGCAAATCACCACCATCGCAAAGCGCCGCCGACAGCGCCCACCCGGCTGCGGCCGCACCCCCACCACGCCACCGCGCCCAACCCGATCCGGCCGTGCCCGCCCCGGTGACGTTCGACATATGCAAGGACCGAACCCCGGACCACAACTTACGGTGAGGTCATGGGCGAGGAACGGCGTGGATACCTGTACGGGCTGGTCGCGTACGCGTTGTGGGGCTTCTTCCCGATCTACTTCAAGCTGCTCAAGCCCTCGCCCCCGCTGGAGATCCTCGCGCACCGGATCATCTGGTCCGTCGTCTTCGTGAGCCTCCTGCTGGCCGCGATGCGGAACTGGCGCTTCCTCGCCCGCCTCGTCCGCGACCGGCGTCTCCTCGGCGGTGTCACGCTGGCCGGGCTGCTGATCGGCGTGAACTGGGCGACCTACATCATCGGCGTCAACTCGTCGCGGGTCGTGGAGACCGCGCTCGGGTACTTCATCACGCCGCTGGTCGTGGTGCTGCTCGGAGTGACCGTGCAGCGGGAGCGGCTGCGGGTGTGGCAGTGGGTGGCCGTCGGGATCGGTGGCGCCGCCGTGGCCGTGCTGACCGTCGACTACGGGCATCTGCCGTACATCGCTTTGCTGCTGGCTGCGAGCTTCGGGTCGTACAGTCTGGTCAAGAAGCGGTTGTCGCTGCCGCCGGCGGAGGGGTTGTTCGTCGAGTCGGCCGTGCTGGCCCTGCCCGCGCTGGCCTATCTGGGCTGGTTGAACGCCGACGGCGGGGCCGAGTTCGGGCAGGTGTCGGTTCTGCACACCGCGCTCATGGTGTTCGCGGGCGTGGCGACCGCCGTACCGTTGCTGCTGTTCGCGGCGTCGGCCAACCGGGTGCCGCTCGTGGGTCTCGGCATCCTGCAGTACGTGGCGCCGATTCTGCAGCTGGCGTGCGGTGTGTTGCTGTTCCACGAGCCGATGCCCGCCGCGCGGCTGGCCGGCTTCGGCCTGGTGTGGATCGCGCTGATCATCTTCACGGTCGACGGGATCCGCGGATCGCGAGCCAGGGCACGCGACGCCCGGACCGCGACGGAGGCACGCGACGCCCGGACCGCGACGGAGGCACGCGACGCCCGGGCCGCGACGGAGGCACGCGGCGCCCGGGCCGCGACGGAGGCAGAGGATGCGCAGGCAGGGAGGACGGGGACCGACCCCGCGGCCGCCACCGCGGAGCCGGCCTCCATCCTGCCGCCACGCTGACAACCCAAGGGGCAGGCTGTCAGGGGACGTCGTACGCGAGCAGCGTCCGTCCGTCGTTGCGCACCAGCGCCAGCCGGGACAGCATCCCGTCGGTGAAGTGCGTGACGCCCGACATGCTGAACTCCTTGCCCGGCGAGGCGATCCAGGAGCCGAGCTGCTCGCTCTCGCGGTCCGGGCCGTACGCCATCAGGCGGATCGTGTACGGCTCGGCGTCCTGGTTCCCCCGGTTGTACGCGCACAGCAGGTGAACCTTCGTGCCGCCCGGCGCCCCGGCGAGGGAGATCTGCGCGGACACGGGCACCTGGTCGTTCTCCGGCGTCATAGCGACGACGGGTCCGGGGAGTGCCGGATCCTTGGCGGTGCCCCGGCCCATCCAGAAGACCGCGCCGATGCCGACGACCAGCGCCAGGCAGGCCGCGGCCAGGGCCGTGCCGAGCACTCGCCAGCGGACCCGTTTGCGTTCCTCGCGGCGGGTCGTCTGTGCCGCCGTGACCAGGTCGGGCATGGTCGCGCGGCGATGCGGGGGCCGTTGCGGCGCGGAGAAGTCGGGTTCCAGCAAGCGTTCGAAGTCGGCCGGGTCGAGGCGGCCCAGCAGGCCGGGGAGCACCGCGATGTCGGCCACCGCCTCGCGGCAGAACGAGCAGGTCGCCAGGTGCCGTTCGTACGCGGCCCGTTCCGCGGGTGACAGGGCGCCGAGGACGTACGCGCCGTCGTCGTGCTCGTGGTCGCATCTCATCCCGTCACCCCCATCTCGTCCAGGGCCATGCGCAGCGAGCGCAGGGCGTAGTGCGTACGCGACTTGACCGTGCCCGGCGGGACGCCGAGCCGGGCCGCGGCCTCGGCGACCGAGCGGCCCTGGTAGAAGCATTCGACCAGGACCTCGCGGTGGCTCTGGGAGAGCCGTCCCAGGGCTTCCGCAACCGTCCAGGCCTCCACCGCCCGGTCCGCCTCGTCCGCGCTGGGCGGAGGCTCGGGAATCATGTCCGTGACCACCTCGCCGACCCGTACCGACCGTCGCCGCCAGGCGTCGATCGCCAGGTTGCGCGCGGTGGTGAACAGCCATGACCGCACCGTCCCCCGTTGCAGATCCAGCGACTCGGGATGTCGCCAGGCCCGCAGCAGGGTCTCCTGCACGAGGTCCTCGGCCCGCTGGCGGTCGCCCCCGGAGAGACGTACGGCGTGCGCGAACAAGGCGTCCCCGTGCTCGTCCTGCAACGCGCGCAGCAGCTCGGCGTCCTGATTCTCCAAGCCGGCCGACCTCCCTCGCGCGTTCCACCCTCAGATACGGGCGCGCGAGCCGGTGGGTTCAACAGAGGGTTCAACCTCAAGCCGTGGCTGCATCACCGGTGGACAGCGCTTCGGCCACGTTGCGGGCGGCCGCGGTCAGCTTGGCGCGGACGACGCGCGCGGAGGTCAGCATCTCGGCCGCGGGCAGGGCGCAGGCGAGCACGAGCCGCCGTTCCATGTCCCGGTCGGTGATGACGTTGACCGCAGCGCAAGCGAGGCCCTGGCGGAACTGGCCCATCTCCAGCTGCATGCCGCGGCGCTCACCGGCGGCCAGGTCGGCCTCCAGCGCCTCGGGGGTGGTCAGCGTGGCCGGGGTGAAGGCGCGCATGCCCCAGTCGCGCAGGTAGCGGGCGCGCTGGTCGGCGGTGAGGGTGGCGAGCAGGGCCTTGCCGAGCGCGGTGGCGTGCCCGCCCTCGTCGAAGCCGGGCACCATGTCGTCCATGAACGGCGAGCGGGCGCCCTCGGCCGACGCGGTCACCGCGATCCGGCCGCCGACGAACCGGCCGAGGTAGTGGCTGTACCCCGTCTCGACGGCCGCTCGGCGTAGCGCCTCGCCGACGGACGGCGGCCCGCGGAACGCCGAGACCAGCTCGCGGTACCGGTCCGCGATCTCGAGGCCCACGATGTACGTGCCGTCCTCCCGCCTGATCACGTATCCCTCGTACGCCAGGGTGCGGACGAGGTGGTACGTCGTGGCGACAGTGAGTTCGCACCGTCGAGCGATCTGTTTCACGGTGAGTCCGCGCGGGGCCCGACCGACCGACTCGAGCACGCGCAGGGCACGTGACACGCTCCGGATGAGATCTGACGGCTCCGCCAGGGGGTCGCGCACAGCTACCTCCGACGCCGGGGACTTACACCATATGAATAATCTTCCCCGGATGGAATGCCAGAAGCGTGTCGACCATGACGAATCTCTACTCGACGTATGGCCACTGACACTCAGCGTTCAAGAATGTCATTTCCGCGGCCTGTCGGGCATTCCGGCGCACACTGCGTTTCACCAGCGAGAATGCTGCCGCCTTACCACGATCATCGGCAGGGTCGCGCACCGGCCGCAGCGACAAGCCGAAAGAATTCCACAGTGGAGAAGGATCAGCTGGTGCGATCGGCGATGGAGTCGCAGAGCGCCTCCATGGCCCGGCGCGGCGACCCGTCCGGCAGCGGCGCCAGGCGCGCCCGCGCCTCCTCCGCGTAACCGCGGACGGTCTCCCGGGCGCGCTTCATCGCCGCGGACTCCCGCAGCAGGCCCAGCGCCTCGGCGTGCAGGGCGTCGTCGACGAGCGGGCCGGACGCCAGCAGCTCCCGTAGGCGTACCGCGGACGCGTCGGTGTCGTCGCCGGCCAGCGCGTACAGCACCGGGAGCGTGGGGACGCCCTCGCGCAGGTCGGTGCCGGGCGTCTTGCCGGACTGCACGGACTCGGACGCGATGTCGAGCAGGTCGTCGGAGAGCTGGAACGCAACGCCGATCGTCTCGCCGTACCCGGCCAGGGCCTCGACGTGCTCCGGCTTCGCACCGGAGAAGAGGCCGCCGAAGCGGGCCGACGTCGCGATCAACGACGCCGTCTTCTCCGCGATGACGTGCAGGTAGTGCGCGATCGGATCGCTGCCGCGCGGACCGGCCGTCTCGGCGATCTGGCCGTGCACGAGCCGGGAGAACGTCTGCGCCTGCAGCCGGACCGCCTCGGGCCCGAGCGTGGCCGCGATGTCCGCGGCCCGCGCGAAGAGGTAGTCGCCGACGAGGATCGCCACGGAGTTGCCCCAGCGGGCGTTGGCGCTGGGCGCCCCGCGCCGCACGGCTGCCTCGTCCATGACGTCGTCGTGATACAGCGTGGCCAGGTGGGTGAGCTCGACGACCAGGGCGGCCGGGACGATCTCGGGGCGGGCCGGGTCGCCGAACTGCGCCCCGAGCGCCACGACGAGCGGCCGGAACCGCTTGCCACCCGCGTCCATCAAGTGCCGGGCGGCCTCCGCGACCAGCGGGTCGGCGCTGGCCACGTTGCTGCGCAGCGCGTCCTCCACCGCGGCGAGCGTGGCCGAGACCGACGCGTCGACCGCAGGGTCGACGTCGAGGCCGAGCGACGTCAGCGCGCTGTCAGCAGTCACGGTTTCACGATGCCATACGGGATTTCCCGCGGCCGCCCCAGGGGTCGGTCTTTCAAGATCAAGATCGTACCGGGGTACGGGCGGCGCTCCGCGCGAGTGGCGCACCGGCCGGGCCTAGTGCCTGGTCACGCCCGTGCCACCGGCGCCGGGCGGAGCTGCCGGGCCAAACGGAAGGGCCCCGGCCGAAGCCGGGGCCCGCACGCCATTTGCCAGTTATCTGACGAACTGCGCGGCGTCGTTGGTGAGGTCCAGCAGTGGGGCCGGAATCACACCCAGCGCGAACGTCGCGATGACGCCGATGGCCAGCGCCGCGGACGTCAGGAAGCCCGGGATCGACACCGTCGGCGTGCTCTCGCCCGGCTCCTGCAGCCACATCATCACGATGACCCGCAGGTACGGGAACGCCAGCACCATGCTGGTGATCACACCGACGATGACCAGCCAGGTCTGCCCGCCGTCGATCGCTGCCCCGAACACCGCGAACTTGCTGGTGAAGCCGCTGGTCAGCGGGATACCCGCGAAGGCGAGCAGGATGAACGAGAAGACGCCGGCGAGCAGCGGGCTCTTGCGGCCCAGCCCGGCCCAGCGGGACAGGTGGGTCGCCTCGCCCTCGGCGTCGCGCACGAGCGAGACGACACCGAACGCGGCCAGCACCGAGAAGCCGTACGCGACCAGGTAGAACATCGTGCTGGACAGGCCCTCCTTGTTGAGCGCGAGCACGCCCACCAGCAGGTACCCCGCGTTCGCGATCGACGAGTACGCCAGGAGCCGCTTCATGTCGGTCTGGGTGACCGCCAGCACGGCGCCGATCAGCATCGTGAGGATCGCGATGGTGCCCAGGACCGGCTGGAAGTCCCAGCGCACGCCCTCGAACGCCACGTACAGCACGCGCAGCAGCGCGCCGAACGCCGCCACCTTGGTGCAGGCCGCCATCAGCGCCGTGATCGGCGTCGGGGCGCCCTGGTAGACGTCCGGCGTCCACACGTGGAACGGCGCGGCCGCGCTCTTGAAGAGCAGGCCGATGGCGACGAGCGCCAGACCGCCGTAGAGCAGCACCTCGCTGCGCTCCGGGTCGGCCACCGCGTTGTGGATGGAGGCGAGGTCCACGCCGCCGCTGAAGCCGTACAGCAGCGCCACACCGAACAGGAAGAACGCCGAGGCGTACGAGCCCAGCAGGAAGTACTTCAGGGCCGCTTCCTGGCTCAGCAGGCGGCGCCGGCGGGCCAGCGCGCACAGCAGGTACAGCGGCAGCGACAGCACCTCGAGCGCGACGAACATCGTCAGCAGGTCGTTCGACGCCACGAACAGCAGCATGCCGCCGAGCGAGAACACCGTCAGCGGGTACACCTCGGTCGCGCCGGGCTGACCGCCGGCCTGCCGCACGTCCTTCTGCGAGCCGACGGTGATCGCGGCCTGGGCGACGAACGCGCCGCCGGCCTCGACGGTGCGCTCGCCGATCAGCAGCAGCGAGACGACGCCGAGCAGCAGGATCGAGCCCTGCAGGAACAGCGTCGGCCCGTCGATGGCGACGGCGCCGCCGATCGTGACGATCCGGGTGTTGCGCTCGACGATGACGGTGACCAGCGCCGCCACCGATGCCAGCAGGGCCAGGCCGAGCTGGACGCCGTGCCGGCGGTTCTTCGGCAGGACCGCTTCGAACAGGACGCCCAGGCAGGCCGCCCCGAAGAGGATCAACATGGGCGCCAGCGCGCCGTAGTCGATGCCGGGCAGTTTGAGGTCTTCCATGGCTACGGCGCCACCTTCCCGTTCGCGACCGCCGTCGGCGCCGGATCGGTCGTGCCGACGTCCTGCATGGTCGCCTGGACCGCCGGGTTGATCACATCGGTGACCGGCTTCGGGTAGAAGCCGAGGAGCAGCAGCAGGAGCACCAGCGGCGCCACGACGATCTTCTCGCGCAGCGTGATGTCCTTGTGCATCGCCGGCACGTCGTTCAGCGTCGGGTTCAACGTGCCCTGCGTGGTGCGCTGGAACATCCACAGCACGTACGCGGCGGCGAGGATGATGCCGGCCGTCGCGATGACCGCGTAGACCTTGTGCGTGGTGAAGGTGCCGATCAGCACCAGGAACTCGCTGACGAACGGCGCCGTGCCGGGCAGGGCCAGCGAGGCGAGACCGGCGAAGAACAGCACGCCGGCCAGCACCGGGACGAGCTTGCCCGCGCCGCCGAAGTCGCTCACCAGCGCCGAGCCGCGGCGGGCCACGAACATGCCCACGACCAGGAACAGCAGGCCGGTGGCGAGACCGTGGTTGACCATGTACAGCACCGAGCCGGTGCCCGCCTGGGTGGTGAAGGCGAAGATGCCGATGCCGATGAAGCCGAAGTGGGCGATCGACGTGTACGACACCAGCCGCTTGAGGTCGTTCTGACCGACCGCCAGCAGGGCCGCGTAGATGATGCCGATGACGCCGAGGATCAGCGCCGCTGGGGCGAACCAGCGCGACGCCTCCGGGAAGAGCGGGAGGCAGTAGCGCAGGATGCCGAAGGTGCCGACCTTGTCGAGCACGCCGACCAGCAGCGCCGCCGCGGGTGCCGGGGCGGCGCCACCGGCGTCGGGCAGCCAGGTGTGGAACGGGAAGAACGGCGCCTTGACCGCGAACGCGATGAAGAAGCCCAGGAACAGCCAGCGCGCGGTGTTGGTGTCGAAGGCCGCCGAGGCGTCCTTGAGGTTCGCCCAGTCGAACGTGTGCCCGCCGACGACCCAGAGGCCGATCACGGCGGCCAGCATGAACAGACCGCCGACCAGCGAGTAGAGGAAGAACTTCACCGCGGCGTACTGGCGGCGCTGGCCGCCGTACGAGCCGATGATGAAGTACATCGGGACGAGCATGACCTCGAAGAACACGTAGAACAGGAACACGTCGGCAGCCGCGAAGACGCCGATCATCGTGCACTCGAGGGTCAGCAGCAGCGCGAAGTACGTCGGCACCGACCGCTGCGTCTCGTCGACGTCGTTCCACGAGGCCAGGATCACCAGCGGCACGAGCACCGCGATCAGCACGAGCATGACCAGCGCGATGCCGTCGGCGGCGAACGTGAACCGCGCGTCCCAGGTGGGGATCCACTGGTAGGACTCGCGGAACTGGAACCGGTCGCCGCCGACCTGGAACGCGACCCACATGACGATGCTCAGCACGAGCACCACCAGCGACCACGCCAGCGCGACGGTCTTGGCCAGACCGCCCTTGCCGCGCGGGATGAAGGCCACCACTGCCGCGCCCACCAGCGGGAGCAACGTCAGGATGGACAGGAACGGGAAGTCCTTCATTACGCCAACCACCCCAGCTGGATCGCGAGGAACGCGCCGACGACCAGCACGGCGCCGGTGAGCATGGACAACGCGTACGAGCGGACGAAGCCCGACTGGAGCCGGCGCAGGCGCCCCGAGCTCCCGCCGACGGTGGCCGCGAGGCCGTTGACCACGCCGTCGATGCCCCTGTTGTCGAGGTAGACCAAGGCGCGGGTCAGGTAGATGCCCGGCCGCTCGAACACCGCCTCGTTGAACGCGTCGGTGTACAGGTTGCGGCGGGCGGCGCGGACCAGCACGCCGGCCGGCTGCTCCTGCTCGGCCGTACCGTTGCGGAACAGCGCCCAGGCGAGCCCGGCGCCGAGCAGCGTGACCAGGATGCTCAGCGTGGTGAGCAGCCAGTGCGCGAGCACCGGGGTCGCCTCGGCCTCCTCCTGACCGAAGACCGGCTCCAGCCAGTCGGGCACCGAGGTCGACATCAGCCAGCCGGCCCCGATCGAGCCGAGCGCCAGCAGCATCAGCGGCACGGTCATGATGTACGGCGACTCGTGCGGCTCGTGGATGTCCTCGGTCCAGCGCTTCGGGCCGTGGAACGTCAGCACGAAGAGCCGGGTCATGTAGAACGCGGTGAGCCCGGCGCCGAGCAGCGCGGCCATGCCGTACAGCCAGGCGGTCCAGCCCTCGCGCTCGAACGCCGCCACGATGATCGGCTCCTTGGAGAAGAAGCCGGACAGCGGCGGGATGCCGATGATCGCGAGCCAGCCCGTCATGAAGGTGAGCCAGGTCCACTTCATGTACTTGCGCAGGCCGCCGAAGCGGCGGATGTCGACCTGGTCGTGCATGCCGTGCATGACCGAGCCGGCGCCGAGGAACATGTTGGCCTTGAAGAAGCCGTGCGCCAGCAGGTGGATGATCGCCAGCGCGTACGCGGCCCCGCCGAGCCCGACGCCGAGGAACATGTAGCCGATCTGGCTGACCGTCGACCAGGCGAGCACGCGCTTGATGTCGTCCTTCGCCGCGCCGATGATGCAGCCCATCAGCAGGGTGATCGCGCCGACGGTGACCACGATCGTCTGCAGCGTCGCGTTGGCCGTGAAGATCGGGTGCGAGCGGGCGATCAGGTAGACGCCCGCGGTGACCATCGTCGCGGCGTGGATGAGGGCCGAGACCGGGGTCGGGCCCTCCATCGCGTCCGGGAGCCAGGCCTGCAGCGGGAACTGACCGGACTTACCGGCCGCACCGAGCAGCAGCAGGATCCCCATGACCAGCACGGTGCCGCCGGAGAGGGCGGAGACGTTGTTGAAGACGTCGTCGTACTGGGTGCTCCCGATCGTGGCGAACATCAGGAAGATGCCGATCGCCAGGCCGGCGTCGCCGACCCGGTTCATCAGGAACGCCTTCTTGCCCGCGGTCGCCGCGGACGGCCGGGTGTACCAGAACGAGATCAGCAGGTACGACGCGAGGCCCACGCCCTCCCAGCCGAAGTACAGCATCACGTAGTTGTTGCCGAGGACCAGCAGGAGCATGGCCGCGACGAAGAGGTTGAAGTACGCGAAGAACTTCCGCCGCCCCGGGTCGTGCTCCATGTAGCCCACCGCGTACAGGTGGATGAGCGACCCGACGCCGGTGATCAGCAGGACGAAGACGCCGGACAGCGGGTCGAAGAGCAACCCGAAGTCGACCTCCAGCCCGCCGACCGTGATGAAGTCCCACAGGCTCTGCTGGGCGGAGCGGGCTTCCGCGTCCAGCCCGCGCAGGCTGAAGAACATCGACAGGCCGAGGACGAAGGTCGCGGCGACCGCCAGCACGCCGAGCCAGTGGCCCCACTTGTCGGCCCGCTTGCCGAGCAGCAGCAGAACCGTCGCGCTGGCGAGCGGAATGGCGACGAGCAGCCAGATTCCGCTCAAGAGCCCCGTCGCGTGGGCATACTCCACTGTCTGTTCCACGTGAAGGCCCCTTTAGTACTTGAGGAGGTTGGCGTCGTCGACGCTCGCCGAGCGCCGCGTCCGGAAGATCGACATGATGATGGCGAGCCCGACCACGACCTCGGCCGCCGCGACCACCATCACGAAGAACGAGATGATCTGGCCGTCGAGCGTGCCGTTGATGCGGCTGAAGGTCACCAGCGCGAGGTTCGCCGCGTTCAGCATCAGCTCGATGCACATGAACAGGACGATCGCGTTGCGGCGGACGAGCACCCCGGCGGCGCCGATGGTGAACAGGATCGCCGCCAGGACGAGGTAGTAGTCAGGAGTCACTTGTCCGTCCCCTTGGGTGCGGCCTCGGTCGCGGTGAGTTCCCGTACCGGCAGGATCGGCGAGATACTGCGGTCCGAGCCCTTGCCGTCCGGCAGCTTCGCCGGCGCGGCCACCGACATGGTGTTGGCGTACACGCCCGGGCCCGCCTTCGGAGCGGGGTAGTTGCCGGGGCGGAAGCGCTCCTTCATCCGGGCGACCTGGTCCATGACCTCGCCCTTGGCCCGCTCGACGTGCGCGAGCACCATCGCGCCGACCGCCGCCGTGATGAGCAGCGCCGACGTGACCTCGAAGGCGAAGACGTACTTGGTGAACAGCAGCCGGGCGATGCCCTGCACGTTGCCGGGCGCGTTCGCGTCGGCCAGGCCGATCACGGCCGTGTCACCGAGTGAGCGGGCCAGGCCGGTCGCCACGAGCACGCCGAAGCCGGCGCCGAGCAGGATCGCCGCGACGCGCTGGCCCCGCAGGGTCTCGATGAGCGAGTCCGAGGCGTCCCGGCCGACCAGCATCAGCACGAACAGGAACAGCATCATGATCGCGCCGGTGTAGACGATGATCTGGACCATGCCGAGGAAGGGCGCGGAGTTGATCACGTACAGGAAGCCGAGGCAGAGCATCGTCACGACCAGCCACAGGGCCGAGTGCACCGCGTTGCGCGCGAGCACCATGCCCAGGCCGCCGATCACGGCCAGCGATCCGAGGATCCAGAACGCCCACGCCTCGCCGGTGGAGACCTGAGCGGCGGCCTCTGCCGCGTACGCCATCATCGCTTCACCTCCGCGGGCTGATCCGCGGCGTTCTCGCGCCGCAGCGTGCCGGCCGTCTCGGGCCGCGCGCCGGGCTCACCGGCGGTGGACGCGTCGTGCGTGCCCGAGTCGGACCAGGGCGCGCGCTCCGCGCCGGCCGACGTGCCGGGGTTGGTCAGCGCGCCGACGTAGTAGTCCTTGTCGGTGTCGCCCAGCCGCATCGGGTGCGGCGGCTGCTCCATGCCGGGCAGCAGCGGGGCCAGGAGCTCCTTCTTCGTGAAGATGAGGTCCTGGCGGTTGTCCCGGGCCAGCTCGTACTCGTTGCTCATGGTCAGCGAACGGGTCGGGCAGGCCTCGATGCACAGCCCGCAGAAGATGCAGCGGGCGTAGTTGATCTGGTAGATGCTGGCGTACCGCTCACCCGGGGAGAAGCGCATCTCCTCGGTGTTGTCGCCGCCCTCGACGTAGATGGCGTCCGCCGGGCAGGCCCAGGCGCACAGCTCGCAGCCGATGCACTTCTCCAGGCCGTCCGGGTGCCGGTTGAGGATGTGCCGGCCGTGGTAGCGCGGCGCCGGCTTGGGCGGCGAGAACGGGTAGTCGGTCGTGATGACCTTGCGGAACATGTGCGCGAAGGTCACCCCGAAGCCCTTGAACGAGCCCGTGAACGTTCCCACGTCACACCTCCTTGTCTGACGTGTCGTCGTCCGGGTCGGTGGTCGTGCCGCCGACCGTGGCGGGCTGGCGCTCGGCCACCGCGCGCCGGGCGCGAGGGCTGGGCGGGACCTGCAGGTCCATCGGCGGGACCGGGAAGCTGCCCGGCGGCCGGGCCGCGAGCTGCTCCTCGATCGAGCGCTCCCGCGGCTTCTTGCTCGCCGGCCAGAGCATCGCGATGCCGAGCACCACGACCGCCGCGACGATGTAGACGAGGTACCGCGCGCTGCCGTCGATCCGGTCGTTGGTGACCCGGACGCCGGCCAGGAACAGGATCCAGACCAGGTTGACCGGGATCAGCACCTTCCAGCCGAAGCGCATGAACTGGTCGTAGCGCATCCGGGGCAGCGTGGCCCGCAGCCAGATGAAGCCGAAGAGCAGGATCAGGACCTTCACCAACCACCAGAGCAGCGGCCACCAGCCGGAGTTGGCGCCGGCCCAGAACGTGGTGATCGGAGCCGGGGCCCGCCAGCCGCCGAGGAACAGCGTGGTGGCGAACGCCGAGACGGTGATCATGTTGATGTACTCGGCCAGGAAGAACAGCGCGAACTTGAACGACGAGTACTCGGTGTGGAAGCCGCCGACCAGCTCGGACTCCGCCTCGGGCAGGTCGAACGGGGCCCGGTTGGTCTCACCGACCGCCGCGATCAGGTAGATGACGAAGCTGGGCAGCAGCAGGACCGCGTACCAGCTCGGGGCGGTGGGGTTCCAGCCGAGGATGTCGAACCCCGACTCGCCGTTGCCGGCCTGCGCCTTGACGATCTGCGAGGTCGACATCGTGCCCGCGGTCATGAAGACCGCCACGATCGACAGGCCCATCGCGACCTCGTACGAGATCATCTGCGCGCTCGACCGCAGGCCGCCCAGCAGCGGGTACGTCGAGCCCGACGCCCAGCCGGCCAGCACGACGCCGTACACGGCCATCGAGGAGCAGGCCAGCAGCACCAGCACCGAGACCGGCACGTCGGTGAGCTGCAGCGCCGTCTTGTGGCCGAAGATCGACACGACCGGCCCGAACGGGATCACCGAGAACGCGGTGAACGCGGTGGTCGCCGAGATCACCGGGGCGATGAAGTACACCACCTTGTCGGCGGTCTTCGGGATGATCTCCTCTTTGAACGGCAGCTTGATGCCGTCGGTGAGGCTCTGCAGCCAGCCCTTCGGACCGACCTGGTTGGGGCCCGGGCGGACCGCCATCCGAGCCACGACCTTGCGCTCGTAGTTGATCGTGAAGAGCGTCAGCAGCAGCAGGATGACGAAGACGCCCAGCAGCTTGATCAGCGTGATCCACCAGACGTCGTTCTCGAACGTCTGCAGCGTCGGGTCCTGTGCGGCCCCGAGGATCATCGTGGTGTTCATGAGTTCACCTCTTGGGCAAGGACCGGGCCCGGCTTGCCGGCGCTGAGCCGGACCACCGCACCCGACGTGACGCCGAGGCTGCGACGGACCGTCGAGCCGGGCGAGTTCGTGGGCAGCCACACCACCCGCGGGGGCAGGTCGGTGATCGCCGCGGGCAGCGTGACGGCGCCGCGGTCGGTGCCGACCGTGACGGCGTCGCCGTCGGCCACGCCGAGCGTCTCGGCGAGGTCCTTGCCGAGACGGACGACGGGGGTACGGGCCGTGCCGGCCAGCACCTCGTCACCGTCGAGCAGCGTGCCGAGGTCGATCAGCTGGTGCCAGGTGGCGAGGACCGCCTCCTGGGCGCCCGGCTCCGGCACGCTCGCCGCGGTGACCGTGGGCAGTGCCGGGCGCTCGGACCGGCTAGCCGGCATCGCGCCCAGCTCGCGGCGGATCGCGCCGACGTCGCCGGTGCCCAGAGCGAAGCCCATCGACGCGGCGATGGCCTCCAGCACCCGGGCGTCGGTCATCGCGCCGGTCGGCAGCACGGCGTCGAAGGTCCGCAGGCGGCCCTCCCAGTCCATGAACGTGCCGGCCTTCTCCGGGGCCGGCGCGATCGGCAGGACCACGTCGGCGCGCCGGGTCACGGCGCTCTGCCGCAGTTCGACACTGACCAGGAACGGCACCGCGTCCAGGGCCTGCTCGGCCAGGCGCGGGTCGGCGAGGTCGGCCGGGTCGACGCCGGCCACCAGCAGGGCGCCGAGCGAGCCGTCCGCGGCCGCCGCGATGATCGCGTCCGTGTCGCGGCCCGCCGTGGCGGGCAGGGCGTTCGCGTCGACGTCCCAGGCGGTGGCCAGCTCGGCCCGCGACGCCACGTCGGTGACCGGGCGGCCGCCGGGCAGCAGGTTGGGCAGGCAGCCCGCGTCCACCGCGCCGCGGTCGCCCGCGCGCCGCGGCACCCAGGCGAGCCGGGCGCCGGTCCGGGCGGCGAGCTCGGCCGCGGCGGAGAGACCGCCGGGGACGCTCGCCAGCCGCTCGCCGACGATCAGCAGCGAGCCGGGCGCGCTGAGCGCGGCGGCCACCGTGGCGTCGCCGGCCAGCAGCCGCGCCTCGTCGCCCGGAACGGCCGGGACCAGCGCCGCGCCGAGCTTCTCGAAGCCCCGGCTCAGGTACGGCGCCACCGCCGTGACCTTCAGCTTCTTCTTGCCGTGGGCCTTGCGCAGGCGCAGGAAGAGGATCGGGCACTCCTCCTCGGGCTCCAGCCCGACGATGAGCGCCGACGGCGCGTTCTCGACGTCCTCGTACGTGACGTCGGTGACTCCGGCGACCGAGGCGGCCAGGAAGTCGGCCTCCTCCGCCGACAGCGGCCGCGCGCGGAAGTCGATGTCGTTCGTGCCGAGGGCGACCCGGGCGAACTTCGCGTACGCGTACGCGTCCTCGACGGTGAGCCGGCCGCCGGTGAGCACGCCGACGCCCTTGCCCTTCGCCGCCGCCAGGCCCTCGGCCGCGACGACGAGCGCCTCGGACCAGGAGGCCTCACGCAGCTCGCCGCTGTCGGCGTCGCGGACCATCGGGGTGGTGATGCGGTCGTAGCCGGTGGTGTAGCGGAAACCCCACCGGCCCTTGTCGCAGTTCCACTCCTCGTTGACCGCCGGGTCGTCGCCGGCGAGCCGGCGCAGCACCTTGCCGCGACGGTGGTCGGCCCGCATCGCGCAGCCGGCCGCGCAGTGCTCGCACGTCGTCGGCGTGGAGACCAGGTCGAACGGGCGGGCGCGGAACCTGTACTGCTCGCCGGTCAGCGCGCCCACCGGGCAGATCTGGATCGTGTTGCCGGAGAAGTACGAGTTGAAGGCGACGTCCCCCTCGCCCTCGCCGACCTGTCCGTCACCGGTGCCCGTGCCGCCGAAGAAGTCGTCGCGGTACACGTTGATCTGCTCGCCGGACGAGCGGTCCATCAGGTCGATGAACTTGTCGCCGGCGATCTCCTCGGAGAACCGGGTGCAGCGCTGGCACAGGATGCAGCGCTCCCGGTCCAGCAGCACCTGGCTGGAGATGTGGATCGGCTTCTCGTACTCGCGCTTGTGCTCGTGGAAGCGCGTGTCGGGACGCCCGCTCGACATCGCCTGGTTCTGCAACGGGCACTCGCCGCCCTTGTCGCAGGTCGGGCAGTCGAGCGGGTGGTTGATCAGCAGCATTTCCATGATGCCCGCCTGCGCCTTGGCGGCGACCGGCGAGCTGAGCTGGGTCTTGACGACCATGCCCTCGGCGACCGTCTGGGTGCAGGAGGCGACCGGTTTGCGCTGGCCCTCCACCTCCACCAGGCACTGCCGGCAGGCGCCGGCCGGGGCCAGCAGCGGGTGGTCGCAGAACCGCGGGATCGCGATGCCCATCCGCTCGGCGACCCGGATGACCAGCTCGCCCTTGGCGGCGGTCACCTCGACGCCGTCGATGGTCAGCGTGACGGTGTCGGTCTTCTTGGCGACGTCGGTCATCAGTGCGCTCCTACCAGGGCCTTCTCGGACAGCCGCGGGGCGGTCCGGCCCTCGATGTAGTCCAGGTAGTCCTGCCGGAACCACTTCAGCGTGGAGACGACCGGGGTGGCCGCGCCGTCGCCGAGGCCGCAGAACGACCGGCCGAAGATGTTGTCCGCCGTGTCCTGCAGGGTGTCCAGGTCCTGGTAGGTGCCCTGGCCGGAGAGGATCCGGCGGTACGTGCGCACCATCCAGTAGTTGCCCTCACGGCACGGGGTGCACTTGCCGCAGGACTCGTGGTGGTAGAACTCCAGCCAGCGCCAGGTCGCGTACACGGGGCAGTCCTGGTCGGAGAAGATCTGCATCGCCGTGGTGCCCAGGATGGAGCCCGCGGCCGCGACGCCCTCGAAGTCCATCGGGGTGTCGATGTGCTCGGCGGTCAGCAGCGGCGTGGACGAGCCGCCCGGCGTCCAGAACTTGAGGTTGTGGCCGGGCTTCATGCCGCCCGCGAGCTCGATCAGCTCGCGCAGGGTGATGCCGAGGCCGCACTCGTACTGGCCCGGGTTGGCGATCCGGCCGGAGAGCGAGTAGATCATCGGGCCGGACGACTTCTCCGTGCCCATGCTCTTCCACCAGTCGGCGCCGCCCAGCACGATGTACGGCACCGAGGCGATGGTGCCGACGTTGTTGACGACGGTGGGGCTGGCGTACAGGCCGGCGACCGCGGGGAACGGCGGACGCAGCCGGGGCTGGCCGCGGAATCCCTCGAGCGAGTCCAGCAGAGCCGTCTCCTCGCCGCAGATGTACGCGCCCGCGCCGCTGTGCACGACGAGGTCCAGGTCGAATCCGGAGCCGAGGATGTTCACACCGAGGTAGCCCTTGGCGTACGCCTCCTTGACCGCGTTGCGCAGCCGGCGGGCGGCGTGCACCGCCTCGCCGCGGATGTAGATGTACGCCCGGCTCGCGCGGATCGCGTACGAGGCGATGATCGCGCCCTCGATCAGCGAGTGCGGGTCGTACGTCATCAGCGGCAGGTCCTTGCAGGTGCCCGGCTCGCCCTCGTCGGCGTTGATGACGAGGTAGTGCGGCTTGCCGTCGCCCTGCGGGATGAAGCCCCACTTGAGGCCGGTCGGGAAGCCGGCGCCGCCGCGGCCGCGCAGGCCCGAGTCCTTGATGAGCTGGATCAGGTCGTCCGGGTGCACGTCCAGCGCCTTGCGGACCGCGGCGTAGCCGTCGAGCCGCTCGTACACGTCGATCTTCCAGGCGTCCGGCGACAGCCAGCGCTTGGTCAGGACGGGGGTGAGCTTCTGGAGCACCTCGCGCCGTGGCTGGGTCACTTCTTCTCCTCGCTGCCGCGCTGAGCGTTCTGCCACCCGGGGTTCTCCGCGGCGGTGGACTGCTCCTTGTGCGCGTCGGTGCTCTCGCTGACGATGCTCTCGCCGCGCTCGCTGTCACCGGCCGGCTTGCCGTCGCCGGCGACCGTGCTGTTGGCCGCGCCGGCGGCCTCTGCCGGGCCGGCGGGTGCCGGGCCGCCTTCGGGCAGACCGCTGCCGGTCGCCGCGGGCGCCGGCGTCGCGGCATCCGGGTTGCGCTGCTCGGCGGCGCGTACCTCGGGGTCCTTGACGTCGCCGCCGCCGGAGCGGGCCGGCTTGCCCGGCGTCGCCCGGCGCTGCTCGACCACGTGCTCGGCCTTGTCGACGACCGCCGCCGCGGCCGACTTGACCGCGCCGGCCGCCTTCTTGGCAGCACCGGTGATCTTGCCCTCGGGCTTCGCGGCCGGCGGCTGGGCGCCCGCCGGGGCGGCGTCCTTGACGGCCTTCGCCGACTCGTCGCGGGCCGGCTTGGTCGTCGCGATCGGGGTGTCGATGTCGAAGTCCGCCACCGCGATCCCGTGTTCCTGGGCGAGCGTGACGCCGCGCAGCGTGGGGGCGCCGGCGACGCCGTCGGCCACCGCGCCCTCGCGCTCGTCGGCGAAGCCGGCGAGCTGGACCTGCATCTCCTTGAGCGTGCAGATGCGGGCGCCGCGGCTGGGCATCGGCCGTTCGCCGGCGCGCAGCTTCTCGGCCAGGGTCACCGCCGCTTCCGGCGTGGCCTGGTCGATGGCGAAGTCGTAGTTGACCGTCACCACCGGGGCGTAGTCGCACGCCGCGAGGCACTCGGCGTGCTCGAGCGTGATCTTGCCGTCGGCGGTGGTCTCGTCGTGGCCGACGCCGAGGTGCTCGACCAGGCCGTCGTAGACCTCCTGCCCGCCCAGCACGTTGCACAGCGTGTTGGTGCAGACGCTGATCAGGTAGTCACCGGTCGGGCGGCGCTTGTACATCGTGTAGAAGGTCGCCACCGCGCCGACCTGGGCCTTGTTGATGCCCAGGATCTCGGCGCAGAACGCGACGCCGTCGGGGCTGACGTGCCCCTCCACCGTCTGCACGAGGTGCAGCAACGGCAGCAGCGCGGAACGCTCACGACCCGCCGGGTAGCGGGCGATGATCTCACGCGCAGGCTCGAGGAGCTTCTCCGCGAGCGGGGCCGCCGCCGGGGAGAACTCAACCGTGGTATCGGACATCTATCGGTCACACCCACCCATCACCGGGTCCAGGGACGCGCCGCCGGCGATCACGTCGGCCAGCAGAGCGCCTTCGGCCATCGCGGGGATGGCCTGCAGGTTCACGAAGCTCGGGTCGCGGTAGTGCACCCGGTACGGGTGCGTGCCGCCGTCGGACACCGCGTGCACGCCGAGCTCGCCGCGCGGGTGCTCGATGCCGACGTAGACCTGCCCCGGCGGGACCCGGAAGCCCTCGGTCACGAGCTTGAAGTGGTGGATCAGCGACTCCATCGACTGACCCATGATCTTGGCGACGTGCTCCAGCGAGTTGCCGAGCCCGTCGACGCCGAGCGCGAGCTGCGACGGCCAGGCGATCTTCTTGTCCTCGATCCAGATCGGACCGGGGCGCAGCCGGTCGAGCGCCTGCTCGACGATCTTCAGCGACTCGCGGATCTCGGCGACCCGGACCAGGTAGCGGCCCCACACGTCGGCCGTCGTGGCGGTCGGGACGTCGAACTCGTACGTCTCGTAACCGCAGTACGGCATCGTCTTGCGCAGGTCCCAGGCCAGGCCGGCCGCGCGCAGGACCGGACCGGTGGTGCCCAGGGAGAGGCAGCCGGTGACGTCCAGGACGGCGACACCCTGCGTACGCTCCTGCCAGATGACCTGGCCGGAGAGCATGTCCTCGTACTCCTTGAGCTTCTTCGGCATGTAGACGAGGAAGTCGCGGATCTTCTTGACCGCCGACTCCGGCAGGTCCTGGGACAGCCCGCCCGGGCGGATGTAGCCGTTGTTCATCCGCAGGCCCGAGGTCTCCTCGAAGATGTCGAGGATGTACTCGCGCTCGCGGAAGCCGTACAGCATCATCGAGATCGCGCCGAGCTCCATGCCGGTGGTCGCCAGCCACACCAGGTGCGAGGCGATCCGCTGGAGCTCCATGAACATGACCCGGATCGTGTTCGTCCGCTCGGTGATCTGGTCGGTGATGCCGAGCAGCTTCTCCACGGCGAGGCAGTAGCCGGCCTCGTTGAACATGTTGGACAGGTAGTCCATGCGGGTCACGAACGTGACGCCCTGGGTCCAGTTCCGGTACTCGAGGTTCTTCTCGATGCCGGTGTGCAGGTAGCCCACGACGGGACGGCACTCGGTCACCGTCTCACCCTCGAGCTCCAGCACGAGGCGCAGCACGCCGTGCGTGGACGGGTGCTGCGGGCCCATGTTGACGACGATCTTCTCGTTGCTGAGCGGGTCGATGCTGCTGGTGACGGAGTCCCAGTCGCCGCCCGTGACCGTGAAGACGCGGCCCTCGGTGGTCTCTCGTTCGGTGGCGTAGCCGGACTGTGTCATTGGTAGACCCTCCGCTGGTCAGGAGGCGGAATCTCGGCGCCCTTGTACTCGACGGGAACGCCGCCGAGCGGGTAGTCCTTGCGCTGCGGGTGCCCCTCCCAGTCGTCCGGCATCAGGATCCGGGTCAGGTTGGGGTGGCCGTCGAACACGACGCCGAACATGTCGTAGATCTCCCGCTCCTGCCAGTCGGCGGTCGGGTAGACGGAGGTCACGCTGGGCAGGTGCTGCCCCACCGCGACCGCGGCCTCCAGACGCACCCGGCGGCGGTACGTCATGGAGGTCAGCTGGTACGAGACGTGCAGCCGGCGCTCGTCACTGCCCAGGTAGTCGACGCCGTCGACCGAGGAGCAGAGCTCGAAGCGCAGCGACTCGTCGTCGCGCATGATCTGGCAGACCTCGGCGATGCGCTCGGGCGCGATGTGCAGGGTGAGCTCGCCGCGGTCGACGACCACCTTCTCGATCGCGTCGGCGAAGCCCGGGTAGGCCTCCTCCAGCGCGTCGTACACCTCGTCGAAGTAGCCGCCGAAGGGCCGGGGGCTGTCCACCGTGGTCGGGCGCCGGCGGGCCAGGCCGCCGAAGCCCGAGACGTCGCCGGTGCCCTTGACGCCGAACATGCCCTTCATCGGGCTCGGCGGTGTCTGCGCCGGGGCGTCGAGGTTCGCGCCGACCGGCTGCGTCGCCGGCACCCCGCCGTCGGAGTGGGAATTCGTCGTCACTTGCCACCCTCCCGAAGGTGCGGCTGCAGCTTCATCCAGTTCTCGATGCGCAGCTGCTCCTCACGGCCTTCCTTAACCGCCTGGGTCCACTCCGCGCGCCGCGCCTTGTCCACGCGGTACGACGACGGCATCGCGCCCGGGGCGACGACCGGCACGTCGCCGCGCTCCCTGCGGGCCTCGAGCATCTTGCGGCCGTTCGGGCCGAGCGGCTGGGCCATGACCTTCTCGCGCATCTTGAGGATCGCGTCGATCAGCATCTCGGGCCGCGGCGGGCAGCCGGGCAGGTAGATGTCGACCGGCACGATGTGGTCGACGCCCTGCACGATCGCGTAGTTGTTGAACATGCCGCCCGACGAGGCGCAGACGCCCATCGAGATCACCGAGCGCGGCTCCGGCATCTGGTCGTAGATCTGACGCACGACCGGGGCCATCTTCTGGCTCACCCGGCCGGCGACGATCATCAGGTCGGCCTGGCGGGGCGAGGCCCGGAAGACCTCCATGCCCCAGCGGCCGAGGTCGTAGTGCGGGCCGCCGGCGGCCATCATCTCGATCGCACAGCACGCGAGGCCGAACGTGGCGCCCCAGAACGACGACTTGCGGGCCCAGTTGGACAGCTTCTCCACCGAGGTGAGGAGGATGCCGCTCGGCAGCTTCTCTTCGATACCCATGGTTATCAGTCCCAGTTGAGGCCGCCGCGTCGCCACACGTACGTGTAGGCGATGAAGACGGTGACGATGAAGAGGACCATCTCGACGAACCCGAACAGGCCGAGCGCCTCGAAGGACACGGCCCACGGGTAGAGGAAGATCGTCTCGATGTCGAAGATGATGAAGAGCATCGCGGTCAGGTAGAACTTGACCGGGAAGCGGCCGCCGCCGATCGGCTGCGGCGCCGGCTCGATGCCGCACTCGTACGCATCCAGCTTCGCCCGGTTGTACCGCTTCGGGCCGACGATCGGGGCGACCGACACCGAGAAGAGGGCGAAGAGCGCGCCGAGGATCAGCAGCCCGACGATCGGTACGTAAGGGTTGAGCGTCATACCGTCTCCTGCTCGACTGTTAGCCGCTTCACACTATTAATGCTCTTGTGCCCGGCCCGCCCCGGGGTCCATCCAACCGCCCCGCCCGACCGCCCATAAGACGGACTGAAGACATTCCTCATTGCGTTCATACCGCCGGTGCGACCTTGGTCAGACCGTTGATGATGCGGTCCATCGCGTCCCCGTCCCGTGGATCCGTCAGATTCGCCAGCAGCTTCAGCACGAAGCGCATCAGCGTCGGGTGCGGCATGCCGTGCTTCGTGGCGATGCGCATGATCTGGGGGTTGCCGATGAGCTTCACGAAGATCCCGCCGAGCCGGTAGTACCCGCCGAAACGCTCCTTCAACTCCGCCGGGTACGCCTGCAGCGCCCGCTCGCGGTCCGGACCGGCGGCGCGCGCGAGGGCCTGGACGGCCACCTCCGCGGCGAGCTCACCGGACTCCATCGCGTACGCGATGCCCTCGCCGTTCATGGGGTTGACCATGCCGCCCGAGTCGCCGACCAGCATCATGCCGCGCGTGTAGTGCGGCACCCGGTTGAAGCCCATCGGCAGGGCGGCGCCGAGGATGGGCCCGTCGGCGTTGGCCTCGTCGCGCATGCCCCAGTCCTCGGGGGTGGAGCCGAGCCAGTCGGTCAGCATCGCGCGGTAGTTGGTCTTGCCGAACGCGTCCGAGGAGTTCAGGATGCCGAGGCCGACGTTGACCCGGCCGTCGCCGAGGCCGAAGATCCAGCCGTACCCGGGCAGCAGGCGGTTGGGGTCCTGCGCGCTGCGCAGCTCCAGCCACGACTCCAGGTAGTCGTCGTCGGCACGCGCCGGGGAGTGGTAGTAACGCCGCACCGCGACGCCGATCGGCCGGTCGTCGCGCTTGGCGAGGCCCATGGCGAGCGGCAGCTTGCCGGACACGCCGTCCGCCGCGATCACCAGCGGGGCCAGATACTGAACCGGTTCCTTATCCGGGCCCACCTTGGCCTCGACCCCGATGGCGCGGCCGTCCGCGTCCAGCACCGGGCCACCGACCGTCACACCGGTACGCAGCAGCGCACCGGCCTCGACGGCCTGCTTGGCGAGCATGTCGTCGAAGTCCATGCGGGTGCGCACGAGCCCGTAGTTGGGGAAGCTCGCGAGGTCGGGCCAGTCGAGCTCGAGGCGGACGCCGCCACCGATCACGCGCAGGCCTCGGTTGTGCAGCCAGCCGGCCTTCTCCGAGGTGTCCACACCCATGCGGACGAGCTGGCGTACGGCACGCGGCGTCAGGCCGTCCCCGCAGACCTTCTCCCGCGGGAACTCCGTTTTCTCCAGCAGCAGTACTCTCAGCCCGTGCCTGGCCATGTGGTAGGCCGCGGCGGATCCGCCGGGCCCGGCACCGACCACGATCACGTCAGCCTCGTCGGCGACGGTCCCGTTCACGGCTCACCTCCGGTCTCACGCGGGCTCGTGAAACAGTTCACAAGCCAGCCCAGGTCGGAGTCTAGGACCGGCATCGAGGCGGATCAGGGTTAGGCAACCCTAACTGTTTCGCGGGGGTGAAATGCCCGCCCCACCCGCGCTCAGCGCCCGGTCTGCAATCTGTCGGGTAGCTCCGTCCAGGTATTCCCGAAACGTACCGCCCAGGGCCCGGTCGAGTTGGACGATCAGCTCATCCACCAGCCGCTGGGCGTGTCCCGGGTCGTACGCCGCCACCATCCGGATCCGCTGCGCCAGCTCCAGCGCGCGGCGTTCACCCTCGTCCCGGTCGTCGATCGCGACGTCGATGTCCGAGTCGTCGACGAAGAGGTCGATAGTCGTCATACCCGCAGCTAACACCGAGTGCGGGCATGAAACGGGCAAACGGCAATCTTTACCTCTTTGTGGCCCGGTGCAACGCCACGATGCCGCCCGTCAGGTTGCGCCACGCCACCCGGCCCCACGGACCGGCCTCCGCGATCCGTCCGGCCAGGGCCCGCTGGTCCGGCCAGGCCCGGATCGACTCGGCCAGATACACGTACGCGTCCGGATTGCTCGACACACCGCGCGCGACCGCCGGCAGGCTCCGCATCAGATAGGACATGTAGACCGTGCGGAACGCGGGGTTGGTCGGGCTGCTGAACTCGCACACCACCAGGCGGCCACCGGGCCGGGTCACCCGCGCCAGCTCCCGCAACGCGGCCGCGGTGTCCACGACGTTGCGCAGCGCGAACGAAATGGTCACCGCGTCGAATGCCTCGTCGGCGAAGGGCAGCCGCAGCGCGTCCCCGGCCACCAGCGGCACTGCTCGCCCGGAGCGCCGCCCGGCACGCAGCATGCCGGTGGACAGGTCGGCGCCGACCGCGTACGCCCCCGAACGGCCCAGTTCCTCGGTCGACACACCGGTTCCCGCGCCGACGTCGAGCACCCTCTCGCCGGGCCGCAGCGCGAGCGCCGCCCGGGTCGCCCGCCGCCAGCCCCGGTCCTGCCCGAAGGAGAGGACGGTGTTGGTCAGGTCGTACCGCTCGGCCACGCCGTCGAACATCTCGGCGACCTCGTGCGGCTGCTTGTCCAGATCTGCGCGCGTCACGCTCGCATCTTCCCCCATCCGACCGCCCCGCCCGCCACCCAAGAACGGACTGAAGCCTTTCTCACGCAAACAGAAAAGGCGGGATGGTGACCCATCCCGCCTTGTCCTTGTGCGTTATATATACGACCGCCATCGGTCGGGTCCGAACCCACCGCCGGCGGTCGATGCCTCGGCGACGCTTGTGGTGTTGCGGTACTACCGGGTGTTACGCAGGCACCGTAACCAGCGCCGACACGGCGTACCAGAGGCTCGCGGCCCTCGTTACCGAGGAGCAATCCGGCCCTCTCCGACCCACCGATCCGCACCTGTCCGATCGGCCGACCCGGACGGTCGTACGGCCCACCGGCACCCCTCAGCCGCGGTCGCTCGGTCGCGGTAGCAGCCGCGCGCGGGTCGCGGCAGCAGCCGCAGCCGCGCTCGCGGGTCCCCCGGTCAGGAGACGTCGACCAGCGGCAGGTTCTTGCGGCCGCCCTCCGGCATCGCGATCGACGAGTAGTGGGAGACCACGCGCTCGTCGGTCGGGTCGTCCGCCGGCGTGCGGTGCACGGCCAGGTGCCGGTAGAGCGTGTCGCGCTGGGCCGGGATGCGGTCCGCGGTGCGGATCATGCCGATCAGCTCGTGCAGGTTCGAGCGGTGCCGGGCGCCGGCCGAGGAGATCACGTTCTCCTCGAGCATGATCGAGCCCAGGTCGTCGACGCCGAGGTGCAGCGACAGCTGGCCGACGTCCTTGCCCGTGGTCAGCCAGGAGGCCTGCAGGTGGGCGACGTTGTCGAAGAACAGCCGGGACACGGCGACGAAGCGCAGGTACTCCATCGTGGTGGCCTGGGTGCGGCCCTTGAGGTGGTTGTTCTCCGGCTGGTACGTCCACGGGATGAAGGCCCGGAAGCCGCCGACACCGTCGCCCTGCTCGACTGCGGAGTCCACGTACCCGTTGGCGACGGCCAGGTCCTGCACCTCGCGGATCATCCGGATGTGCTCGATGCGCTCGGCGTTGGTCTCGCCCGTACCCATCATCATCGTGGCCGTGGAGCTCAGGCCGTTGCGGTGGGCGACCGCCATGACCTCCAGCCATCGCGCGCCGCTCTCCTTGAGCGGGGCGATCGCCTTGCGCGGGCGGTCCGGGAGCATCTCCGCGCCGGCGCCGGCGATGGAGTCCAGCCCGGCGGCCTTGATCCGGATGATGGCCTCCTCGATGGAGACGCCGGAGACCTTGGCCATGTGCAGGATCTCGCTCGGGCCGATCGAGTGGATGACGAGCTGCGGGTACGCCGCCTTGACCGAGGAGAAGAGATTCTCGTAGTACTCGACGCCGTAGTCGGGGTGGTGACCACCCTGAAGCATCACCTGCGTGGCGCCGAGGTCGACCGCCTCGCCGCACCGGTGCAGGATCTCCTCCATCGGGTGCGTCCAGCCCTCCTTGTGCTTCGGCGCCCGGTAGAAGGCACAGAACTTGCACGCGGTGACGCACACGTTGGTGTAGTTGATGTTGCGATCGATCAGGTAGGTGACGATCCCGTCGGGATACCGGCGCCGCCGGACGGCGTCGGCCGCCTCGCCCAGAGCGTGGAAGGGCGCGTCGGTGTAGAGCAGCAGGGCCTCCTCGGGCGTGATCCGCCCGCCGTCGGCACCGCGCTGCAGAATGCTCTCGATCTCCGCGTTCACCGTCACGTCCCGAAGACTACGTCCCCGCGCCGGCACCAGTCAGCGGCGCGGGTCACTGGCGGGCCTTGATCAGCACGTCCAGGCCGTCCAGCACCCGCTCGAGACCGAAGGCGTACGCGTGGCCGGCGTTGAAGGCCGCACCCAGCTCGGCGCCCGCCGCCTCGCCGACCCGGACGGCCAGGGGGTAGCGGTTCCGGTCGAACACCTTCTCCAGCAGCGGCCCGCTCTCCTCCCACCACTGCTGGTCGGTCTGCCCGGAGCGTTCGACGGCGGCCCGGGCGGCGGCCGACGTCCGAGCCGCGTGCTGCACGAAACCCAGCACGTAGGTCAGCGCTGCGTCCATCTCCACGTCGTCGAGGCCGGCGCCCTCGAAGGCGCGCAGCTCGTGGTCGTACTTCGCCATCAGCCCGGGGCCCAGCGGAGGCCGGCTCACCGGGATCTCCGCGGCCCACGGGTGCGCCTCGTACAGGGCGCGATTTTGCTCCGCCACCGCGCGAATCCGCTCCCGCCAGCCGGCGCCACCGTCGCCGTCGCGCGGCATCCGCAGGTAGAGGGCGTCCAGCATCAGGTCAAGTAGGGCCGCTTTGTCCGGTACGTAGGTGTACAGCGTCATGGGCACCACACCGAGGTCCTGCGCGACCCGCCGCATGCTGACCGCGTCGAGGCCCTCGGCGTCGGCCAGCGCGATGGCTGCGTCCACGACCTGGGTCAGCGTCAGCCCCTTCTTGCGCCCACGCCGGCTCTGCGGCTCGTCGAACCAGAGCAGGTCGATGGTGCGTCGCGCCTCGGCCACGAGGGTGGCACCCCTTTCTTGTACGGTGTATCTTGTACGGCGTCCATGAATGAGCCCGGCCGCCGGGAGGCACCGTGCAGATCACATCCTCCGCCGTCTCACTGACCGTCGACGACGTCGCCGCCTCCAGCAAGTTTCTCGCCACGCATTTCGGCTTCACCGAGCGGATGGCCGCCGACGGTTTCGCCTCGCTGGGCCGGGACGACGGCGCGATGGATGTGATCTTCCTGCGTCGCGGCCTCGAGGTGCTGCCCGAGCAGCTGCGCGAGCGCCACGCGTCCGGCACGATCATCGCCTTCGTGGTCGACGACCTCGACGCCGAGCACGAGCGCCTGCGCGCCGAGGGGGTGCCCATCACGCTGCCGCTGCGCGAGGAGCCGTGGGGTGAACGCCTGTTCATGGTGACCGACCCCAACGGCGTGCCGTATGAGCTGGTGCAGTGGGTCGCGACGTGAGCCTCCGGCGCCTCGGTCGTTAATCTCGATGGGTCGATCGGAATCGGAGTCGCAGTGCTCGTCGTACATGGCGTCTGGATAGCCGGTGAGTCGGCGCCGGGCCGGCTCGCGCTCTGGGCCGAGGATCCGGATCTCCCGCTGACCACCACCTCCCGGGCACGGTCCCGGCCGCACCCGTTCGCCGTGGCGGCGGGCGAGCTGTCCGCGGCGCTGACCGGATCCGCCGACGATGTACGCGACGCGCTCGTCAAGGCGGACGAGCACACGCTGAGCCTGCGCCTGCCCGGCACGGCGAAAGGCCCGCTGCCGTCGCCGGAGACAGGCAGCGAGACGCCGTCCCGCGGCCTACGACTGACGGCGTGGGAGACCCCCGCCCTCGTGCTGCCCGGCGATCAGGCACTGTCCGCCCTCGGCGCGCTGGCCGAGCCCGACCCGGAGGGCCCGTGGACGGCTGCGGCCTCCTTGCGCTACCTGTCCCTGCTCGCCGGGCACGCCTGCGACATGGCCGGCCGGGGCCGGATGCTGCCACAGCTCGTGACGGAGGCCGGAGTCCCCGCCGCCCGGTGGCGTCCCGTCCTCACCGGCGGCGACGCGGCGGCCTTCCGGGAGTTCGCCCAGGCGATGCCCCCGGCCTGCCGGGCCTGCGCGGCCCCCGACGCGGGCGCCGCCCGTACGGTGCGCGACGCGCTGAACGCCCTGGTCGACGCGGGAGCACGGTCCATCCTTCCGGAGCGCCTCCTGGCCGGGGCACGGCCCGGCCCCCGGGCCGCCCTGCCGGACCGCTGGGCCTCCGCCCTGACCGCCGAGGACCCCACCCTGCCCGGAGCGGACGCCGCGGACGTGGCGGCCCTCGCCAAGCCGCTGGAGGCCTGGCTGCGGGCCGCCCACGAGGCCAACGGCCCCGTCCGGGTCAGCTTCCGGCTGGTCGAGCCACCACCGGGCGAGGACTCGTGGACCCTCGCGTTCGCGCTGCAGTCGGCCGACGACCCGAGCTTGTACCTGCCGGCCGAGGAGCTGTGGGCCGGCGAGCGGCTGCCCGGGCTCGCGGGGCGGGCGGACGAGACCCTGCTGGCCGGTCTCGGCCGGGCCGTACGGCTCTTCCCGGCCCTGCACGAGGCCCTGCTCGGCGCGCGGCCGCACGAGATGACGCTCACCACGGCCGACGCGCACGAGTTCCTGCGGCAGGCCGCTCCCCTGCTGCAGGCGGCCGGCTTCGGCGTACAGCTCCCGTCGTGGGCAGGGCGCAAGGCGGTCGGGCTCAAGCTGACCACCCGCGCGAAAAGCACGACGCCCTCGGGCAAAGCCGCGGCCGACTCCGGGTTCGGGCTCGAGGAGCTGGTCGACTTCCGGATCGACCTCATCATCGGCGACGGCACCGTCAGCGCCGAGGAGCTGGCCGAGCTGGCCCGGCTCAAGGTGCCGCTGGTGCGCGTCCGCGGCCAGTGGGTGGAGCTGGACGACCGGCAGCTCAAGGCGGCGCTCAAGGCGGTGGGGCGGCGGCGCGAGGGCGAGCTCACCGCGGGCGAGGTGCTGCAGCAGGTCGTCGACGGCGGCGAGGAGGACCTGCCGCTGGTCGAGGTGGACGCGGACGGCCGGCTCGGCGACCTGCTGTCCGGGGAGGCCGCGGCGCGGCTCACGCCCGTGTCCACGCCGCCGGGGTTCCAGGGGGTGCTGCGGCCGTACCAGGAGCGAGGGCTGTCGTGGCTCTCCTTCCTCGGGCGGCTCGGGCTCGGCGGCATCCTGGCCGACGACATGGGTCTCGGGAAGACCGCGCAGACCCTGTCGCTGCTGCTCACCGAGCGCGAGGATGCAGCGGCGCAGCCCGCGGTGGCTGCCACTCTGCTCGTCTGTCCTATGTCTCTGGTCAGCAACTGGCAGAAGGAGGCAGCCCGCTTCGCGCCGAGCCTGCGCGTGATGGTGCACCACGGCACCACACGCAAGCGCGATGACGAGTTCTGTGCGGCCGTGGCCGAGGCCGACGTCGTCATCACCACGTACGGCACTGCGCTGCGCGATTTGCATCTGTTGCGCGATGTCCAATGGGGACGGGTGGTGTGCGATGAAGCGCAGGCCATCAAGAACAGCGGCACGCGGCAGGCGCAGGCCGTGCGGGCGATCCCCGCGCGCACCAGGTTGGCCCTCACCGGCACGCCGGTGGAGAACCATCTCGCCGAGCTCTGGTCCATCATGGAGTTCGTCAACCCTGGGCTGCTCGGGCCCGCGAAGCGTTTCCGCAAGCGGTTCCAGGAGCCGATCGAGGTGCGCGGGGACGCCGATGCGACCGCGGCGCTCAAACGGGCCACCGGACCGTTCGTGTTGCGGCGCCTGAAGACCGACAAGTCGATCATCTCCGACCTCCCGGAGAAGAACGAGATGAAGGTGTGGTGCTCGCTGACGGCCGAGCAGGCCACCCTCTACCAGGCGGTGGTGGAGGACATGATGGCCGTCATCGAGAGCACCGAGGGCATCCAGCGGCGTGGCAACGTCATCTCGGCCATGACGAAGCTCAAGCAGGTCTGCAATCACCCGGCGCACCTGCTCAAGGACGGCTCCCGGCTGCCCGGGCGGTCCGGCAAGCTGGCCCGGCTGGAGGAGCTGACCGAGGAGCTTGTCACGGACGGCGACAAGGCGCTGGTCTTCACGCAGTACGCGGAGTTCGGCGCGATGCTGCAGCCGTATCTCGCCGCACACCTCGACCGTCCGGTGCTCTGGCTCCATGGTGGACTGTCGAAGGCGAAGCGCGACGAGCTCGTCGAGCGGTTCCAGCACGACCCCGAGCCGATGATCTTCCTGCTCTCGCTCAAGGCCGCCGGCACAGGGCTCAACCTGACCGCGGCCAACCACGTCATCCACGTCGACCGCTGGTGGAATCCCGCCGTGGAGGACCAGGCGACCGACCGGGCGTTCCGCATCGGACAGTCGCGCAACGTGCAGGTCCGGAAGTTCATCTGCACGGGCACGCTCGAGGAGAAGATCGACGCGATGATCGAGCGCAAGAAGGCGCTGGCCTCCACAGTGGTCGGTACGGGCGAGGAATGGATCACCGATCTGACGACCGCCGAGCTGCGCGAGCTGTTCGCCCTCGACCCGGTGGCGGTGAGCTGAGATGCCGGTCGACCCCGAGGGCCGCTGGTTCGAGACGACCGGCCCGATCCGTGTGGACGGCGGCCTGGCCGTGCGAGCCCAGCGCGGAAAGATCGGCGAGCAGTGGTGGTCGCGGCGGTTCGTCGACATTCTCGAGCGCACGTGCGCTCCCGGGCGGCTCGCGCGCGGTCGTGCGTACGCCCGCAAGGGGCAGGTCATCGATTTCGAGCTCAGCCCCGGCACGGTGTCGGGCCGGGTGCAGGGTTCGCGGCCGGCGCCATACCAGGTGACGATCCGCATCCCCGCGTACGACGAGACACAGTGGACACGCGCCCTCGCCGTGCTGGGATCCCAGGCGCTGTATCGCGCCGCGCTGCTCGCGGGCGAGATGCCACACGAGATCGTCGATGTGTTCGACGAGCTGGACCTCCCGCTTTTCCCGTCCGATCTGGACATGCGATGCACGTGCCCGGACTGGGGCGTGCCGTGCAAACACCTGTCCGCCGTCCTGTACGTGCTCGCCGAGGCCTTCGACGACGACCCGTTCCTGGTCCTGGCCTGGCGCGGCCGCCCGCGGGAGGAGGTCCTGTCCGCCCTTCGCGGCCTTCCCGAACCGGCCGAAACAGTGGACCCGCTCGCGGTGGACGAGGTGGCGCTAGACGACCGGCTCGGCGACTTCTACACGCCGGCCGTCTCCCTGAGCCGGCTGCGGGAAAGGCCGGCCCGTGTGACGGCTCCGCCGGAGCTGCTGTTGCGGGTGCTGGATCCGCCGCGGGTCCGGGTACGCCACATACCGCTGGTGGACATCCTGCGGCCCGCCTACCGGGACCTCGGCGGCGGACCGTCCACAACGGAATAGCGACACGGCGCGCCTGGCGAGCCCGTTCGTCACTCGCACGCAGAGGGGCCCGCGCGATAGCGCGGACCCCTCGGTCGGAGCCGATTCAGCCCTTGTGCCACTTCTGGTTGGCCGTACCCGCGCAGTCCCACAGCTGCAACCGAGCGCCGTCGTTGCCGTTCCAGTCCTTGATGTCGACGCACTTGTTGGCCTGGACGTTCACCAGGTCTCCCGCGCCCGACAGCACGAACTGCTGCGCACCCGTGTTGTTGCAGGTGTAGAGCTGCACCACGGCGCCGTTGGCGGTGGAGCCGTCGGCGACGTCCATGCACTTGCCGCCGGCCTGGACCGCGCCGTTGGCGAAGGTCCACTTCTGGGCGTTGGTGTTGTTGCAGGTGTACATCTGCAGCGCCGCGCGGTCGACGAAGTTGGCGCCGGGGACGTCGATGCACTTGCCGTTCCAGTCGCTGATCAGCGACGAGCCACCCGTGGTCGGCGGGGTCGTGCCGCCCGCGCCGAACGGGGTGAGGATCAGGCCCGCCGAGCGGGGGTCGCCGTTGTGCACCAGCGACTCGAAGTTGCCGACGTCGTCGAAGGCGAACGCGTACGCCTTACCGTCCGCCATGTTCTGGTGGATGATCTTCCCGTACTGGTTCGCCGGGTTGTTCTGGTAGAACTGCGAAGCGTTCGTGGTCGGCTGGGTGTCGAGCGTGCCGAGCGTGCCGCGGTTGAGGGCGGCGCAGAGGGTCCGGGAGATCGGGCCGACCACCAGGTCGTTCGGGGCGGGCAGGTCGCCGTCGCAGCCCCACACCGACGCCGACGACGGCTTGTTGAACGACGCCACCTGCTGACCGGCCGAGTTGGTGAAGGTCATGACGTTGCCGGACGTACGCCCGAAGTACTTGGTGTTCGGCTGATCCGCGAACGGCACGATCGTCAGGGTCTTCGACGCGTACGCGTTCCACGCCGAGTTGATGTACGAGTCGTAGTAGTTGGCGCTGAGCAGCCCCGCGCCGGCCGCCTTGCCCGGGGACAGGACGCGCAGCACCGTGCCGTCCGAGCGGGTCACCACGGTGTTCGCCCAGCCGGGCTGAGCCTTGATCCCGTTGATGATGGCGTCGCGCCCGTTGTTGACCGGGTCGCCCGACCGCGACGTGACCCCGTTGGAGCCGGTGACGGTGACCGCGTGCGGAACCGCGAACATGTCGACCTGCGAGCTGTTCAGCCAGAGGCCGTCCTTGTTGTACGTGAACTCGCTCCAGTCGAACAGGATGTTGCGGTTCTGGTCGCCTCCGGCCCACGGCGCCGGCTGGACGAAGCCGTCCGGGGTGAGGAACAGCTTGAGCTTCTCGCCGAGGGAGAAGTACACGCGCCCGGAGAAGCCGAGCGGGAACTGGATCGTGGTGGTGCCGCCGTTGCCGGGGCCGCCGATGGCCACGTCCGGCGCCGGGGACGGCGGGATCTGCCCGGCCGGCCAGGGCGTGAAGGTGCCGCCCTGGTTGACGTAGCCGAGCCGGCCGGTGTTGAGGTTGGTGCCGATGACGTACAGGTAGACCGCGTCGCCGCGGCCGGTGTTGTTGGTGACGGAGACCGGGAGCAGTGCCGGGCCGACCGCTTGGGCCGGCGCCGCGGCGGCGGAGACCGCCACCGGCACGGCCACCGCGAGTGCGGCGAGCGCGTGCAACAGTCTTCTCTTGGTTCGCACAGTGACTCCTCGGGGGACGAAGCGAGCAGCGCGAGAACGTACGGGGATGGGGATGTCGTGCGTCGCAACCCCCGCGACCAGCAAGGCAGCCGTGAGAGCGCTCTCACAGCATCGAATGGTTAACACGGTGTGTCAATAGACACAGCCTGATGTATTTCGACGACGTTTCCGGCGAACCGGCCGAGATCACCCGCGCGTCGAAGCGCCACCGGACCCCGGTCGAGGGCGGGCCGCTCGGGGCGTACCGGAATAGGGTCGGAGCATGAGCGAGATGAACTACCGCCGCCTCGGCACGTCCGGGCTGGTCGTCTCCGTCGTCGGCATCGGCTGCAACAACTTCGGCCGCAAGCTCGACCTCGACGGGACCCGGGCCGTCGTCGATGCCGCGTTCGACGCCGGGATCACCCTGTTCGACACCGCCGACATCTACGGCACCCCGCACGGGAGCTCCGAGGAATGCCTCGGCGCCGCGCTGAAGGGACGCCGCGACGAGGTGGTGCTGGCGACCAAGTTCGGCATGGACATGGAGGGCATGAACGGCGCCGACCACGGCGCCCGGGGCTCGCGCCGCTACATCGTGCGCGCCGCCGAGGCGTCGCTGCGCCGGCTCGGCACCGACCACATCGACCTGTACCAGATGCACGAGCCGGACGAGGCCACGCCGATCGAGGAGACACTGGCCGCCCTGGACGACCTGGTACGCGCCGGCAAGGTGCGCTATCTCGGCAACTCCAACTTCGCCGGCTGGCAGATCGCCGACGCCGACTGGACCGCACGAGCGGCCGGGCAGACGCCGTTCATCAGCGCGCAGAACCAGTACAGCCTGTTGCATCGTGACGTCGAGGCCGAGGTCGTGCCCGCGTGCGAGCGGTTCGGGCTGGGCCTGCTGCCGTTCTTCCCGCTGGACAGCGGCCTGCTCACCGGCAAGTACCAGCGCGGGCAGCAGCCGCCCGAGGGCACCCGGCTCGCCCAGGAACGGTACCGGCGGTGGCTCGACGGCGCCGACTGGGACCTGATCGAGGCGCTGACCGCGTACGGGAAGGAACGCGGCCGCTCGCTGCTCGACGTCGCGATCGCGGGTCTCGCGGCACGGCCGGCGGTGACCAGCGTGATCGCCGGCGCGACCACCCCCGAGCAGGTCCGGGCCAACGCGGCGGCGGGCGCCTGGCAGCTCACGGCCGACGACATCGCCGCCCTGGAGGAGATCCTCGCCGGCTGAGCCGAGCCGTGGAGCCGACCTGAGGAGCCGAGCCTTGGACCCGAGCCGTGGAGCCGACCTGAGCAGCCGAGCCGTGGAGCCGCTCGAACGCGAGGCGCAGGAGGTCCTCTCCCCGGCCGTCTTCGAGTACTACCGGGCCGGCACGGGCGAGGGGATCAGCCGGGACGAGGCCGCCGCCGCGTGGCGCAGCTGGCGGTTCCTGCCGCGTCTCTTCCAGGACGTGTCACGGGTCAGCACCGAGACCGAGCTGTTCGGGACCCCGCTGGCCGCGCCCGTGCTGGCCGGGCCGTCCGCGTTGCACACGCTCGCGCATCCGGACGGCGAGGCGGCCACCGCCCAGGGTGTGTCGCAGGCCGGGTCGTTGCTGATCCAGTCGGCGCGCGCGGGGCGGAAGATCTCGTCGGACCGGTGGTGGTTCCAGGCGTACGTGCTGCGCGATCCCTCGATCACCGAGGCGCAGGTACGCGACGCGGCGGCGCGCGGTGCGAGGGCGATCGTGCTGACCGCGGACGCGCCGTACGTCTTCCGCAGCGCGGTTCCCGAGGCGGGAAGCGCCGCGCCGGAGAACCGTACGCCGGGGCAGCAGCAGGATCCGTCCCTGAGCGCGGACGCGATCGGCTGGCTGGCGGCCGTCTCCGGCCTGCCCGTGCTGGTCAAGGGCGTGCTACGGCCGCAGGACGCGATCGCCTGCGTCGAGGCGGGCGCGGCCGGGGTGATCGTCTCCAACCACGGCGGCCGCCAGCTCGACCGGGCGGTGGCGTCCGCGTACGCGTTGCGGCCGGTCGTGGAGGCGGTCGGCAGCCGGGTGCCCGTTCTCGTCGACGGGGGCATCCGCAACGGCGCGGACGTGCTGACCGCGCTGGCGCTGGGCGCGAGCGCGGTCCTCATCGGCCGGCCCGTGCTGTGGGCGCTGGCGACCGGCGGTGCTGAGGGCGTACGGGATCTCCTGCGGTTTTATCGCGACGACCTGGCACGGACGATGGCGCAGGCGGGAGTCCCCAGCCTGGCGCACATCGACGACGGCCTGACGGCCCGGGAATCGGTGATTCCCGGGCCGTCAGCGTGACGTCCTACTCCGCGACCGTGACGATCCGGCGGCGCCGGGCGGTCACGAAGGCGACCGCACCCGCGGCGAGCAGCAGCGCGCCACCACCGGCGAGCAGGCCGGCCGGGGAGCCGGTGACGGGCAGCCCGCCACCCGAACCACCGGCGGTCAGCTCGACGGTGATCGGCGCGACGTCGTTGGACTTCACCGGGTCCTGGTCGCCGCCGTCGACGGTGACCGAGCCGGCCGGGGAGTCGCCGGTGATCCGGCCGGTGAAGGAGAACAGCGCCTTGTCACCCTTCTTGACGCTGTCCAGGGTGAAGCAGACATACGCACGGCCGCGCACTTTGCCGGGCTCCATGTCCTCCGGCGCGCCGTCCGACATCGCGAAACAGTCCTCGTCGACCTTGGTGAGCGCGACGCCCTTCGGAATCTCCACCATGGCGCTGGTGATCCAGCCCTGGAACGGCCCCATCGTCGCCGCCGGGCCGTTGTTGCGCACGCCGACCTGGACCGTACGGGTCTCGCCGACGGCCCCGGCGAAGGTGGCGCCCACGGCGGCGCTGTCGGCCGGGTTGCTCGACACCTTCACGCGGAACGTGGTGGCGTTGTCCCACCCGTTGAGGTCACCGCCCTGGGCGGCGGCCGCGGCGGTCCGCTGCTTGGGCATCCGTACGAGCTTGAGCTGCGACGCCTTCGGGGCGGCCGCGACCTTCTGCGCGGCGAGGTCGGCCAGCTCGAGGTCGTCGGGGTCGGTGGCGAACACCGCGCCCAGGTAGTCAGCCGGGCCCGGGGCGTCCGCCGCGACCTTCACCTTGAGCGGCGTGGCGTCCGACACCGTCAGCACCTCGTCCGGGCCCAGCGGCTGGTCGAAGAAGCAGGCCGTGCCCTCCAGCTCCTCGACCGCGAGGCAGTTGCTGTACGTGGCCGGGAAGCTGATGAACGGCGTGCCCGCGAGGATGATCGCGACGCTGTCCACCGTCCGGTTGCCGGCGTTGCGGACGACCACGGGGACCTTGGCGGACCTGCCGGGCGCCAGCTTGATGTCCTCGACCGCGCCCATCTCGAGGTCGACGCCGGCCTCGGCCCGCACGACCGTGACCTGCGCGGCGGCCTGCCAGGTCGAGCTCGCGTCGCGGACGACGATCGGGAAGCTCGCGCCCAGGGCCGGCAGCGCGCCCGTGGGCTGCACCTGGAACTTGACCGACCTGAAGTCGCCGGGCTCGAGGTCACCCAGTTTGCACGCGGAGGTGTCGGTGCAGCCCTGCGGCGGGGTCAGAACGAGGGAGGCCGGTACCGGGTCGTCGGCGCTGCCGAAGCCGGCGACGAGGTCTTCCGCCTTCACATCGCTTTCGTTCGACACCACGAACTCGACGGTCTTGGTCTTGCTGTCGACGGTGACGACCCGCTCGGGGACGTACACCCCGACCTCGGGACGGTCGTCGCCCGGGTCGGCGTGGGCCGGCAGGGCGGCGCCCATCGTGGCCAGCCCGATCAGGGCCAGGGGCAGGGCCGACCGGCCCAGGAAACTGTGCAGACGCATGGTCACCGCTTCGATGATCAAGTGAGAAGTCCGCGCAGCGTAGGGCACGTGTAGGCGGCCGCGCCACCCGGTGGCACGCGAAGCGGATCAAACCCGGCGAACCCCGGCCCGTCGATCGGCGGGCCGCGGGTCAGAGGCGGCGATGCGGCGTCGGCTGTCGCGGCGAGCCGGCGGATCAGACCTGGGCGAAGACGGGCCCGTCGGCGGGAAGCGGTGGCACCTCGCCGCGCTCCGCGGCCCGCCGGGCGAACTCCCGTACGCCCGCGATCTGCGGCTCGCCCAACGAGAAGTCCAGCGCGCGGAAGTACGTGGCGAGCGTCGACGCGTCGAACGGCTCCCAGCGCGCGGCGGCCTCGGCGACGTCGTCCAGCTCGCCCAGGCACAGGTCCCGGGACCGCTGGAACGCCTCGTGCACCTCCTTGACCATGCCCGGCTGGGCGGCGGCGAAGTCGCGGCGGGCCGCCCAGACCGCGAAGACCATCGGCAGCCCGGTCCACTCCTTCCACGCCTGGGCCAGGTCGGTGACCTCGAGGCCGAGCGCGGGCGCCTCGTACATCGCGCGCAGCGCCGGGTCGCCGATGAGCACGGCGGCGTCCGCCTCGAGCAGCATCTGGCTCAGCTCCGGCGGGCAGCGGAAGTACTCGGGGTTGGCCGCGTACCGCTCGGTCAGCAGCATCTGGGCGAGCAGGACACCGGTGCGGGAGGTGGAGCCCAGCGCGACCGGGCGGCCGTCGAGCTCCGCGAGCGGCCGGGTGGAGACGAGGTTGACCGAGAGCACCGGGCCGTCGCTGCCGACCGCGAGGTTGGGCAGGAGCAGCAGCTCGTCGGCGTGGCGCAGGTATTCCACGAGCGTGATCGGACCGATGTCGAGGTCGCCCGCGACGAGGGCGGCGCTCAGCCGGTCGGGGGTGTCCTTGTGCAGATCGACGTCGAGCAGCGCGCCGGACCGCATCAGCCCCCAATAGATGGGGAGGCAGTTCAGGAACTGGATGTGCCCGACCCGGGGGCGCTGGACCACGTCGTCGCTCATGGTCCGACGCTATCTCCGGCGACCACCGCACGTAGTGGGTCCACCGGGCGCAAGGGAGCTATCTCACGTCCGGCCCGGCGTACGGGCCCCACGCACAGCAGCACTGCGACCAGCCCGGCCAGCCCCGCGGCGGCGACCAGCGGCCGGTCTGCTGATCCGTACGCGGCGGGCCGAGCGCACCCGGGCCGCCGACCGGCGCCGAGCTCATCAGCTCGAAGGCCCGGCCGCGCTCACTGCCTCGCCGGTGCTCCCGAGATGTTCGACGATCGCGATCCGCGCGGGATGCGCGAGCGCCCGCATGACCTTGGGATCGGTGATCCGCGCACGGGCCCGCTGCTCAGCCATCCCCCCATGATCCCGCCTCCCCCGGCGCGCCGGTAAATCGGTCGTGCGGGTCGCGGCTGCGGCGTACCCTGGTGGGCTCGCCCGCGGGGACCGCGCGCTTTCTCAACCGGGCACTGCCGACACCGCATCCAGCCGGAGCGCCGGGCGGCCCAGGTCAGCCGAACCACCGACACCGACGCCGAAAGGTTTCTCGGATGACGCTGCCTGCCCACACCGACCTCGACGACGATCTAGCCGCGGAGCGCCGGCATCTCGCCGACTCCCGCGCCGCCCTGGGCCGCATGCGCGGCCGGGCGGAGTCGCTGTTCTCCTCCTCCGCCGACATCGCCGGCGATGCGTTCTCCGCGGAGACCCTCGGCCGTACGCTGTCCCGCCGCGTCGCCGAGCTGGCGGACGACCCCACCACTCCCCTGTTCTTCGGAAAGCTGGATGTCGCTGAGGCGGCGTACCACATCGGGCGCCGGCATGTGACCGACGATGCCGGGGAACCGATGGTGCTCGACTGGCGCGCGCCGCTGTCGCAGGCGTTCTACCGGGCCAGCGTGCGGGATCCGCAGGGGGTGTCGACGCGGCGGCGGTTCGGGTTCGTCAAGGGCGAGCTGACCAGCTTCGAGGACGAACACCTGGACCGCGGCGAGGAGCTCGGCACGAAAAGTCGCATCCTGACGGCCGAGATCGAGCGGCCACGCGTCGGGCCCATGCGGGACATCGTCGCGACGATTCAACCCGAGCAGGACGAACTGGTACGGGCAGAGCTCGAGGACTCGATCTGCGTGCAGGGAGCGCCGGGTACGGGGAAGACCGCGGTGGGCCTGCACCGGGCCGCCTATCTGCTGTACGTGCACCGGGAACGGCTGCGGCGCTCCGGGGTGCTGATCGTCGGCCCGAACTCGGCGTTCCTGTCGTACATCTCGGCTGTGCTCCCGGCGCTGGGCGAGGTCGAGGTGCAGCAGTCCACGGTGGACGATCTGATCGCTCGCGTACCCGTGAAGGGCCGGGACAGCGAGGCGGCCGCGCTGCTGAAGCACGACGCGCGCATGGCCGAGGTGTTGCGCCGGGCACTGTGGAGCCATCTGGCGAAGCCCGCGGAGCCCATCATGGTGTCCGACGGCTCGTACCGGTGGCGCATCGACGCCGAGCCGCTGCGCCGGATCGTCGACGAGGCGCGGCGGGAGGGGCTGCCCTACGCGGTCGGGCGGGAACGGGTACGGGCCCGGGTCGTCGGGTTGCTGCAACGGCAGTCGGAATACCGTACGGGGAACTCGCCGAGTGACGGCTGGCTGCGCAAGATGGCGAAGGTCGCGCCGGTACGGGAGTTCCTGGACAAGGCGTGGCCCGCACTGACCGCCGAGGCGCTGGTGGTCTCGCTGCTCACCGACGCCACGCTGCTGGCCGCGGCAGCGGAAGGCATCCTGAGCCCGGACGAGCAGGCCGCACTGCTGTGGCCGAAAGCGCCCAAGACGCCGAAGTCGGCCCGGTTCAGCGCCGCCGACCTGCTGCTGCTGGACGAGGCGGCGGGCCTGCTGGAGCGTGAGACGAGCTTCGGGCACGTGGTCGTCGACGAGGCGCAGGACCTCTCGCCCATGCAGGCCCGGGCGATCGCGCGCCGCAGCGAGCACGGTTCGATCACCCTGCTCGGCGACCTCGCGCAGGGGACGGCTCCCTGGGCGGCGGCGCAGTGGAAGGACACGCTGGCGCACCTCGGCAAGCCGGACGCCGCCGTGGTGCCGCTGACGGTCGGCTTCCGCGTACCCGCGGCTGTTGTGGCCCTTGCCAACCGCCTGCTGCCGGCCCTCGGCGTGGACGTACCGGAGGCCGTCTCGCTGCGCCGCGACGGCGACCTGGCCGTCGTCGCGCTCCCGGACCCGGCGGAGGTGGACGCGGCGACGCTGGTCGAGGTGACCGCGGCGCTGGAGCACGAGGGCTCGGTCGCGGTCATCGCGGCGGACCCGGCGGTCGACCGGCTGCGCGCGCACCTGGCCGCGGCGGGCCTGCAGGCCGCGACCCCCGACGACGTCGACTCCGAGGCGCGCGTCACGGTGGTGCCGGCCACGGTCGTCAAGGGCCTCGAGTACGACCACGTCATCGTCGTCGAACCGGCCGAGATCGTGGCCGCCGAGCCCCGCGGCCTGAACCGCCTGTACGTGGTCCTCACCCGCGCGGTGTCCCGCCTCTCGGTGATCCACGCGGCGCCGCTGCCGGACCCCCTCGCCGGCTAGCGGACCGGCGCCGCCGCGGGCGAGCCCTCTCGCCGGCTAGAGCGGCTTCACCCAGCGCGACCACTCGTCCTGGCGCCGGTAGCCGTTCGCGGCCCAGATCGCGTGCGCGCCCTCGTTGTCGTCCAGCACCATGGCGTCGGCGCGCGTCCCGCCGTACGCCCGGAACCGCTCCTCGGCCGCGGCGATCAACGCCCGGCCGATTCCGGCCCGCCGGCGGGACGGAGCCACGGCCAGCCGGTAGAGGTGGCAGCGCCAGCCGTCCCAGCCGGCGATGACCGTACCGACGATCTCGTCGCCGTCGACGGCGACGATCAGCGCGTCCGGGTCGCGCAGGTGCAGCGCGGCCAGGGCGGCCGGGGAGTCGGCGGGCCGGGCGGCGTTCTCGGCGGCGGTGAGCCAGAAGCTCAGGACGGCATTGAGCTCGCGCGCCTCCGCGGCACGCAAAACAAGATCACCCACGCCGCGATGCTAGGCGGCAAGCCGGTCGGCTGCGGCCCCGCCGAGCCGGTTCGACGCCCCGCGCAGGTCGGCAGCAGGCCGCCGACCCGGTTCGACGGGCCCGGGCCGATCGGCCGCAGGCCGCCGAGCCGGTGCCGAGCACCCGAAAAGCTGTGAACTTTGCGCCGTAGAGTTCTTTGACTTTGTGCGGTAAAGTTCTCTGCATGAACGAGGACGACCAACCTCTGGACCCCGCCGAATCCCTGCGCCTCATCGAGCGCGAGCGCAGCGCCACCGCGCGCCGGATCATTCCCGACCCGCGGCTGCTGCTCTGGCCCTGGGGCATCGCCTGGCTGATCGGCTTCACCGTCTACTTCCTGCGGTTCGGCCCGGACGGTCACGTCACCGTCGACATGCCGGCCTGGCTCCCGCTGGTCGTCCTGCTCGTACTGATCTTCATCGCCGGGACGATCACCGGCTTCGTCGGCGGCCGGGCGGCCCGGCAGGTCTCCGGGCCCACGTCCCGCCAGGGCAAGATGTACGGCTGGACCTGGGGCCTCGCGTTCTCCGGCATGATCACGGTGCTCAGCCGCATCAGCGAGCTGCTGCCCACGGCCCAGGCGACCCTGTTGTGGACGGGCACCCTGACCGCGCTGACCGGCGCGCTGCACATGGCCGGCGGCGCGATCTGGAACGACCGGACGATGTTCCGGCTCGGCGCCTGGCTGAGCGTGGTCAACGTGGCCGGCGTGATCCTCGGCCCGGGCTGGCACGCGCTCGTGGTCGCGGTCGCCGGTGGCGGCGGGATGCTCGTCGCCGGGCTGGTCTCCTGGCTGCGGCTGCCGCACGTGGCCGACGGTGAGCGGGCCCGGCGATGACCGATGACGCCGTACCGGAGCTCGACCCGGTCATCCACGCCCAGGCCCGCCTGCGGGTGGTCTCCTCCCTCTCCACCCTGCGCGAGGGCGACAGCATCGCCTTCCCGCGGCTGCAGGACATCCTGCGCATGACCCCCGGCAACCTCTCCGTGCATCTGCGCAAGCTCGAGGACGCCGGCTACGTCGAGGTCACCAAGACCCATCAGGGCCGCACCCCGGCCACCCTGGTCAGCCTCACCCGCCGCGGGCGGCTGGCCTTCGAGGACTACACGACCGCCGTACGGGCCCTGCTCAACGGCGGCGCCGGATCGCAGGAGCAGTCATGATGACCCTCGCCCGAGCCATCGACGTCAGCCGCAGCTACGGCAGTGTTCTCGCCCTCGACCACGTCGACCTGGACGTGCACGCCGGTGAGCTGGTCGGCCTGCTCGGCCCGAACGGCGCCGGCAAGAGCACGCTGGTCAACCTGCTGACCGGCGTACGGCGTCCCACCGGCGGCCGGGTGGAGCTGTGCGGCGGCGACCCGCGTGACCCGGCCACCCGCAAGGTTCTCGGCGTGACGCCGCAGGAGACCGGGCTGCCCTCGGCGTTGCGCGTCGGCGAAGTCGTCGACTTCGTCCGCGCCCACTACCCCGACCCGCTCGGCCGGGACGAGCTGCTCGACCGCTTCGGCCTCGGCGATCTCGTACGGCGGCAGACCGGCGGGCTCTCCGGCGGGCAGAAACGGCGGGTCGCCGTCGCGCTGGCGTTCGTCGGGCGGCCGCGGATCGTCTTCCTCGACGAGCCGACGACCGGGCTGGACGTCGCCGCGCGGCACGCCCTGTGGAACGGCGTACGCCAGTTCCACGCCGAGGGCGGCACGGTCGTGCTGACCAGCCACTACCTCGAGGAGGTGGAGGCCCTGGCGAGCCGGGTCGTGGTGGTCGGCGAGGGCCGGGTGCTCGCGGACGACAGCGTCGCGGCCGTACGCGGGCTCGTCGCGATCCGCCGGGTCAGCCTGACGACGGCCGTACCCGTACCCGATCTTCCCGGAGTGGTCGGCACCGAGCGGGACGGCGACCGTACGCATCTCCTCACGCCGGATGCGGACCGCCTGGTCCGCGACCTGGTCTCCGGCGACGTGCCGTTCCGTGACCTCGAGGTCCGACCGACGTCGCTGGAGGAAGCATTCCTGACCCTGACCGCGGCCTGAGAACGGAGAGACCCGTGTCATCCCTCGCCCTGACCCACGCGCGGTTCCAGCTGATCGAAACGCTGCGGATGCCGATGGCCCTGATCGGCAGCGCGTTCTTCCCCGCCGCCTCGATGATCTTCTTCGTGGTGCCGTTCATCGGCAGCAACCCGCTGTACGCGACGACGGCCACCGCGTCGATGGTCACGTTCGTCGTCATGAGCTCCAACCTCTTCCAGTACGGGATCGGCGTCGCGGAGGACCGGGCCCAGCCGTGGGACCCGTACGCGCGGACCCTGCCCGCGGGCGCGGCACCCCGGTTCCTCGGCCGCATCCTCGCCGGGCTGACGCTGATGATCTTGTCGCTGATCCCCGTCGTGGTCATCGCTGCCGTGGCGACGAAGGCGACCGTGACGCCCGGCCAGTTCGTCGCGGCGCTCGGAGTCACGGTGCTGTCCGCGGTGCCGTTCACGCTGATGGGCCTGGCGATCGGCTACTCGCTGCCGACGAAGGCCGCGGTCGTGCTGGCCCAGGTGCTGTTCCTGCCGCTGGCCTTCGGCGGCGGGCTGATGACCGGGCCCGGCAATGCGCCCGGCTTCATCGAGACCATCGCGCCGTACCTGCCGACCGGCGCGGCCGTACGCCTGATGTGGGCCGCGGTCGGCGACTTCCCGGTGCAGCCGGCCTCAGTGGCGGCCCTGCTGGCCTGGACCGTGGCGTTCGCGGGGGTGGCCGGATGGGCCTATCGCCGCGACGAGGGTCGGCGGTTCAGTTGAACTTCCGACTCTGCCGCGCCGTACCTGGCATCGCGGTGCAACGATCCAAGCGTCCGCCGCAGGCCTTCCGAGGAGATCATTCATGTCCCATCCGACGCCCGGGGTGCCGAACTGGGTGGATCTGGGCACTGCCGATCTGCCGGACGCGACCCGCTTCTACACGCACCTGTTCGGCTGGGAGGCCGACGTCTCCGGCGAGGAGTACGGCGGCTACACCACGTTCCGCCGCAACGGCCGCGCGGCCGCCGGCGCGGGCCCGCTCTACGGCGAGGGCCAGCCGACGGCCTGGAGCACGTACATCGCCACCGACGACGCCGACGAGATCGCCGGCCGGGTCGAGGCGGCCGGGGGCAAGGTGCTGGTCGCGCCGTTCGACGTGATGTTCCAGGGCCGCATGGCGGCGTTCCTCGACCCGGCCGGGGCGCCGTTCAGCGTCTGGCAGGCCGGCACGATGAAGGGCGCCGACGTGTTCGACGTGCCGGGCGCGCTGACCTGGAACGAGCTGACGACCCGGGACGTCGAGGGGTCGGCGGCGTTCTACGGTGCGGTGTTCGGCTGGGTGGCGCGGGAGAGCTCGATGGACGGGCTGCCGTACATCGTGTGGGAGCACCAGGGCGCGACGATCGCCGGCATGCGCGCGATGGACGCCGGCGAGTGGTCCGACGACCTGTCTCCACACTGGATGGTCTACTTCGCGGTCGCCGACTGCGACGAGTCGGCGGCGCTCGCCCAGTCCCTCGGCGGCCGGGTGGTCCGCCCGCCGGCGGACCTGCCGATCGGCCGCTACGCGGTCCTGGACGACCCGCAGGGCGGCACCTTCTCGATCCTGGAGAGCCCTACCGCCTGACCGGGACCACGAGCGGTCCCTGCTCACCGTCGACGACCTTGACGCGTACGCGGTAGTGCTCGGCGAGCAGGTCCTCGGTCAGCACCTCCCGCGCGGTCCCGTGCGCCACGACCCGGCCACCGGCCAGCAGCACGAGGCGGTCGGCGTACTCCCCGGCCGTCGACAGGTCGTGCATCGTGGCCAGCACGGTCAGCCCGCGCTCGCGTCGCAGCCGGTCGACCAGCTCGAGCACCTCCTGCTGGTGCCCGATGTCGAGCGCGCTGGTCGGCTCGTCCAGCAGCAGGGTGCGGGCACCCTGGGCGAGCGCGCGGGCGAGGAACGCGCGTTGCCGTTCGCCGCCGGAAAGCGTGTCGAGCCGGCGCTCCGCGAACCCCTCCAGGTCCAGCGCGCCGAGGACCTCGCCGACCACGGCGAGGTCCGAGGCGGACTCCCGGCCCAGGGCTCGGATGTACGGCGTACGCCCCAGCAGCACGTAGTCGTAGACCAGCATCGCCGGCGGCACGACCGGGTGTTGCGGGACGGTCGCGACCGTACGGGCCCGGTCGCGGCGGGACAGGGATTCCAGCGGGGCACCGCCGAGCGCGATCGTGCCCGTGTACGGCAGCAGCCCGCCCACGGCCCGCAGCACGGTCGACTTGCCGGCGCCGTTCGGGCCGATGACCGTGACCCACTCGCCGTCGGCCACGTCGAGGTCCACCCCGTCGACGACGGCCGCCCCGCCGAGCCGCACCCGCAGCCCCCGTACGGTGATCATCCTTTGATCCTGCGCAGCACGACGGCGAAGAACGGCGCGCCGAAGAACGCCGTCACCACCCCGATGGGGATCTCCGCGGGGCTGGCGACGGTCCGCGCGACCAGGTCGGTGAGCGCCAGGAACGCCCCGCCGAACAGCACCGACAGCGGCAGTATCGACCGGTAGCTCGGCCCGGCCAGCAGCCGCAACGTGTGCGGCACGATGATGCCCACGAACCCGATCAGCCCGGACACCGAGACGGCCGCCGCGGTCCCCAGCGAGGCGGCGACCACGAGCAGATAGCGGCTGCGCTGCGGATGCAGCCCGAGCGCCGAGGCCTCCTCGTCACCGACCGTCAGCACGTCCAGCTCCCGGCGGTGCGCGAGCACGATGATCCCGGTCACGGCCGCGTACGGCAGCACGATCAGCACGTCGTGCCAGCCCGCGGTCGCGAGCCGGCCGAGCAGCCACGCGTACACCTCGCGCAGCGAATCGGTGTGTCGCTGCATCACGTACGTCTGCGCGGCCGCCAGGAACGCCGACACGGCCACCCCGGACAAGATCAAGGTCGCGGGGGTACGCGCGCGCCCGCCGGCCGCCCCCAGCAGCCACGTCAACACCACAGCCCCGACCGCACCGACGAAAGCCGCCAACGGTACGCCGAAAGGAAGGTCGGCCGTGACATCGCCGGTTCCGGAGCGCGCGGCGATCACCGCGGTCACGCCCAGCCCGGCCCCCGCCGCGACCCCGAGCAGGTGCGGATCGGCGAGCGGGTTCCGGAACACCCCCTGGTACGCGGCACCGGCCAGCGCCAGCATCGCCCCGACCAGCAGCCCGAGCACGACCCGCGGCAGGCGCAGGGCGGTGACGATGGCGACCTCGCGCTCGGTCAGGCCGCTGTGCAGCCGTACGCCCGGAATGAGGTTGAGCAGCTCAGCCGCGACGCCGCCGGGCGGCAGGGTGACCGGCCCGAACGCGATGCCGGCGACGAGCGCGACCGCCACCGCGACGAACCCGCCCGCCAGCCAGGCCGCGCGCAGCCCGGCCGGCTTCCTCCCGGCGGCCTTTGCCCGGGCTTTTGCCGGGTTCTTCGTCCGATCAGCTGCCGCGTTGAAGCCGGCCGGCTCGGCGTCGGCCGCTCGTCCGCCGGTCTCAGCCCGCCCACCGGCAGCCGGGGACGCCGCGCGGGCCGGCCGGGTGGTCACGCCGGAACCTTGGCCACCGCGTCCGCGACCGAACGGACCAGGTCCACCACGCGCGGCCCCCACCGCGACGCGATGTCGTCGTCCAGCGCCACGACCTGGCCGGTCTTCACCGCCGTCACGTTCTGCCACCCCTTGCGGGCCCGGACCGTCGCCGGCGACTGCGCGCAACACTTGCTGTCGGCCAGGAAGATCATGTCCGGGTCCGCGGCGACCAGCGCCTCCTGCGACAACTGCGGGTACGCGGTCTTGGCACCGTCCGCAACGTTCTTCAGCCCGACCATCGCGAAGATCGAACCGACGAAAGTCTGAGACGTCACGGTGTAGTACGTCGGGTCCAGCTCGTAGTAGTACGTCAGCGGCGCGGACCGGGCCGGCACGCCCTTCACGATCTTGTCGATGTCGGCGCGCATCCGCCCGGTCAGCGCGGCGGCCTCCGCCGGGTGCCCGGTGAGCGTGCCCAGCTGCGCGATCTGCCCGTACGTGTCGTCCAGCGTCTTCGCCGCGGGCGCGAGCAGCACCGGGATCTTCAGCTTGCTCAGCTGGTCGACGATCTTGTTGAGGTCGTCGGAGACCACGACGAGATCCGGGTTCTTCCCGGCGATCGCCTCGGCGTTCGGCTTGAACCCGGAGAGATCCGAGCGCGGCGCCTCCGGCGGGTACGTCGACTGGTCGTCCACCGCCACGACCTGCGACCCTGCATCGATCGCGAACAGCACCTCGGTCGCAGTCGGCGCGAGCGACACGATCCGCTCGGGCCGCTTCTCGAGCGTCACCCCACCCGCGGTCGCCGGGTACGCGGCCCCGCTCGCACCGGCCGAGGGCTGAGCGCCCGCGCCGTCGTCCGATCCCCCGCCGCCGCACCCGCCGAGCAACAGCGCGGTCACCGCGATAGCGGCCGTGAACATCCGTCTGGTCATCCTGGTCCTCCTGCCGGCCGAGGCTGCGGTGCATCGCCGGCCGGAGCCCCGGCCCGCGAGGCGCCCCTCCCCGAGAGCGCTGAATCGCGACCGACGCGCAGGCGACCTGGCTTGTCCGATCACCGCCGGAAAGGCGGCATCGGAACTTCACAGTTGCGGGACAGCGCCGGAATCCCACCGGCTTCGCTGCGACGCGGTCCCCCCGACGCTATCCCACCACCTCCGAGGGCCGGATCGGCGGCTCCCCGACTGATGTGTTCACCCGACGACCTCTCGGCGCTGATCCGCTTCGCGAGCGGCCTGGTCGAACCGGGCGCGCCGGCACGGGCCCGGCTGATCGGGCCGGACGGCTCACAGCTGGAACTTCCGGACGAGGTCTACAGCCTCCTCCGGGACGTGGTCACGGCCCTGTCGCAGGGGGTCGCCATATCGATCGCACCGGGGAACACGATGCTGACCACGCAGGAAGCCGCCGACCTGCTCAACGTCTCCCGCCCGACGCTGGTCCGCCTCCTGGCGGCCGGCGAGATCCCGCACACCATGCGCGGACGGCATCGCCGCGTGCTGCTGCGGGACGTCATCGACTGGTTCGCCGGCATCTGTGACTAGTGCGGCAGGCTGGCTGTGACCATGGCGATGAGCTGGTCGTACGTCTCCTCGACATCCTCGGCCAGCCCGAATCCCCCACCCGCCTGCAGCACTGAGAAGCCGTGCACCGTCGCCCGGATGCGGCGCGTCGCATGCGTCGCCGCGGCGTCGTCGAGGCCGTAGCCGCGGAGGACCGCGACGATGACCTCGAGCAGTGCGCGGCCCGCTTCTGCCATCGCCGCCGGGCCGCGATGCAGCGGGTCGAGCGGGACGAGGGCGTACCAGCCCGGGTGGGCGAGGACGAAATCACGGTACGCGCGCATCAGCGCGGCAACCGCATCGTCGTGGCTGCGTCCCACGGCGGCCGACGCCGCGGCGCGGGCCATCGCATGCATGATCTTGATGGCCATGAGGTCGCGCAGGGCGGCGAGGCTGCCGACGTGCTTGTAGAGGGAGGGGGCGGCGACGCCGGCCCGGTCGGCGACCGCCGCGAGGCTCAGCGCCTCCGGGCCCTTCTCGTCGACGAGGGCGAGGGCCACGTCGACGACGGCGTCGCTGGTCAGGCCGGCCCTAGGCATGCAAACTACCTGTCATAGCTCTAAAGCTATGACAGGTAGCTGCTTCCGGCAAGCGGATCAGCAGTACGTGGACTGCTTACCGATCACCTTGTACGGGCAGTCCGCCGCCTCGGCCAGCATCAGCGCGGCCTCCCGGTTGCGCGTGGTCTCCCGGGTGATCACGCTGGCGGGCGGGTAGAAGCCGCCGGCCGACGAGCTGGTCGGGTACATCTCGAAGGTGTACGCGAAGATCTTGTGCGTGCCCCAGAGGTAGTCGAGCAGGTCCCCGTCGGTGATGTAGAGATCGCTGGACTGCTCCGGGGTGTAGCCGTTGGTCGCGGCCATCTGCCGGCCCAGCGTGGCGAAGGTGTTGTTCTGGTCGGCGTTCATGCCGGTCGTGGTGTTCGCCGTGGTGTGCCCGAACGGCCACAGCACCAGCTCCGAGTACGTGTGGAAGTCCATGGCGGCCTTGATCTGCTGCACGCCGCCGACGACCCGGCTGAGCACGAAGTCGCGGACGACGCGCGTCTCGGGAGCGGAGAAGGCAGCGGTGCCGCGGTACGTCTCGGACGACGGGCTACCCGACGAACCGCCGCAGCAGCCCCACTTGTAGCCGTAGTTCCGGTTCAGGTCGGTGCCGACGTACCGGGAGCCGCTGTTGGGTTGCCGGTTCTTGCGCCACGAACGGTAGCTGCCGGTCGCGATGTCGTACTCGGCGCCGTCCGGGTTGACCGACGGGATGATCCAGATCTCGCGGCTGTCGACGATGCTCTTGATCCGGCTGTCGCTCGCGTAGTTGTCCGCGTACAGGTGCAGCAGGTAGACCGCCATCTCCACGGTCAGGTGCTCGCGGGCGTGGTGGTTGGCGTCGTACAGGACCTCGGGCTCGTTCTCGTCGGTGCCCACGTTGTCCGAGATCTTCACCGCGACGATGTCCCGGCCCTCGTACGTCTTCCCGAGCACCCGCTTGCTCGCGATGGCCGGGTAGCTCGAGACGATCGAGTTCACCTCGGAGATCATCTCCGAGTAGTTGTGGTACGCGGCGTCCCGCGACGGGAAGTCCAGCGTGGACACGTCGTCGCTCGCGGCCGCCGCCTCGACCTTCTTGACGGTGAATCCGAGCGCCCGCAACGCTTTCACCTCGCGCGGCGTCGCGGTCACCTCCACCACGGCATGCTGCACCGAATCGATCGCGACGCCGGTGCCGGCGATGGTGTTGCGCTGCTGGAGGGTACGCACGTCGTACACCTCGTACTGGGCGGAACTGTCGGCGCGCAGCTCCGCGGCGGAAGGCTGGGCGGTGGCGGGCTGGGCGGCGGCTGCGGTGGCGGCGATCAGGGCCAGGCCGGCGGTGACCGCCGCGGCCAGACCGGTGACGCGTCGTCTCATGAACGACCTCCGGGGGGTGTCAGAGGGGTCCGGGCCCCGTCACTGCACCACCCGGTATAGACGTTTGGCAATGCGTGGAGGGCATGCCAATGTGCCCCCTACGTCCGCGTGATGACACCGAGCCGCAGCTCAGGAAGCCTTCTCGGCCCCGCCGGTGGCGGCATCCGGCCGGGCGGCGGCCGTGGCGTCCGGCCGAGCGGCCGCATCGGGCCGGCCGGCCGATTCGGCGGGCTTCGTCGCCGGTCCGGCCGCGTCGTCGGCGGGCTGCGCGACCCGATCCGCGGCCCCACCCCCTGCGGCCTTGGCGGCACGGCCGGCGGCCGGCTGCGCGACCCGATCGGCGGCCGGCTCAGCGGCCCGGTCCGCGACCGGCTCAGCGGCCCGGTCGCCCGCCGCGGCGGCTTCCTCGTCGCCCGCGAGCGCCGCCCGCAGCCGCTGCTTCTCCGCCGCGCGACGCTCGGCCACCGACCCGAGCTGCTCGGCCATCTCCTCCCGCCACTTCGCGAGCAGGAAGTACGAGAACGCCGCCGAGGCCACCAGCGCGATCATGGCCTTCACGAGGAAGTTCAGGGGCACGGGCAGCAGCAGCGCGAACACCACGACGAACAGCCCGAAGCGCCCGAGCGTGTACTTGAGGGCGGGACTCATCACGTACTCCTTCAGCCCGCCCGGTGGCTCAGCCACCGGAGGCCGTAGAACCAGACCAGGCAGTAGACGACGGTCAGGCCGAGGGCGCCGACGGCGCCGCTGACCAGAGCCGGGAAAAGAGGCGCGGCCAGGCCGGCGAGCGTCATGCCGACGGCGACGCCGAAGCCGGCTCCGAGCAGGGCGACCACGATCCGGTACGCCCCGAAGCCGGCCGCCCGGAACTCCTCGGTGAACAGCCACACGGGCAGCACGACGGCGATCCATCCGTTGGCGGCCCCGAACTCGGAGGCGCGCAGGAGAGACATGACGCCCTCGAAGATCAGCAGAATGACCAGCCCGGCGACGAGCCCGGCCAGCGCGACGCCCAGCAGGTCCTGAATGGTCGCCAACCGCCCATCCGCATCCCGGCGCGGACGGCGCGCACTCTGAGTCTCGGCCATGACAAAACAAAGGGTACGCCGGAGCGCAGGGCCACCCACCCGCAGCCCGGCAGCGAGCTCAGCAGGTTCGCGGCAGGCTCCCACGCCCGGCGCCTGCAACCCACCCCCGTGACCGAGGCCCGGCAGCCAACGGCTGGCGCCCGGCGGCCAGCCGCACCGAGGCCGACGCCCAGCGGCCCACTGTCGGCGCCCGGCACCCGCCAACGCGGGCCCGGCACCCGGCGGCCCTCGCCCGGCACCCGGCAACGCCGGCCCGGCGCCCGGCGGCCCTCGCCCGGCACCCGGCAACGCCGGCCCGGCGCCCGGCGGCCCTCGCCCGGCTGATCAGCCGGCGTGGCCGCCGGAGGCGTGGCCGCCGGAGGCGTGGCCGCCGGAGCTGGTCGAGCGGCGGGTCAGGCCCAGACCTGCTGGGGTTCGCTGCGGCGCTCGGCGAGCGGCGTCGGCTTGTCGTACTCGCGGACGACCTCGTAGCGGGTGTTGCGCTCGACCGGTTGGAAGCCCGCGTCCCAGATCAGGTCGAGCAGGTCGCCGCGGTGCATCGTGTTGGGGGTGCCGTACGAGTCGGCGTCGTGGGTGATTTTGTACTCGACGACCGAGCCGTCGAGGTCGTCGACGCCGAAGTTGAGGGAGAGCTGGGCGACCGACAGGCCGTGCATGACCCAGAAGCACTTGACGTGCGGCACGTTGTCGAACAGGAGCCGGGAGACCGCGAACGTCTTGAGCGACTCGGCCGGCGCCGCCATGGTGGTGCGGGCCTGGATGCGGTTGCGGATCTTGCCGTCCGCGGAGTCGACGAAGTCGTGCTGGTAGCGCAGCGGGATGAACACCGCGAAGCCACCCGTCTCGTCCTGCAGCTCGCGCAGGCGCAACACGTGGTCGACCCGGTGCCGCGGCTCCTCGATGTGGCCGTACAGCATGGTCGCCGGGGTCTTCATGCCCTTCTGGTGTGCCAGCCGGTGGATCCGCGACCAGTCCTCCCAGTGGCAGTTGTGGTCGACGATGTGCTGGCGGACCTCCCAGTCGAAGATCTCCGCGCCGCCGCCGGTGAGGGACTCGAGCCCGGCGTCCATCAGCTCGTCGAGGATCTCGCTGGCGGGCAGGCCGCTGATCTTCTCGAACCACTGCACCTCGGTGGCCGTGAAGCACTTGAGGTTGACGTTGGGCAGCGCCGCCTTCAGCTCGCGCAGCACCTTGGGGTAGTAGCGCCAGGGCAGCGTGGGGTGCAGGCCGTTGACGATGTGCAGCTCGGTGAGCTGCTCGTCCTCCATCTCCTTGGCCTTGCGGACGGCCTCGTCGATGCGCATCGTGTACGCGTCTTTCTCGCCCGGCTTGCGCTGGAAGGAGCAGTACGCACAGCTGGCGGAGCAGACGTTCGTGAGGTTCAGGTGCCGGTTGACGTTGAACATCACCCGGTCGCCGTTCATCTCGGTGCGCTTGTGGTGGGCCAGCCGCCCGAGCCAGGCGAGGTCGTCGGACTCGTAGAGGGCGATGCCGTCCTCGCGCGTCAGCCGCTCACCGGCGTAGACCTTGGCTTCCAGCTCGCGCTTCAGTCCGACGTCCATCTGGGCCCCTCTCATCACGGTGCTGTCGAGCGTACGTCCACCCTCCGACAGAAGTGCGCCCGTGGCCGCTTCGGGGCGGCGCAGGTCACGTTCACCGGCGCACGATTCTCAGCGTCCTTTCATCTCCATTCGATCGACACCGGTGCAGGTGTTGCGGTAAGACCTTATTGGGGACCGAAGACGCCGGACGGCGACCGGCTGCGGGACGGGGTGGCATGGCTGAGACGAGGCACGGCCGACGCGGAGCGGCTATGAGGGCACGCCCCTGGTGGCGCCCCCTCGCGTATTCCGCAGCGACCGCAGCTGCCATCGCGGCTCTGTTCAACCCGCTTCCCGCCTCAGCCGCACCCGTCGCGCCCGGCGTTCCGGTGGCACCGGCGGCGCCCGTCGTGCCGGCCGCGCCCCTGGCGCCCGGTTCCGTTCCGGATGCTGGTTCCCGGCCCGTCGCCCTCGGCTCGATCACGCTGCCGGGCCAGCGGCCGACGACCCCTGCCACGCCGCCGGCAAGCCTGATCGGCGCCGGCACACCGACCAGTCCGGTTCTCAAGAAGGTGGAGGCCGGGCGGGCCGAAATCACCGCCAAGGGCGAGGAGCTGGCGAAGCTCGACGAGGATCTCAACCTCATCCGGACTCAGCTCACGACCGCCGATCAGAAGGTCACCCAGACCCAGGCCGCGGTGACGGCGGCCGAGCAGGAGGTCACGGCGGCGGCCGCTGCTTCCGTACGCAGCGCCGCAGCGCTTCCGCCCGGCTCCTTGGGCACCGGGCTGCAGGACCTCGATGCACTGGCGCGGATCCAGCGGGGCGATTCCGCGACCGAGCAGGCCGCCGGACGGCAGCTCACGATCGTGCAGGCCGCGTACGTGTCGGCCGTGGCCGAGCAGCAGGCCCTGCGCACCACGCTCGACCGGCTCACCACCGAGCGCGCCACCAAGAAGGCGGCCCTCGACAAGAAGGTCGCCGCCCAGCAGAAGTACGAGGCGCAGCACGCCCCCGAGATCAACGCGGCGGACGCCGCCGAGGCAGCCCAGGACGCCCAGGTCGGCGCCGGCTTCCTCGCGGGTGAGAACGCCGGCCGGGGCGCCGACCCGCGGGCCATCGCGGCGCTGCAGGTCGCTCTGGCTCAGCGCGGAGATCCGTACGTGTGGTCGGAGGAGGGCCCGGACAAGTTCGACTGCTCGGGGCTCATGTGGTACGCCTACCACCAGGACGCGGCGGGCAACTTCCCGCTCACCCGGGTGTCGAAGGACCAGTACTACCAGACCCGCGGCAAGACGGTGGACCGCTACTCGCTGCTCCCGGGCGACCTGTTGTTCTTCAGCTCGACGACCAGCTGGACAGGCATCCACCACGTCGCCATGTACGCCGGCGACGGCATGATGGTGGAGGCGCCGCGCACCGGCCTGAACGTGCGGCTCACCCCCGTACGCTGGACCAGGTTGTTCGCGGCGACGCGCATCTACGGCTCGATCGAGGGCACGGTCGAGGGCCCGCACCTGGGCTCTCCCGACCCGGAGACGCCGAGCCACCACACGCCGACGACCAGCCCCACGCCGAAGCCGAGCAGCAAGCCGCCGACGAAGCCGACGACCCCGGGCACGCCCTCGACGTCGCCCAGCAAGCCGTCGACCTCGCCGAGCAAGCCCTCGACGTCGCCCAGCAAGCCCTCGACTCCGCCGAGCTCGCCGTCGACCCCGCCGACGTCGCCGAGCACGGAACCGAAGCCGACGACCACGCCGCCCTCGAGCGCGCCGCCGTCGTCGGCCACCCCGAGCAAGGACACCTCACCGTCCGGCTCGGCGGACAGCTCGGACGGTACGAAGTCGCCCACGGCGTCGGCCACGACGAGTAAGTCCACGTCAGCGCCGGCCCCCACCTCGACGACGAAGTCCGCGACGGCGAAGACGTCCACGTCAGCGAGCTCGAAGACGTCGTCGTCGGCCTCCGCGAAGACGTCCGCGTCCGCCTCCGCGAAGCCCTGATCCCTGACCGCGAAACAATCGGGTAACAGCTGAGTCCGGAACCGGATCTTCGGGCGGCGACCGCTCGACACCGGGTGCGCTAATGAGCGCTGGTATGGCACGGTAGTGACGAACGCCCGGCATCCGGCTTGCCCGGCGTCCGGTATGTGACGTCGCACGCGGGTGGCGGCGATCGGGAGGACCCATGGACGAGCGGCAGACGGCACCGGACAGCGACGGCACGAAGCCGCCCGCTGCGCGGACGCCCGCGAGCAGCTCCGGGCCGCACGAGGATCACGGGTACGAGCTTCCGCCACCGCCCGCCGCGGGTGCCCTGTGGGCGCCGGAGCCGGCAGATGCGGCGAAGCCGGTCTCCGGCTCGGCATCGGTTCCCACCTCGGCCCCGGTCAGCGGATCCGCGTCAATCCCCAGCTCAGCCCCGGTGAGCGGGTCCGCCTCGGTGCCCAGCTCCGCCCCGGTGAGCGGGCCGTCCGGCCGCGCGTCGGTGCCGGCGGACCGGTCCGCGTTCTTCCCCGGCAGCGCCGCACCCGCCTCGGCCCAGCCAGCCGACGGTGACCAGGCGGAACGCGCCGACAACCGCTCCTCGAACCGGCAGGGCGGCGTCTACGGCACTCGCTCGATCGAGCGCCCCGACGCCGCCACCGAGAGGCCGGCGTCCGAGCCTGCCAGCCCCGGCGCCGCCACCGAGAGGCCGGCGTCCGAGCCTGCCAGCCCCCGCGCGGCCGCCGAGAGACCGGCGTCCGAGCCTGCCAGCCCCCGCGCGGCCGCCGAAACGGCGTCGTCCGAGCCGGCCACCCCCGCCGAGCCGGAGCCTGACCTGCCGGAGCCGTCGACGCCCGACCCGCGGCCGAAGCCGGAGCCTGCGAAGCCCACCCGCCCGGAGCCGGCGCCGTTCCCGCCGCCCTCGCCGCGGCCACCCGGGCCCGGCCCGTCGCCCGAACCGGGCCCGTCGCCGGTGCCGCCGGGTCCCGTGCCCGGCCCCGGTCCGGGCCCCGTCCCGCCGGGTCCCATCCCCCCGGGCCCCGGGCCGAGCCCCGTACCGCCCGGTCCCGGACCCAGCCCCATACCACCCGGTCCGGGTCCGAACCCGGTGCCGCCCGGTCCCGGGCCGAGCCCCGTACCGCCGGGTCCCGGGCCGTCGCCGGTGCCCGCGCCGCCGCCGTTCCCGGCTCCGCCGGTCATTGCGTCGTCCGGCCTGCCGTCGTACACGATGCCGCCGACCGGTGGTCCTGCGGCGAGCGACTCCACCATGCCCTTCACCGCCGCGGCCGCTGCCGGCGGCTTCGGTGGCCACCCCGCGACGGACCGCAACCCCGACGCGACCATGCCGTTCAACGCCGGCGCAGGGAGCGACTCGACCATGCCGTTCAACGCCGGCGCGAGCAGCGACTCGACCATGCCGTTCAACGCCGGCGCGGGCAGCGACTCGACCATGCCGTTCAAGGCCGGCGCCGGAAGCGACTCCACGATGCCGTTCAACGCGGGCGCCGGCAGCGAGTCGACCATGCCGTTCAACGCCGGCGCGGGCAGCGATTCGACGATGCCGTTCGCGGCGCACGCCGCCCAGCAGGCCGCCACCTACGGGGTCGGCGCATCGGGTCCGGCTCGCCAGCCGTTCGGCGGAGCCGCCGCACCGGCCGGCACTTCCTCCGCACGGCCGACGACGTACGGGTCGGGTTCCGGACAGGGCGGCGCCGTGCCGCAGCAGCGCGGCGAGGGCACGGTGTACTGCGGCCTCGCCGACTACGCGCCCGCCGACATGACGATGCCCGTGATGATGAACCCGGTGGAGAACTCCGGCTCGCTCACCGGTCACATCCTGGCCCAGGGCTGGCGCGATGCCCCGGAGGCGCAGCGGCGCAGCAACGTCAAGGTGATCGTCGCCATGCTCATCGTGCTGCTGCTCCTGGTCGGCGTCAGCCTGGCGTTCCTGTTCACGGTCGGTGACGCGTTCAGCAACATGATCGGTGGAGTTTTCTCGAAATAGTTGTCGCTCCGCCGCCCGCCGCCTAAGCTGGCGAGGTTGCGCCCGGGGTGAGTCAGCCCACTACCGGGGCGGAATGCGGGCAGTGTCCCTGACGTTGACCCGTACACTGATGGCAGTAATTGACCTGGCGTGCCCTGTCGGTGCACGCCACGGGCGTTCTTGCGGGCATTTCAGCGGTCGGCTCCCAGCAGCCGAGGCGGGCCATTCGCGAGCATGCGCCCCCGTAGAGAGGTTCTCTTGACCACTTTCGCTGATCCCAGCACGTTCCCGTCCGTCTTCGAAACCCCCGCTTCCCCCGCTTCCTCCGAGGAGCCGCAGGCCCCCGCCGCCGACCAGGTGACGACCAGTGAGGCCCTTTCCGCCGACCCGGCGACGACCACCGAGGCCCTCCCCACCGACCCGGCGACGACCACCGCCGCGGCCACGACGGCCCCCGCCGCCGACCCGACGACCGCCGAGGTCGAGATCGTGGAGGCGACCAAGACCTTCGCCGACCTGGGCCTCGCCCCCGAGCTGGTCCGTGTGCTCAGCCGCGAGGGCATCACCACCCCGTTCGAGATCCAGGCCGCGACGATGCCCGACGCGCTCGCCGGCCGGGACGTGCTCGGCCGCGGGCAGACCGGCTCCGGCAAGACCCTCGCGTTCGGCCTGCCGCTGCTGGCCCGCGTCGCCCAGGGTGGCCGCGCGCTGCCGCACCGCCCCAAGGCGCTGATCCTCGTCCCCACCCGTGAGCTGGCGATGCAGGTCGCCGACGCGCTCATGCCGCTGGGCCGCTCGGTCGGCGTCTTCCTCAAGACCGCCGTCGGCGGCGTGCCGTACGACCGGCAGATGGACGCGCTGCGCCGCGGCGTCGAGGTGATCGTCGCGACGCCGGGCCGCCTGGGCGACCTGATCGAGCGCGGCGCCTGCAAGCTCGACGACGTCGAGGTGACCGTCCTCGACGAGGCCGACCAGATGGCCGACATGGGCTTCCTGCCCGAGGTCACCGAGCTGCTGGCGAAGACCCCGGCGGACGCGCAGCGCCTGCTGTTCTCCGCCACCCTCGACGGCGACGTCGACACGCTGGTCAAGCGGTTCATGACCGACCCGGTGACGCACTCCACGGCTCCGGCCGAGGCGAGCGTGTCCACGATGGACCACCACCTGCTGCTGATCCCGCCGCACGACAAGTTCCCGATCACCGCGTCGATCGCCAACCGCGCGGGCAAGACGATCGTCTTCGCCCGTACGCAGATGGGCGTGGACCGGCTGGTCGAGCAGCTCGCGGCGGTGGGCGTGCGCGCCGGCGCGCTGCACGGCGGCAAGACCCAGCGGGTACGCACCCGCACGCTGGCCGAGTTCAAGGAAGGCCGCACGAACGTGCTGGTCGCCACCGACGTCGCCGCCCGCGGCATCCACGTCGACGGCATCTCGCTGGTCGTGCACGTCGACCCGCCGAAGGACCCCAAGGACTACCTGCACCGCGCCGGTCGTACGGCCCGTGCCGGCGAGTCGGGCGCCGTGGTCACGCTGGTCCTGCCCAAGCAGCGCCGCAGCACCCAGGCGATGATGCAGAAGGCGGGCGTCTTCCCCAGCGAGGTTCGCGTCCGCCTCGGCGACGAGAAGCTGGCGGAGGTCACCGGGGCCCGTGAGCCCAGCGGCGTCCCGGTGAAGGCCGAGCCGGAGCCCCGCGAGCGCGGTGACCGTCCCCGCCGCTTCGGCGACCGCCCGCAGCGCGGTGGCTACGACCGTCCCCGCGGCGAGCGCAGCTACGGCGACCGGCCGCGCGGCGAGCGTTCCTTCGGCGACCGCGACCGTTCCTTCGGCGACCGGCCCCGTTCCTTCGGCGGCGACCGCGACCGCGGCTTCGGCGGCGACCGGGACCGTAGCTACGGCGATCGGCCGCGCACCGAGCGCCCGGCCGGCGGCGAGCGTTCCTTCGGCGGCGACCGCGAGCGCAGCTACGGCGACCGCCCCCGCACCGAGCGTTCCTTCGGCGACCGCGACCGTTCGTTCGGCGACCGGCCCCGCGGTGAGCGGTCCTTCGGCGGTGGCGACCGTCCGGCGGCCCGCAACTACGGCGACCGCACCGGCGGGTTCCGCCGGGACGGCGGCCGGAACGACCGTCGCGAGGCCGGCGGCCGCTACCAGTCGGGCCGGCCCACCCCGATTCACTGATCCACCGCACGACTTGAAGGGCTCCCGGCCGACGCCGGGGGCCCTTTTGCGTGGCGTACGGCGGGCGGGGTATGAAGGTCGCATGTCCGTATCGCCTGGTTCGCTGTTCTGGGAGCGCCGCGACACGACCGGCGCCGAGCACGCCCTGGTCGACCTGAGCGCCGGGCTGGTCGCCCGCGGCACCGCGCTGGCTGTGGACCCGATCGCGTACACCGCGCGGTACGAGCTGCGTACCGATGCCTCCTGGGTGACCACCTCGCTGGAGGTGAGCGCCGAGGGGGCCGGGTGGAGCCGGACGCTGCGCCTGCAGGCCGAAGGCGGCGCCTGGCGTGCGACGACGTCCGAGCACGGCGACCTCGACGCCGCCCTGACCGCCGCGGGGCACGCCGGGGCCGGGCTGCCCGGCACGGAGGAACCGGAGCTGCTGCTGGGGGCGTACGACGTCGATGTGACGGGGTCGCCGCTGACGAACACCCTGCCGATCCGGCGGCTGGGCCTGCTCAAGGCGGAGCCGGGGGTGGCGCACCGGGTCAGCGTGGCGTGGGTGCTGCTGCCCAGCCTCGAGGTGGTCCAGGCGGATCAGATCTACACGGCGCTGGGCGACGGGCGGGTGCGATTCGCGAGCGAGACGTTCAGCGCGGACCTGACCGTCGACGACGAGGGCTTCGTCCGGGACTACCCCGGCCTGGCGGCCCGGCGGGGCTGAGCGTCACGCCCGGTCGCGGATGTACGCGACGCACGCCTTGTCGACCGCGGCGAACGGCTTGCCGAACGCGGCGCTGGAGGCTGAGTCCAGGTCGCGGTCCTCGCGCAGGTGGAGGCGGACGAAGCTGAACAGGGCGCGCTGGCCGTACTTCTTCGCCATGCAGTCCGCCGCGAAGTGGCCGAGGCCGTAGAAGGCGTCGCCGTCGCGCAGCCGGGCCTGCGCCTTCAGCGGGTCGACCGCGATGGACCTGGGGCGCCCGCTCCCGTTGACCAGGGTGCGGACCGCGGGGCGGCGCCAGCTCGCCGTGGCGGGTCGCGGATACCAGCCGATGTATTCGGCGATGCCTTCCTTGAGCCACATGTCGCTGTCGACCCAGGTGCGCCGGTGCACGCCGCCGATGGTGATGACGTGGCCGAGCTCGTGCTGCATCGTGGTGGCGAGGAACTCCGCGTCGTCCTTGAGCTCGGCCATGTTGAGGACCACGTCGGTGCCCGCCTCGTTGCGCGGGAACGCGTACGCGACGATCCACTTGTCGGTGATGCCGCCGTACCAGCTCTTCCACTGCTTGGCGCCGGCCAGGTAGACGCGGTAGCGCTGCTGCGGGTTGCCGAGCAGGGCGGCGAAGCGGTCGTTGACGGCGGCGGCACGCTCGGCGACCGGCAGGACCCGCCGGAAGTACTTCTGCTCGCTGCGGGCGGCGACCAGGGTGACGCGCTTGCCCACGGCGGTGACGAGTTCGCCTGCCACCCAGGGCGCCCGGGACAGGTCGGGAGTGGGCTTCCGGACGGCCAGCGACGTGATCATCCATCGGCCGTTGTGGGGCCTGAGCGTGAGTTCCTGCGCCACCGACGGCGGGCCGTCCGAAACGGCGCTCTTCTCGGTGACGCAGGTGTCGCCGGTGAAGCAGTACGCGACCTCCGCGCCGACCCCCAGGCTGCCGGTCCGGCTGGGGCGCACGTCGCGGACGTACGTCTTGTACTCGAAGTGGCGCACGCCGAGCACCCGCAGCGACCGGTACATCGCGCGGTAGCGGTTGCGCAGCTTCGGGTTGCCCGGGTCGACCGCGGCCAGCCAGGCCTTCTCGTCGCCGCGCAGCAGCGCCGCCGCCTGCGTCTTGAGCGCCGCGCTCGCCTGCTCGAACGGGGTGAGCGGCAGGTCCCGGCGGGCCTCGGCGGCCGCCTCGGCCCGGGAGTCGAGCGGATCGCGGTTGGCCACGTACGCCGCACCGGCGCCGAGGAACAGGGCAGCGACCAGCGCGAGGGATCCGCCGAACAGGAGGCCTCTGCCGAGCGCGCGCCGAGGCTCGGGGGCCGGCGGCGGGGTGCCCGGGGGAACGGACTCCCAGACGTGCGGGGCCCGCTGAGCCGGGACGAACGGGGCGGCCGGTGTCGGTAACCCGGAGGGCGGAGCGGGCGGGATGGTCACGTCGTCGCCGTCGGGCACGACGCTCATCCTTCCAGGTCGCGGGCCTCCACGCTGCCCCCTTCCCGCGGCGGGCGCCACGGCCCGCCGGCGAGAAAGGCATCGATGCAGGCCAGCGGCTCGTCCAGGGTGAGGCCCTGCGCTGCGACCCACCCGTCGGAGTAGTACGTGTCGGCGTACCGCTCGCCGCCGTCGCAGATGAGCGTCACCACCGAGCCCGTGCGGCCCGCCTCGCGCATCTCGGCTATCAGCGCGAACGCGCCCCACAGGTTCGTACCCGTGGATCCGCCGACCCGGCGCCCCAGCACGGCCGAGCCGGCCCGCATGGCCGCCAGCGACGCGGCGTCGGGCACCGGGATCATGCGGTCCACGACCGCCGGCTGGAACGACGGCTCCACCCGGGGCCGGCCGATGCCCTCGATGCGCGAGCCGCGGCCGGTGCGGACCTCCCAGTCCTGGTTCACGTACGCGGGCCAGAACGCCGATCCCTCCGGGTCCACCACGCACAGCCGGGTGGGGAAGCGACGGTAGCGTGCGTACCGGCCGATCGTGGCGCTGGTGCCGCCGGTGCCCGCGCCGACCACGATCCAGGCCGGTACGGGATGCCGTTCCAGCCCCAGCTGCGCGTAGATCGACTCGGCGATGTTGTTGTTGCCGCGCCAGTCGGTGGCCCGCTCGGCGTGGGTGAACTGGTCCATGAAGTGCCCGCCCAGGCCGGCCGCGAGCGTACGGGCCGCCGCCACCACGGTCGTCGGGTCGTCGACGAGGTGGCACTTGCCGCCCTGGAACTCGATCAGCGAGATCTTCTCCGGCGACGTGCTCGCCGGCATGACCGCGATGAACTCCAGCCCCAGCATCCGGGCGAAGTACGCCTCACTGACCGCGGTGGAGCCGGAGGACGCCTCGACGACGGGGGTGTCGGGGCCGATCCAGCCGTTGCAGAGGGCGTACAGGAAAAGGGAGCGCGCCAGGCGGTGCTTGAGCGAGCCGGTGGGGTGTGAGGACTCGTCCTTGAGATAGAGGTCGATGCCCCAGGACGGCGGCAGCGGGAACGGCAGCAGGTGGGTGTCGGCCGAGCGGTTGGCGTCGGCCTCCACGAGCGAGATGGCGTCGCTCACCCACTGCCGGCGGGCCGGATCACAGCGCTCGAGATGCATCCTGATCAACCTACCGCCGGGTCGCGACCCTGCTGCGGCCGGTTCTCCCACTTCGTGGACAGCGCGATCGCCGTCCGGGTGGAGGCGACGCCGGGCGTGCGGTTGATCCGGACGATCAGCTGCTCGAGCTCGGCGATCGTGCCGACCCGGACGGTGAGCTGGTACGACTCCACGCCCGCCATGAAGTAGCAGGACTCGATCTCGGGCATGACCCGCAGCGCGGCGAGCACGTCGTCGGTGTCGGCGCCGGAGTCCTCGATGATGCCGATGAGCGCGGTGACGCCCAGCCCGATCGCCTCGGGTTCGACCTCCGCCCGGTAGGCCCGCAGCGTGCCCGCCGCCTCGAGCTTGCCGACCCGCTCGTGCACGGCGGGGGCGGACAGGCCCACCTGACGGGCGAGCTCGGCGTACGACGAACGGGCGTTGTCGCGCAGCAGGTCGATCAGGCGCAGGTCGATGGCGTCCATGGCTTCAGAGGTTAGTGCGGCCCGTCCGGGTGGTTCACGCCCGGTAGCGGGCCGGGAGCGCCGGAGCGCACAAGGATAATGGTCATCGTCGCAATCAGGGCTTTTTCCGCATTTCAGCGACTTGCTGTTTTTCCCGATGCTCTAATGGCTGTACGTCCCGATCGAGCACGCCGAACACGCACAGTGACCACCGGCGCTCCACAACGACGCAGGGAGAGGGCCGTGGACACTGGAGACCGACTGCTGACGCCCGGGGAGGTTGCCGCGCTGTTCCGGGTCGACCCCAAAACCGTCACGCGATGGGCGGCCGCCGGACGCATCGGCAGCATCCGTACTCCGGGTGGACACCGCCGATTCCGCGAGTCGGAGGTGCGGGCGCTGCTCGAGGGTGACGGCGTGGTCGAGGAGATGCGCGAGGACGACGCGGCCAACCGGCCGCGCAACGCCGGACCGTCGAACCCCGGGGCCGGCTACGGCCCGCCCAACGGGTTGCGCTGAGCCGCATCGCCCGCCCAGCGGCGGGCGCTGCCGGCCCGCGCCGAGGAACTTCGGGCGGTGCGCGCTACGGGGTGCGCTGAGCCCCGCCGAGCTCGCCCCGCCACCTGGTGAACAGGTCGTGGGGCACGCCGAGCGCGTCCAGCACCTTGCCCGCCACGAAGTCGACGAGCTGCTGCGCGGTGGCGTCCGCCCCCGCGCCGTAGAAGCCGGGCGACGCGGGCAGGACCACCGCGCCGGCGTCGTGCAGCGCGATCAGGTGCTCCAGGTGGCTGCGGGTCACCGGGGTCTCGCGCGGCACGACGACCGTACGGCGGCGCTCCTTGAGGGTGACCTCCGCCGCGCGCTGCAGCAGGTCCTTGGACAGGCCGATGGCGATGCCCGCGCAGGCGGCCGTGCTCGCGGGCACGACCGCCATGCCGTGCGCCGGGTACGAACCGCTGCTGGGTCCCGCCGCGAGATCACCGGCGGGCCAGTACACGAGGTCCGCGTCGCCGAGGTCGCGCCCCAGCCAGGCGCCCACGTCGTCCTTCCAGTGCGCGTCCCGGACGGTCGCCCCGGTCTCGTCGAGCAGCGTCAGCCGGGCGGCCCGCGAGATCACCAGGTCCACGGCCGCCCCGGCGTCCAGCAGCGCGCCGATCACGGCCCGGGCGTACGGGGTGCCGGAGGCTCCTGAGACACCGATGATCCACGGGGTGCGCATGCTTCCAGCATGCCCGATCACAGCAGGACGAGATCGAGCAGCGCGAAGAGGAACAGCGCGATCCCGACGAAGCCGTTGGCCGTGAAGAACGCCCGGTTGACCTTGGACAGGTCGGTCGGCGTGACGACGATGTGCTGGTACGCGAACGCCACCGCGGTCAGCGCCAGCCCGATCCACCAGAGCCAGCCCAGCCCTGCGACCTCGCCGAACCAGACGAAGAGCGCGAACGTCACGATGTGCGTGACCGTGGAGATGTGCAGCGCCGTGCGTACGCCGAAGCGGGCCGGGGTGGAGTGCACGCCGATCCGGCGGTCGACCTCGACGTCCTGGCAGGCGTAGATGATGTCGAAGCCGCCGATCCACAGGCCCACCGCGACGCCGAGCAGCCAGGCGGGGCCGGAGCCGTCGAACGTGCCGGTGATCGCCAGCCACGCGCCGACCGGCGCCACCGCCTGCGCCAGCGCGAGGACGTAGTGCGGGAAGTTCGTGAAGCGCTTCGCGTACGGGTAGACGACCAGCGGGATCACGGCGAGTGGCGACAGCAGCAGGCACAGCGGGTTGAGCAGCCCCGCGGCGAGGAACAGCACGGCCAGGGAGACGGCCGCGCCGGTCCACGCGGTGCGTACGCTCACCGCCCCGGTGACCAGCTCCCGGTTCTGCGTCCGGGGGTTCTGCGCGTCGATCCGGCGGTCGAGGATGCGGTTGGCCGCCATGGCGAAGGTCCGGCCGGCGACCATCGCGACGGTGACCAGCAGCAGGTCGAGCCAGTGCACGCCGGCGCCCTCGCGGTCCATCGCGACCGCGGCGGACAGGTACGCGAACGGCAGCGCGAAGACCGAGTGCTCGATGGCCACCAGCCGCAGGAACGCCTTGACCTTGCCGGGCTGCTCCGGCGCGGGGGCCACCGCCGTCATATGCCGTATTCCTTCCAGCGCTTGTCCACGAGGGCGGTGACCTCGCTCGACATGGTCATCTCTTCCGGCCAGCCGCGGGTGTAGCCCTCGGCGGGCAGCTTACGGGTGGCGTCGAGGCCCGCCTTACCGCCCCAGAACTGCTGGTAGGAGGCGTGGTCGAGGTGGTCCACCGGGCCCTGGGTGACGAGCAGGTCGCGGTCGTAGTCGACGTTGCCGAACGCCCGGAACGCGACCTCGTGGTAGTCGTGCACGTCGCAGTCCTCGTCCACGACGACGATCAGCTTCGACAGCGACATCAGGTGCGCACCCCAGATGGCGTTCATGATCTTCTGGGCGTGCTTGGGGTAGCGCTTGCGGATCGACACGATGACGCAGTTGTGGAACACCCCGGCGGCCGGCATGTCGTAGTCGACGATGTCCGGGATCAGCATCCTCAGCAGCGGCAGGAAGATCCGCTCGGTGGCCTTGCCGAGCCCGTGGTCCTCCTGCGGCGGCTTCGACGTGATGATCGAGTGGTAGACCGGCTGCTTGCGCATCGTCATGCACTCGATGTGCAGCACCGGGAACGGCTCGACCGGCGTGTAGAAGCCGGTGTGGTCGCCGAACGGCCCCTCCGGCATCCGCTCGCCCGGCTCGAGATAGCCCTCCAGGATGATCTGGGCCTGCGCCGGCACCTGCAGCGGCACGGTGAGGCAGTCGACCATCTCGACGCGCTCGCCGCGCAGGAAGCCCGCGAACATGTACTCGTCGATGTCGCCGGGCAGCGGCGCGCTCGCCGCGTAGCTGACGACCGGATCACAGCCGATCGCGACCGCCACAGGCAGTCGTTCGCCGCGCCGCTCGGCGACCGCGTGGTGGGCGGTCGAGTCCTTGTGGATCTGCCAGTGCATGCCGAGCGTGTTCTTCGAGTGCTGCTGCAGCCGGTAGAGGCCGAGGTTGCGCTTGCCGGTCTCCGGGTGCTTGGTGTGGGTCAGCCCGAAGTTGTGGAAGATGCCGCCGTCGCCGGGCCACACCTGCAGCCCGGGCAGCCGGTCCAGGTCGACCTCGTCGCCCTTGAGCACGACCTCCTGGCAGGGCGCGGACTTGACCTTGCGCGGCGGTACGGACTTGAGCTGCAGCACCTTGCCCAGGCCCTCGCGGATGCCCGACCAGCCGACCGGCAGCTCCGGCTTGATCAGGTCGCCGATGCGGTCGCCCACCTCGTCCAGGGAGTCCACGCCGAGCGCCATCGCCATGCGCTTCTCCGTACCGAACAGGTTCACGACGACCGGCATCTCGCCGCGGGTGGGCCGCTCGAAGAGCAGGGCCGGGCCGCCGGAGCGGACCGTGCGGGTCACGATCTCGCTGATCTCCAGGGTCGGATCGACCGGTACGCGCACCCGGCGCAGCTCACCGGCCTTCTCCAGGGCCGAGATGAAGCTCTGCAGATCGTGGTACGGGAAGCCCTTCGCAGCCATGCCTCCAGTCTGTCACCCGTCACCGGACGATCTCCTCCGGCGTTGGAGTCTGCGGTTCGGTTTGCGTACGGCTCGGGGGACGGGGTGGGCGGCGTGAGGTTCCGGTTCGTGGCACGGTGGTGCGCGCTGGCCGGCCTGGCCGGCGCCCTGGCGGTCGCGGCGCCCGCGGCCTCCCAGCGCAGCCACCGCCTCCCGGAATGCAAGCCCGGCCGGCCCTCCACCACGGCACCGACCGGGCCGGCGACCACCTCCGCCCCGAAGGCGTGCCGGGCCACCGCACGCATCCTGGAGTCCGGCGTACGGATGGACGCGGTCCGCAACACCCCGAGCGGCTACCACCACCTCGGCGCCGGCACGGGCAACGAGTGGAGCGGCGTCTTCGGCCGCCTTTCCGTCGTCGACAGCGCGGTACGGCGCAACACGTACGACTTCGTCGCGAGCCGCTTCATGGCGAAGCGGGACATGGGCGGCGGCAGGATCGCCTGGCTGGAGGCCGGCTGGGCGGAAACCGGCTGGGCCGGCCAGGGGCGCCAGCGCATCTACACGTTCAACACCAACACGAACGCCTGGCAGTTCTACGACCAGTACCAGCTGCGGCCGGGCGACCGGGTGTGGCTGGACGTGCACACCGACGCCGACAACGTGTGGCAGGCGTGGCTGTGGTGGAACAACCGCTGGAACCTGCTCACCGCCCAGAAGCTGCCGATCGGCTCCAGCGCGTACGTCGAGCAGTACGTCGAGGTGCACGTCGACAAGGGCAAGGCGGCGCGGCTGCGGGTGCCGCCGGTGACCGTGGACAACGTGCAGCTGCGGCCCCCGGACGGCGGGGCGAGCCGCTACTGGCGCGAGGACGTCGACACGCTCACCGGCGACACCGCGCGGGAGCGTACGGGCGGTTTCTGCCTCGACTGGCTCACGCACTACGACACCTGGACGGCCGGCGACTGCTAGCCCCCGATCTTCTCCAGCTCGTCGAGGTCGTCGCCGGACAGCACGAGGCCCGCGCCCGCCGCGTTCTCGCGCAGGTGGGCGACCTTCGAGGTACCCGGGATCAGCAGGATGTTCGGTGACCGCTGAAGCAGCCAGGCCAGCGCGACGGACATCGGTGACGCCTCCAGCCGGGCCGCCACGGCCGACAGCGCCGCGGACTGCAGCGGGGTGAAGCCACCGAGCGGGAAGAACGGCACGTAGGCGACGCCCTGCGCGGCGAACCGGTCGATCAGCGCGTCGTCCTGGCGGTACGCGAGGTTGTAGAGGTTCTGCACGCACACGATCGGCGCGATGCCCTGCGCCTCGGCCACCTGCTCCGCTGTCGCGTTGCTCACGCCGAGGTGGCGGATCAACCCCTGCCGCTGAAGCTCCACGAGCGTCTCGAACGGCTCGGCGAGCGAACCGGGCTGCGGCCCCTCGGCGTTGCCGAGCCGCAGGTTGACCAGGTCCAGCACGTCGACGCCGAGGGCCTCGAGGTTGTCGCGTACGGCCCGGCGCAGGTTCTCCGGTTCCCGGGCCGGGGGCCAGCCGCCCCGCTCGTCGCGGTGGGCGCCGACCTTCGTCACGACGTGCAGCGCCTCCGGGTACGGGTGCAGCGCCTCCCGGATCAGCCGGTTCGTGACGTGCGGCCCGTACGCGTCGCTGGTGTCGATGTGCGTGATGCCGAGCCCGACGACCTCGCGCAACACGGCGAGCGCGCCGTCACGGTCGGCGGGCGGCCCCATGACCCCGGGGCCGGCGAGCTGCATGGCGCCGTACCCGAAGCGGGTGACCGTGAGGTCTCCCATCGTCCAGGTGCCGCCGGGGAGCGAAGAAGAGGAATCAGTCATGCCGCCAGCCTGCCGAGTTGCCGCCGGGCCACCCAGATCCCCGCCGATACTGGTAGTGGCAGGGACAGGGACAGCGCCCCGCCCGCGGCTACCGTGAGAAGCATGCAGGAGGACAACCGGCTCGGGGACTACCTCCGGGCGCGCCGGGAGCTCGTCAGCCCCGGGGACGCCGGGCTGCCGGCGCACGGCATCCGCAGGGTCGCGGGGCTGCGCCGCGAAGAGGTCGCGATGCTCGCCGGGATCAGCGCCGAGTACTACCTGCGGCTCGAGCAGGGCCGCGACCGCAACCCGTCGATGCAGGTCCTCGAGGCGCTCGCCCGGGTGCTGCGGCTCGACGACACCGCCACGGCGTACCTCCTGCAGCTGGCGGCGCCGCGTCCCCGCAGCCGCACCCGCCGGCCCCGGCGGCAGACCGTGCCGCCGGCGACGACGCAGCTGCTCGCCACGATCGGGCTGCCGGCCTTCGCCGCGGACAAGTACTTCGACATCCTGGCGGTCAACCCGCTAGCGACCGCGCTGGCCCCCAACGTGCGGGTGGGCGAGAACCGGCTCCGGTCGCTGTTCCTCGACCCCGCCGAGCAGGACCTGCACCTCGACTGGGCGGCCACCGTACGCGAATGCGTCGCCGCCTTCCGCAGGCGGCTCGGCTCGGACGTCGACGACCCGCGGGCCGCGCAGCTCGTCGGCGAGCTCTCCCTGGCCAGCGAGGAATTCCGCCAGGCCTGGGCCCGCCACGACGTCCGCCCGATGCGCGGCCGGCCGGTCCGGATGCGGCACCCACTGGTCGGCGAGCTCTCCCTCGGCATGTCCAAGCTCGACATCGACGGCACGGACGGCATGGTGCTGTCCGTCTTCCACCCCGAGCCGGGCACCGAGGACGCCGAGCGCCTGGCCCTGCTGACCTCCCTGACCACCGCTCCGGCGACCCGGGAGGTCACCGTCGCGGCGGAGAAGTGACGCCGACGCTCACATGCCGCCGGCGTTGGCGTACGAGTGCAGGCCCTCGAAGAACAGGTTCACGCCGAACAGGTTCATCAGCATCGTCGCGAAGCCGACCAGCGCGATCCACGTGGCCGTCGTGCGCTTGACGCTCGGGGTGGCCCGGGCGTGCAGGTACGCGGCGTAGACGACCCAGGAGATGAACGCCCAGACCTCCTTGGGGTCCCAGCCCCAGTAACGCCCCCACGATGCCTCCGCCCACAGCGGCCCGGCGATCAGCGCGCCGAACGTGAACAGCGGGAAGGCGAACGCGTGCAGGCGGAAGGTCAGGCGCTCCAGCGTCGCCGCCGCCGGGACCTTGGCGCCGAGGGTGTACGGGAAGCGGCGCTTGCCCTCGTCGTGGCCGGTGCGGATGAGGAACATCGCGGCCGGGACCGCCCCGATCAGCAGGATGCCGCTGGCGATGATGATCGTGGAGACGTGGATGACGTACCAGTACGAGTTGAGCGCCGGGACGAGCGGGCCGACCGGGGTGTACGCGATCAGGCCGGCCGCGCCGAGCAGGACCACGAGCGCCAGAGCCGCGAACAGGCCCAGGTGGCGCACGGTGGGGCGGCGGGTGAGGACGCCCAGCCAGACCGCGGAGCCGACCAGCGTGACGGCGAGGATGAACTCGTACATGTTGCCCCACGGCATGCGGTCGGCCGCGATGCCGCGCGTCACCACCGTGCCGAGGTGCAGGGCGAAGGCGAGCCAGTTCAGCCCGACGCCGATGCGGCCGAGCAGTTCCCCGCGGTCCCGCCGAGGGGCCTCGGCAGGCTCCTCAAGAGAGGCCGGCGGGACCGGCGCGCCGGCGCCGACGAGCTCGCGGGCCTGCCGGGTGGCGGCGCGGCCGATGTGGCTGCGGTCGCCGAACGCGTACTCCGCCGCGTAGCAGACCATCGCGGCCAGGTACGCCAGCACCGTGACGGCCATCAACTGGTTGGACAACTCCGCCATCAGGGCGTCCCTCCCTCTTCGCCGCGTGCGGCGCCCACGACCTGCTGGAACTCCTCGCCGAAGCCCGGGTAGTCGGTGCGGGGCAGCCCACCGGCCTCCACCAAGCTACCGGACCCCTCGCGGGGGGTGATGCGGAACCACAGCCGGCGCCGGTGGCCGCTCAGCGACAGCATCAGCCCGAGCAGCCCCAGCACCGCGCCGCCGAGCACGAGCGGCTGGGTGGGGTCGTAGCGCACGGCGAGCGTCGCGAACGGCCGCGTACCCAGGAACTCGAGCTTCGTACCGTCGTCGAGGGTCCACGTCTGGCCGGGGGTGAGCCGCTGCGGGCGGGACCCGCTGACCTGCTTCAGCCGGCCGGTGGTGATCTGGCCGCGGTCCAGCGCGTACACCGAGCCGGGCAGGCCGGCGTCGACGCCGAGGTTGCCCCGGTACGCCGTCAGGAACAGCGCCGGGTCGTTCTCGGCCGGGTACACCGAGGTCGGGCCGCCCTTGGGGTCGACCGTGGGCAGGTACACGCCCTCGAAGCCGACCTGCAGGTTCTCGTCGCGCTTGTTGGTCTTCGGGTCGATGTTGACGTCCGGGAACTGCGCGACGCCCTCGCTGGTGAACATCCCGTCGCGCGGCAGGAACGGCAGGATCTTCGTCTGCTGCTCGCCGTACCGGTCGGTGTAGCGCAGGATCACCGCGTAGCCGTGGCCGAGCAGGTGGATGTTGGCCTGCGACAGCCGCAGCGGGTCGTTGACCGTGAAGCGTTCCCGCCGCCACGGCCCGTCCTGCTTCGTCTGCACGTCCACCGTGGCCTCGAAGTCCTTCGGCTGGCCGGTGGGCTGGAACGCCGCCTGGAAGTCGGTCAGCCGCAGGCAGAAGAACGGCAGGTCGGCGGCGTCGATGCGGGGGCCGAGCGTGGACTCGTCGTACTGCGTGACCGAGTTGCAGAACCCCTGGTCGGCGCCCTGCACGAGGAGCCGGTTGCCGTGCCAGCCGTACCAGTGACCGAAGCCCACGCCGACCAGCACCGCGAGCAACGCGAGGTGGAAGAGCAGGTTGCCGGTCTCCTTGAGGTAGCCCTTCTCCGCCGAGACCGTCCAGGCGCCGTCGCCGCCCTCGCGCACGATCGTGCGGAAGCGGCGCTTGCGCAGCGCCGCGGCGGCAGCGGCCGCCGCGGCGGCCGGATCATCCGGTTGTTCCTGTCCGGCGGCATGCTGCGGCAGGCGTTCCAGCCGGCGGGGAGCATCCGGCGGTACGGTACGCAGCGCGCGGACGTGGTCCACGAGCCGCGGCACCACGCACCCGATCAGCGACGTGAACAGCAGCAGGTAGATCGCGGCGAACCAGGGCGACGCGTAGACCTCGAAGCCGCCGAGGCGGTCCAGGACCGGGGCCAGCTTCGGATGCGCCTGGTAGTAGCCGCTGACCTTCTCGGCGTTGAGGGCGCGCTGCGGCAGCACCGACCCGGGGATCGCGGCGACGGCGAGCAGGAACAGCAGCACGAGCGCCGTACGCATGCTCGTCAGCTGCCGCCACGAGTTACGCAGCAGCGCCCACGCGCGGTTGGGCCGGCGCGGCGGCGGCGACGCCGGGGGTGCGGGACGTTCCTCCACGACGGTCACAGCAGCGTCCCGTCGAAGGTGAACGTCGTCTGCAGCCAGATGAGGAAGCTGTCCCAGCCGCCGGTGACGAGCGTGATCCCGACGACGATGAGCAGCGCGCCGCCGATCCGGGTGACCCAGCGGCTGTTGCGGCGGACCGCCTTGAAGACGCCGAGCAGGCGCCGGAAGAAGAGCCCGAACAGCACGAACGGCACGCCGAGCCCCAGGCTGTACGCGAGCGCCAGCGTCACCGCCCGGTCGGTCTCCCCGGCGGTCGTGGCCAGCCCCAGTACCGCGCCGAGAGTGGGGCCGACGCACGGGATCCAGGAGAGCGCGAAGAGGGCGCCGAACACCGGCGCGCCGATCAGCCCGGCGTTGGGCAGCTTGGTGATCCGGATTTCCCGCTGCATGCCGGGGATCAGGCCGAGGAAGGCGATCCCCAGCACGATGACCAGCACGCCGAGCACGATGTTGAGGGTCTGCCGGTGCGTCTGCAGGGTGATGCCGATGTTGGCGACCAGCGTGGCCATCAGCGTGAACACCACCGCGAAGCCGAGCACGAAGAGGCTTGTCCCGGCCAGGATGCGGCCCTTGGTGCGGGCCCGTTCCGAGGCGTCCAGGTCGGAGCCCGCCAGACCCGTCACATACGACAGGTAGCCCGGGATCAGCGGGAGCACGCAGGGCGAGAGGAAGCTGACCAGGCCTGCGATCGCGGCGGCCGCGATCGCCAGCATCAGCGGCCCGGTGCTCGCGGTGTTCGCAAACGACTCGCCCATCAGCCGGTCGATTCCGCTGCGATGCGCTCGACGACGGGCTTGAGGATGCCGATCGTGGTGGCGCCGCGGATGGCGGCGGCGATCCGGCCCTGCCGGTCCAGGATCAGCGTCGCCGGGGTGCTGACCTGCGTGACGTCGAACTTCAGCGCCACGCTGCCGTTCGGGTCGAAGATGCTCGGGTACGTGACCCGGCCGCGCTCGAACGCCTTGGCGGCGTCCCGGTCGTCCCGCGAGTTGACCCCGATGAACGTCACGTCCTTCGCCTTGGTCGCCTGGTACGTGCCCTCGAGATCGTCCGCCTCGGCACGGCACGGGCTGCACCACGAACCCCAGAAGTTGACCACCACGACCTTGCCGCGGTCCTGCGCGACGTCGTACGTGCCGCCGCCGAGCAGCTCGCCGGTCACCTCGCGGGCCTGCGGGCGCTGGTCAGGGGTGCACTCGATGACGTTGTCGGCGTTCGTCGTGCACTTCTTCTCCCAGCTCTCGCTGCCGCAGCCGGTCAGGGCACCGGCCGCGACGGCGGCGGTGAGGACGACAGCGGCGAGCCGGCGCACGGTCAAGCTCCCTTGGCGGTCCTGGCGCCGGGCGACATGGCGACCAGCGCGGCGGCGGGCTCGGCGTAGTCGATGCCGACGATCTTCGACCCCTCGAAGCGGAACGAGGTCAGGCTCGCCAGCCCGCACTGGCGCTTGCGGGGGTCGTGCCAGAGACGCTTCTTCTCGACGTACCGGCGCAGTGTCCAGATCGGAAGCTGATGCGAGACGCAGACGGCCTCGTGGCCCTCCGCGGCCACCCGGGCGGCCTGGACCGCGGCGAACATCCGCTGGGCGATCACGATGTACGCCTCGCCCCAGCTCGGCGTGATCGGGTCGCGCAGCACCCACCAGTTGCGCGGGTTGCTGAAGGCGCCGTCGCCGACCGACACCTTCTTGCCCTCGAAGAAGTTGGCGCTCTCGATCAGCCGCGTGTCGGTCGCCGTCTCGAGCTTGAACTGCTCGGCGAACGGCTCCGCGGTCTCCTGCGCGCGCTCCAGCGGGCTGGCCACCACGTACGTCACGTCACGCTCGGCGAGGTGCTCCGCCGCCGCCTTGGCCATCTGCCGGCCCAGCTCGGACAGGTGGAAGTCGGGCAGCCGGCCGTACAAGATCTTGCCGGGGTTGTGCACCTCGCCGTGCCGCAGCACGTGCACGGTGGTCTTCGTGGGCTCGCTCATGAGGTGCTCCCCGCTGCCGCGGCGGCGCGGGCCGCAGCCGGCAGCGCCGCACCGATCGTCTCCAGGGCGTCGTCGTCCAGGGCGGTCGACACGAACCACGACTCGAAGGCGCTCGGCGGCAGGTAGACGCCGCGGGCGAGCATCGCGTGGAAGAACGCCTTGAACGCCGCGCTGTCCTGGGTCTTCGCCGTGTCGTAGTCGCGCACGTCCGCGTCGGTGAAGAAGATCGAGAACATGTTGCCCGCGTACGAGAGCCGGTGCGCGACCCCCGCGGTGTTGAGCGCGTCCGAGGTGAGCGCGCCCACGGTGGCCGACAACTCGTCGAGGCGCTTGTACGCCGCGTCGTCGGCGAGCCGCAGGCTGGCCAGTCCGGCCGCGCAGGCGAGCGGATTGCCCGACAGCGTGCCCGCCTGGTAGACCGGGCCGGCCGGGGCGAGGCGGGACATGATCTCCGTCCGGCCGCCGAACGCCGCCGCGGGCAGCCCGCCACCCATGACCTTGCCGTACGTGAACAGGTCCGCGTCGACGGGCTCGAGCCCGGCCCAGCCGCCCGCGGACACCCGGAAGCCGGTCATCACCTCGTCGACGATGAGCAGCGCGCCGTTCGCGTGGGCGATCTCGGCGAGCCGCTGGTTGAAGCCGTCACGCGGGGCGACCACGCCCATGTTGCCGGCGGCCGCCTCGGTGATGATCGCGGCGATGTCGTCCTGCTCCGCGAAGACCGCCTCGACCGCGGCCACGTCGTTGTACGGCAGCACGATGGTCTCGCTCGCGGCCGCACCGGTCACGCCGGGCGAGTCTGGCAGCCCCAGCGTGGCGACGCCGGAGCCGGCCGCGGCGAGCAGCGCGTCGACGTGGCCGTGGTAGCAGCCGGCGAACTTCACGATCTTGGAACGCCCGGTGTAGCCGCGGGCCAGGCGGATGGCCGTCATCGTCGCCTCGGTGCCCGAGTTGACCAGGCGCACCTGCTCCACGGGGGTCCGCCGGACGATCTCCTCGGCCAGCTCGACCTCGCCCTCCGTCGGGGTGCCGAAGCTGGTGCCGTGGGCGGCGGCCGACTGCACCGCGGCGATGATCGCCGGATGCGCCTGCCCGTGGATCAGCGGACCCCACGAGCAGACCAGGTCCACGTAGCGGCGCCCGTCGGCGTCCACCATCCACGGACCGGCGCCCCGGGCCATGAACCGCGGCACGCCGCCGACGGCCCGGAACGCACGCACGGGTGAATTGACCCCGCCCGGCACGATGGCCTGGGCGCGGTCGAACAGGGCCTGGGAAGCCGGGGCGTCCTCCGGGTACGGAGTGCCGGCGCGGTATGAGGTGGTCACGGCGAGTCCCATTCTGTCAGCGTCGCGCGGGATGCGTCCGCCCAGCCCCGCACCGGGTTGTTCAGGTCACCCCGCATCCGGCGGCCAAACCGTGCTCAACAGGCAACATTCGGCAGCCCGCGATAGGGTGGCCGGGTGGAGCGACCGGAGCTGTCCATCGCGGTTGAGCGCGCCACCGACGAGGTCGTCTTCCACCTCGCCGGTGAGATCGACGTGCTCACGGTGACGAACCTGTCCGCGATGGTGAACGAGGTGCTGCAGGACCCGGAGCCGCCGGCCCGCATCGTGCTCGACATGGCGGGGGTGACGTTCTGCGACTCGCAGGGCCTCGGCACGCTGGTGGTGCTCAGCCGTAAGGCCCAGCACGCCCGCGCGGTCCTCGCGCTGGCCAACGTCGGCGACTTCCTGATGCGGGTGCTGGACATCACCGGGCTACGCTCGGCCCTGATGATCTCCTCCACGGCCTGAGGCCCGCCGGGCTCAGGTTCCCCAGCGGGCCTTCTCCAGCAGTTCCAGGGCTTCCGCGGCCGCGCCCTCGCCGCCGGCGCGCAGCGAGCGGGCCGCCTCGTCCACCAGGTCGGTGAGCCGCTGCCACTGTGCGTCGCGCTCGCGGGCCGCCTCGGCCTGGGCCTTGAGCTGCTGCGTCTTGGTCCACAGCTCCACGAAGATGGACACCTTGGCGCGCAGCACCCACGGGTCGAACGGCTTCGTGAGGTAGTCCACCGCGCCGACCGCGTACCCGCGCAGGGCGAGCTGGGCGTCGCGGTCGGCCGCGGTGAGGAAGAGGATCGGCACGTGCCGGGTCCGCTCGCGGCGCTTGATGTGGCTCGCCGTCTCGAAGCCGTCCATGTTCGGCATCTGCGCGTCCAGCAGGATCACGGCGAAGTCGTCGACGAGCAGCTGCTTCAGCGCCGCCTCGCCGCTCTCCACCGCCACCGCCTGCACGGGCAGCCCCTGCAGGATCGCCTCCAGCGCGACCAGGTTGTCGCGCCGGTCGTCGACCAGCAGAGCCTTGGCGCGCTCAGCCACGCTCACTCTCCGTCCCCGAGGTCTCGGACGCGTTCACCCAGCGAGCCATCAGCTCGATGAGCTGGTCCAGGTCCACGGGCTTCGTGATGTAGTCACTGGCACCCGCGGCCAGCGCCGACTCGCGGTCACCGGGCATCGCCTTCGCCGTCAGGAACACTACCGGTAGGTCGCGGAAGCGCTGATTGCGGCGGATCCCCCGGGTCGTCTCGTACCCGTCCTGGTCCGGCATCATCGCGTCCATCAGCACGATGTCGACCTCGGGGTGCTCAGCCAGCAGCCGTACGCCGTCCACGCCGTTGTCCGAGTAGAGCACGTTCAGCCCGTGCATCTCGAGGGCGCTGGTCAAGGCGAACACGTTACGGACGTCGTCGTCGATGATCAGCACCGTGGCGCCGTCGAGCTGCCGGCTGGCCGGGGTGACCGTGTGCGGCTCGGCCTCGGCCGGCTGGGCGAGCAGCGGCATGTCCAGCGACGACATCGACGAGGTCCGCGGCGGCCCGCTCTGCTCCACCGCGACCTGCGGCAGCGCGGGGACCGGGACGGAGTCGCGGACCAGCACGTCCGGCACGTAGAGGGTGAAGGTGGAGCCCTCGCCCGGCGCCGAGGAGACCACGATCGTGCCGCCGAGCAGCGCGGCGAACTCCCGGCTGATCGACAGACCCAGGCCGGTGCCGCCGTATTTGCGGCTGGTGGTGCCGTCGGCCTGCTGGAACGCCTCGAAGATGAGGTTGAGCTTCTCGTCGGAGATGCCGATGCCGGTGTCGGAGACCGCGAACGCCACCACCTGATCCGCCGAGGTCAGCGACGGCAGGTCGAAGCCGGTGCCCGGGGACGCCGGGAAGATGCTCAGCGTGACCGAGCCGCGGTCGGTGAACTTGACCGCGTTCGACAGCAGGTTGCGCAGGATCTGCTGCAGGCGCTGGGTGTCCGTGACGATCGAGTCGGGCAGGTCGGGCGACACGTCGACCCGGAAGTCGAGGCCCTTGTCCTCGGCCTGCGGGATGAAGGCCTGCTCGACGTACGAGCGGATCTCGTCGAAGTCGACCTGGTCGGGTTCGACGTCCATGCGCCCCGCCTCGATCTTGCTGAGGTCCAGGATGTCGTCGATCAGCGACAGCAGGTCCGAGCCGGCGCTGTGGATCGTACGGGCGAACTCGATCTGCTTCTCGGAGAGGTTCTTCTCCGGGTTCTCCGCGAGCAGGCGGGCCAGCAGCAACAGCGAGTTGAGCGGCGTACGCAGCTCGTGGCTCATGTTGGCCAGGAACTCCGTCTTGTACGCCGACGCCCGCGACAGCTGCTGCGCCTTCTCCTCCAGCCCGAGGCGGGCCAGCTCGATCTCGCGGTTCTTGATCTCGATGTTGCCCTTCTGCTCGCTCAGCAGCTGGGCCTTGTCCTCGAGCTCGGCGTTGGTGCGCTGCAGCTCCGCCGACTGGTCCTGCATCTCGCGGGCCAGCCGCTGCGACTGGGCGAGCAGCTCCTCCGTACGCCGGTTGGCCTGAATGGTGTTGAGCGCGATGCCGATCGTCGCCACCAGGCGCTCGAGGAAGGTCAGGTGCAGCCCGGAGAACGCGGCGACCGACGCGAACTCGATCACACCGAGCATCTCGCCCTCGAACAGCACCGGCAGCACGACCAGGTCGTTCGGGGGCATCGCCATGAGGCCCGAGCGCATCGTCAGGACGCCGTCGTGGGTGGCCCGCACCCGGATCGTGCGCCGGGAGACCGCCGCCTGGCCGACCAGGCCCTCGCCGGGGCCGAACGTGACCTCGTTGGTGCGCGCGACGTAGCCGTACGAGGCGGCCAGCCGCAGGCGCATCACCGCTTCCTCGTTGTCCATGAGGAAGAACGCGCCGAGCTGCGCCTCCACCAGCGGCGTCACCTCAGTCATGATCATGCGGCAGACCTCGCCGAGGTCGCGCTGGCCCTGCAGCAGACCGCCGATGCGGGCGAGGTTGGAGTCCAGCCAGCCCTGCTCGGCGTTCGCCTTGGTGGTCTCGCGCAGGGTCACGATCATCTGGTTGATGTTGTCCTTGAGCTCCGCGACCTCGCCCTGGGCCTCGACGGCGATGCTCTGCGTCAGGTCGCCGCGGGTCACCGCCGTGGACACCTCGGCGATCGCGCGCAGCTGCGTGGTGAGCGTCGAGGCGAGCTGGTTCACGTTGTCGGTGAGGTCGCGCCAGGTTCCCGAGACGCCCTTGACCTGGGCCTGACCGCCGAGCTTGCCCTCGATGCCGACCTCGCGGCCGACCCGGGTGACCTCGTTGGCGAACGAGGACAGCTGGTCGACCATCGTGTTGACGGTGTCCTTGAGCTCGAGGATCTCGCCGCGGGCGTCGACCGTGATCTTCTGCGACAGGTCACCCTTCGCCACCGCGGTCGTGACCGAGGCGATGTTGCGCACCTGGGCCGTCAGGTTGGAGGCCATGTAGTTGACGTTGTCGGTCAGGTCCCGCCACGTGCCGGCCACGCCGGGCACCTGCGCCTGGCCGCCGAGCTTGCCCTCCGAGCCCACCTCGCGGGCCACGCGGGTCACCTCGTCGGCGAACGACGACAGCTGGTCCACCATCGTGTTCACGGTCGACTTCAGCTCGAGGATCTCGCCCTGCGCGTCGACCGTGATCTTCTGCGACAGGTCACCGCGGGCGACCGCGGTGGAGACCTGCGCGATGTTGCGGACCTGGGCGGTCAGGTTGGAGGCCATCGAGTTGACGTTGTCGGTCAGGTCCCGCCAGGTGCCGGCCACGCCGCGGACCTGGGCCTGGCCGCCGAGCTTGCCCTCGGTGCCCACCTCGCGGGCCACCCGGGTCACCTCGTCGGCGAACGACGACAGCTGGTCCACCATCGTGTTGACCGTCGACTTCAGCTCGAGGATCTCGCCGCGGGCGTCGACCGTGATCTTCTGCGACAGGTCACCCTTGGCCACCGCGGTCGTGACCGAGGCGATGTTGCGCACCTGGCTCGTCAGGTTGGACGCCATGTAGTTCACATTGTCGGTCAGGTCCCGCCACGTCCCGGAGACGCCCTTGACCTGCGCCTGACCGCCGAGCTTGCCCTCCGAGCCCACCTCGCGGGCCACCCGCGTCACCTCGTCGGCGAACGACGACAGCTGGTCCACCATCGTGTTCATCGTGTTCTTGAGCTGCGCGATCTCGCCGCGGGCGTCGACCGTGATCTTCTGCGACAGGTCACCCTTGGCCACCGCGGTCGAGACCTGGGAGATGTTGCGCACCTGGTCGGTGAGGTTGGCGGCGAGCTGGTTGACGTTCTCCGTCAGGTCGCGCCAGGTGCCGGAGACGCCGCGGACCTGCGCCTGACCGCCCAGCCGGCCCTCGGTGCCCACCTCGCGGGCCACCCGCGTCACCTCGTCGGCGAACGACGACAGCTGGTCCACCATCGTGTTCACGGTGTCCTTGAGCTCCAGGATCTCGCCCTGGGCCGCGACCGTGATCTTCTGCGACAGGTCGCCCTTCGCCACCGCGGTGGAGACCTGGGCGATGTTGCGCACCTGGCTGGTCAGGTTGGAGGCCATGGAGTTCACCGAGTCGGTGAGGTCCTTCCAGGTGCCGGCCACGTTCGGCACATCCGCCTGGCCGCCGAGCTTGCCCTCCGTGCCCACCTCGCGCGCCACCCGGGTGACCTGCTCGGCGAACAGGCGCAGGGTGTCGGTCACGCCGTTCATCGTGTCCGCCAGCTCGGCCACCTCGCCACGGGCCGACACCGTGATCTTCTGCGACAGGTCGCCGCGGGCCATGGCCGTCGCCACCTGCGAGATCGAGCGCACCTGGTGGGTCAGGTTGGAGGCCATCGTGTTGACGGAGTCGGTGAGGTCCTTCCAGGTGCCGGCGACGCCCCGGACGTCCGCCTGGCCGCCCAGCTCACCCTCGGTGCCCACCTCGCGGGCCACGCGCGTGACCTCGCTGGCGAACGACGACAGCTGGTCCACCATCGTGTTCACCGTGCGGCCGATGCGCAGGAACTCGCCGCGCAACGGGCGCCCGTCCATCTCCAGCGCCATGTGCTGGGAGAGGTCGCCCTCGGCCACCGCGACGATGACGCGGGAGATCTCGGTGGTCGGCCGGGCCAGGTCGTCGATCAGCGAGTTGACCGAGCGGACGCTGTCGGCCCAGGCCCCGTCCAGCCCCTCCTCGTCGAGGCGCTCGGTGAGCCGGCCCTCGCGGCCGACCGTACGGCTGATCCGCCGCACGTCCAGGTTCTGCCGCTCCTGCAGCGTCACCACCTCGTTGAACGCGTCCACGAGCTCGCCGAACGTCCCGCTCCGGCGCGCCAGGCGGACCTTCAGGTCGCCGTTGCGCACCCGGCGCAGCGCCTCCGCGAGCTCGCCGAGCAGCACGGTCTCCTCAGCCACGCCGGGGCCGGCTTCCTTCGCCGCAGTCATGCTGTCCTCACTCGCTGTCCAGGGCAGGGCGTCCCATCATCCCTCGCCCGGGCGGGTCATTGCGAGATGTGGCTTTGTGCAACCGCCCGTCGGCAGGAGAGGATGCACTGGTGCCGGTGGAGACAGGACGCATGACGGGCGCTCTGGTGCGCCGCGTCCGGCTGCCCAACGACCGGCGTACGCCCGCCGCCGCCCGCGCGCTCGTCCGCTCGGTGCTGGAGGAGACCGGCCTCGACGCGCTCGTCAACGAGGCGTTGCTGCTGACCACGGAGCTGTCCACCAACGCCGTGGTGCACGCCGGCACCGAGCTCGACATGGAGGTCGCCGCCGATCCGGGCGGGCTGACCGTCACGGTCACCGACTTCGCCCCGGGCCCGGTCGAGGAGCTCGCGGTCGGCCCGCGCAACGAGAAGTCGGAGATCGGCGAGGTTGCGGAGCGTGGTCGCGGACTCCTGCTCGTCGACCATTTCGCCAGCCGCTGGGGCACGGTGCACGAGGGCACCGGCAAGGGCGTGTGGTTTCGGCTCGAGAGCCGGGCGGGCACCGTCTCCCCGGCCGCGCTGCCGGTGCTGGAGGGCGACGCCGCCCCGACCGTCGGCGAGCTCACCGCGCTGCTGCAGAGCGACGCCGAGCGCCCGAGCGAGGAGACGCTCGCCGAGTTCGCCACCGACCTGATCGCCCGCCTGGCCCGGCTGACCGGCGCCACCGGCGGAGTCCTGCGGCTCGACCGCGGCGACGGCGGCGGACGGCAACTGCTCGCCCGGCACGGCCGGCCCCCGCGCGACAACGCGGCCACGATCCGGGTGCCGCTGTCGGTGCAGCGGCCGTGGGCGGGTGAGCTCGAGCTCGACGCCTCCCCCGAGGGCTACGCGCTGCCGCTCGCCACGCTCGTCGCCGAGCGGCTGTCGCTGCACCTGGAGAACGACCGGCTGCGGCGCACGGACCTGCGGCGCCAGACCTGGCTGACGTTCCTCGCCGAGGCCAGCGAGCTGCTCGCCCAGTCCCTCGACGTGAACCTGACGATGGCGCTGATCCCGCAGCTGGTGGTGCCGCGGCTGGGCCAGTGGTGCGCGGTGCACACCACCGACTCGTGGGGCCGCCTGCAGCTCGCCGCCGCCACCCACGCCGACGAGTCCGCGGTGTCCCAGCTCTACGGCACGCTGTCGGAGACCGGCCCCGATTCGATCCTGGCCCGGCTCGAGGAGGCGTCCCGCCTCGGCCAGCAGGTCATGTTCGGTACGCCGTCCGAAGGCTTCGCGGTGCCCCTGGTCGCGCGGGGCCAGCGGCTCGGCACCCTGGCCGTGGGCCGCCACGTGCGGCACCGGCACGACGTGGACGAGGTCGCGGTCCTGGAGGACGTGGCGCGCCGGGCCGCCCTGGCGATCGACAACGCGCGCATCCACGACGAGCGGCACAAGGTCGCCCGGACGCTGCAGGCCTCGCTGCTGCCACCGGCCCTGCCCCACGTCGAGGGCGTGGGCTTCGCAGCCGAGTACGTGCCCACCGGCTCCGAGGTCGGCGGCGACTTCTACGACGTGGTCCCGACGGGCGACGGCTGGATCGTGGTGGTCGGCGACGTCTCCGGCAAGGGCGTGCAGGCCGCGACCGTGACCGGCCTGGTACGCGACGTGATCCGCATCCTCGTCGACGACGGCAAGCCGATGACGGAGGTCCTCTGCCGGGTCAACCGCACGCTCGTCCAGCGCGGCGGCGGCCGCTACTGCACGCTGGCCATGGCCTCGGTGACCCGCGACGGCACCGACCTGCACGTCTGCCTGCACCTGGCCGGCCACGACCGCGCGGTGCTCGTGCACGCCGACGGCCGGACCGCGTTCGTGGGCGAGGGCGGCACGGCGCTGGGCCTGCTGGAGAGCATCTCGTCGCCGGACGTCGCCGTCGTGCTGAGCCCCGGCGACTCCCTGATCTTCTACACCGACGGCGTGACCGAGCGCCGGCGCGGCCGCGAGCTGTTCGGCACGGACCGGCTGCGGCAGGCGGCGGCACCGCTGGCCGGCTATCCGGCGGACGTGATGGCCGCGCGGCTGCGCTCGACGACGATCAACTTCTCCGTCGAGGAGCCGCGCGACGACATCGCCATCCTCGTCCTGCGCAACGACGCCTGACCCTCCTACGGCTTGGCGCAGAGCGCGGCGTCGACGCTGTCCGAGACGTCGGCGACCATCTTCTCGGTGGTGGGCAGGCCGGTCACCGCGACCACGGCGCTGCGGCCGTCCGTCGTGACGAGGTTGCGCGTCTCGAAGCCCTGGATGTCGCCGCCGTGGCCCCAGGCGTACCCGCCGCAGGGCAGCGCGTGCCGGGCGATGCCGAGGCCGTACTCCCAGTCGCCGGTCGGCTCGAAGCCGGGCGCCGGGACGGTCTTCATCATGGCCGCCTGCTGCGCGGGCTTGAGCAGCCTGCCGCCGGCCAGCGCCTCGAAGAACGTCCGCAGATCACCGGGACTGGCCACCAGCTGACCGGCCGACCAGCCCAGCGACGGGTCCATCCGCGTGACGTCCACCCAGGGCGCGCCGGGCTCGACCGCGACATAGCCCTGCGGGTGCCGGCCGCGCAGGCTCTGCTCACCCACGCCCGGCCAGTACGTGTCCCGCAGACCCAGCGGCTGGATGATCCGCCGGGTGATCTCCTCACCGATGGGCCGCTCGGTGACCCGCTCGACGATCAGTCCCGCGAGGATGTAGTTCGTGTTGCTGTACTCCCACTTCGTGCCGGGAGCGAAGCGCGGCGGCTGGGTGAGCGCGGCGTCCACGAGCCGGCGCGGCTCGAAGTAGGAGTGGCTCTTGTCCACGAGATCCTGCGGCTTGGTGAAGACGACGTCGTCGTAGTCCGGCAGGCCGCTCGTCTGCTGCAGCAGCTGGTGCACGGTGATCTTGCTGCCGTCGTTGCCCTTGCCGCGTACCACCCCGGGCAGGTAGTGCTCCACGGTGGCGTTCAGATCGATGCGGCCCTCGCCCACGAGCTGCATCGCGACCACGGCGGTGAAGGTCTTCGTGTTGCTGCCGATGCGTACGCGGCCGTCCCGGGGGACCGGCCGGTGGGTCTCGAGGTCGCCCACGCCGGCGGTGTAGTCGCGGACCCGTCCGCCGGCGCCGCGTACCGAGGCCAGGACGCCGGGGAAGCCGTCCTCGCTGACCAGCCGGTTGATCTGCTGCTGCACGACGTCGGTGCGGCCGCGGTGCGACGTGTCCGCGGTGCCCGCGAAGGCGGACGGCGCGGCGAGGGCGGCGCCGGCGGTGAGAACGGCCAGCGCGCCGCCCGCGATCGAGAACGTACGGCGGCGGGTGGGTACGGCGGTGTGCGACATGCTCGCTCCTCGATGAGCCGGATGGGCTGGACACGTCCATCCTTCGAGAGGCGGCGCCCGCCGACGATCCCGCCAAGTGCCCGGCGCCGGTACAGCAGGCACTACCAGCCTGACCGATCCGACCTTTTTGTCGGCTGCGTCGTGGCATGGTGTTTGTCGTGGCGACGACTCAGTACTACACGGCGACCAGCATCGACGGCTTCACCGCCGACCTGGACGACTCCCTCGAGTGGCTGTTCGAGGTCGACGAGGGCACCGACAACCCCTTCGGCGCGTTCTTCGCCAACATCGGCGCGTTCGCGATGGGCGCCACCACGTACGAATGGATCCTCAGGAACGACAACGTGATCGAGGAACCCCAGAACTGGCACGACATGTACGGCGACATCCCCTGCTGGGTGTTCACCCACCGGGAGCTGCCGCTGGTGCCCGATGCCAACATCTTCATGGTCAGCGGCGACGTACACCGGGTCCACGAGGCCATGACGGTCGCCGCGCAGGGCCGCAACGTGTGGCTGGCCGGCGGCGGCGACCTGGTGGCCGAGTTCTCGGACGCGGGCCTGCTCGACGAGATCATCCTCGCGGTCGCCCCGGTGATGCTGGGCGCCGGCACCCCGGTGCTGCCGCGCCGGCTCTCCTCCCAGCAGCTGGCGCTGACGAACGTCGCCCAGATGGGCCAGTTCGCCTACCTCACGTACGCGGTGGGCATGCTCGCCGACCTGGGCCGCCACATGGCCGCCGACGTCCTGCGCCGCTCACCCGCCCACACCTGACCCACCCGGCCGGGCCGGCTAGAAAAGGTCCTGGCGGGCCGCCATGTCGATCTCCTCGCTGATCTCCCGAGGCGCTGCTATGGCCACGCAGCGACCGCCGCGGGCCAGCAGCACCCCGCGCACCGCGTCCAGGATGCCTTCGACCCGCTCCGCGCCGAGCGACCCGGGCAGGACCGCGTGCACGACACCGCGGCCCGCCGAACCACGGATCGGCACCGGCATCCCGGTCACGTCGCGCAGCGCGTACACCGCGGCCTGCAGGTCGCCCGCCGGCACCGCTATCCGCAGGGCCACGTCGGCCGGGCCGAACGGGTAGCGGCCCCACCAGCCCGGGGCCAGGGGCGAGGTGGTCGCGTCGTCGCCGAGGCTCTTCTCCAGATCGGCGGCCCGCTGCGCCACGTCGGCCGGGTCGCCCTCGAGCAGGACCGCGAGCGTTCCGCGGACCGTGCTCGCCGAACCGGGTGCCGGCACCACGCGCAGGCGCGCCGGCGGATCCGTCCCGGCCGCGGCGGGCTCGGCCCCGGCGGGCAGGTCCACCTCGACGGCGCTCGGGCCGACGGTGCGGGCCAGCGTCTCGGCGACCAGGTCGTGGACGTCGCGCGGCGTCGCGACCGGCACCGACACCCAGCGCCGCGCCGCCGGCAGCGGCTCCAGGCGGACCCGCGCCGACAGGATCACCCCGTCGATCTCGGCGATGCCCGGCCGGCCGTCCTCGCCGTCGGAGGTGGCGGCCTCGCCGTCCCTGGTCACGTACGCGACGCTGACGACCTGGGCGGCGGCCGTGCCGAAGCGGTAGCGCAACGGGCCGGTCTCGTTGACGGCGAGCACGCCACCGAGCGTCGCCGCCGCGGAGGGCGGGTCCACCGCCACACGTTGCCCGCGCAGGGCGAGCGCCGCCTGGAGGGCCCGGACGGGCGTGCCGGTGCCGATCTCCGCCGTTCCCGCCTCGGCGTCGTGGTGCCAGATGCCGTCCAGGCGGCCCGTGTCCAGCAGCAGGTCCACGCCCGGCGGCGGCGTACCCCAATCGAGTTTGGATCCGGAGCCGCGCGGGATGACGGCCAGGCCGCGCTCCGCGGCCAGGCGCATGGTGTCCGCGACCGCGGCGGTCGTCGCGGGTGCCGCGACGAAGCTGGCCAGGTGCCCGGCCACCCGGTCGGACGGCCCGGCGGTCCGCGCGAAGCCGGGCCCGCAGATGTCCACCAGCGCTCGCAGCAGCGGCTCACGCGCGGGAAGTCCCGTCCCCATCGCCACTCCCCCGCTCCGGTGTCCCGAACATCGATTGCTCTTGGAGATCGTCCACTCTGGCACATCGTACACATGTTCGAATGCTCCGGGGAGACGCGTGCATGCCGGTGCCAGCGATGATCGACAACCGACCGGTAACGTGGACAAGCGTGACGACCGACATGCCCACGACCCCGCCCGCGGTGCGCCAGGTGCCCAGCGAGCGCACCTTCCACGGCGACACGGTCACCGACGAGTTCGCCTGGCTCGCCGAGAAGGAGAACCCGGACACGATCGCCTACCTGGAGGCGGAGAACGCCTGGACCAAACGGGCGACCGCGCACCTCGAGGGGCTGCAGAACACGATCTTCGAGGAGATCAAGCGCCGCACCCAGGAGACCGACCTCTCGGTGCCGCAGCGCAAGGGCGGTTACTGGTACTACACGCGGACGGTCGAGGGCAAGCAGTACGGCATCCACTGCCGCGTCGCGGCCGCCCCGGGCGACGTGACCCCGCCGGCCACCGGCGACGGCGCCCCGCTGCCCGGCGAGGAGGTGCTGCTGGACGGCAACGAGCTCGCCGAGGGCAAGAATTTCTTCGCGCTGGGCACGTTCGACGTCACGCCCGACGGCACCCGGCTGGCGTACTCGGTGGACTTCGACGGCGACGAACGCTTCACGCTGAAGGTCAAGGATCTGCGGACCGGCGAGACGCTGGCCGACGAGGTGCCCGGCACGTTCTACGGCAGCGCCTGGTCCGCCGACGGCTCCACGCTCTTCTACATCACCGTCGACGACGCGTGGCGGCCGCACCGGGTGTGGCGGCACACCGTCGGGCGGCCCGCGTCCGACGACGTGATCGTCTACGAGGAGGCCGACGAGCGGTTCTGGGTGGGCGTCGAGCTGAGCCGCAGCGAGAAGTTCATCGTGATCGACGCCAACAGCAAGATCACTTCTGAGGTACGGGTCATCGCGGCGGACAACCCGACAGCCGAGCCCGCCGTGATCCGCGAACGCGTCCAGGGCGTCGAGTATTCGGTGGAGCACCACGGCCACCGCTTCCTCATCCTGCACAACGAGAACGCCGAGGACTTCGCGATCGCCTCCACCTCGGTGGACAACCCCGGCGAATGGGTCCAGCTGATCCCGCACACCCCCGGCACCCGCCTCGAGTCGGTCGACGCGTTCCAGCGCCACGTCGTGATCTCGCTGCGCCGCGACGGCCTCACCGGCCTGCGCGTGCTGGCCGACGGCAGCACCGGCACGTACGACATGGAGTTCCCCGAGCCGCTCTACAGCGTCGGCCTGGCCGGCAACCCCGAGTACGACACCAACATCGTCCGGATCAGCTACACGTCGATGGTCACCCCGGATTCGGTGTACGACGTGGACCTGATCACCCGCGCGATGGTGCTGCGCAAGCGCAAGCCGGTGCTCGGCGACTTCGACCCGGACGCGTACGAACAGTTCCGCGAGTGGGCGCTCGCCGACGACGGCACCAAGGTCCCGATCTCGATCGTGGCGCGCAAGGGCACCCCCCGCAACGGCACGGCGCCGCTGCTGCTGTACGGCTACGGCTCGTACGAGGTCAGCATGGACCCGTACTTCTCGATCGCCCGCCTCTCCCTGCTGGACCGCGGCATGGTCTACGCCATCGCGCACGTCCGCGGCGGCGGCGAGATGGGCCGGCGCTGGTACGAGAACGGCAAGATGCTGGCCAAGAAGAACACCTTCACCGACTTCGTGGCCTGCGCCCGCGCCCTGGTCTCCTCGTCGTGGACCAGCGCGGACCGCATCGTCGCCCGCGGCGGCTCGGCAGGCGGCCTGCTCATGGGCGCGATCGCCAACCTCGCCCCGGACGCCTTCGCCGGCATCGTCGCCCAGGTACCCTTCGTGGACCCGCTGACGTCCATCCTGGACCCGTCCCTCCCGCTGACGGTCACGGAATGGGAGGAGTGGGGCAACCCGCTCGAGAACGCGGACGTGTACACGTACATGAAGTCGTACAGCCCGTACGAGAACGTCACGAAGCAGGCGTACCCCAGAATCCTGGCGGTGACCAGCCTCAACGACACCCGCGTGCTGTACCACGAGCCGGCCAAGTGGATCGCCCGCCTGCGCGCGACGGCGCCGGACGGCTCGTACCTGCTGAAGACCGAGATGGGCGCGGGGCACGGCGGCCCGAGCGGCCGCTACGACTCCTGGAAGGAAGAGGCGTTCGTGACCGCCTGGATCCTGGACACGGCCGGCCTCGCCTGACGCAACATTGGAAAGGCCCGGCCGTTCGGCCGGGCCTTTCGTGTCACGTACGGCGCAGCGCCACCACCGCGATGTCGTCGGCCTGTTCGCCCGCGCCCGCCAGCCGGACCAGCAGCCGCTGGCAGAACGCGTCCAGGCTCGGCTCGACCTCGGACACGCACTCCGCCAGCGCCGTCAGCCCCACGTCGATGTCGGCCTCGCGGCGTTCGATGAGGCCGTCCGTGTAGAGCACCAGGGTGCCGCCCGGCGGGAGGACGAACTCCAGGTCCTCCGGGCGGGGCGCGTTGATGCCGAGCAGCGGGCCGCGCGGCGCCAGGAAGCGGGCTCCCGTGCCCGCCACGTGCAGCAGCGGCGGCAGGTGGCCGGCGCTGGCCATGCGGATGCGGCCCGAGGCCGGTTCGAGGGTGAGCAGGCAGAGCGTCGCCGACTCGGCCGGCAGGACCGTACGCATGAAGCGGTTGACCAGGTCGATGACCGCTCCCGGCGGGTGGCCCTCCACCGCGTACGCGCGGACCGCGTGCCGGAGCTCGGCCATGACCGTGGCCGCGTGCAGGGAGTGGCCGGCCACGTCGCCGATCGCCACGAGGAGGCGGCCGTCGAGCATGGTCAGCTCGTAGAAGTCGCCGCCCACCTCGGTCTGGGCGCCGGCGGGTTCGTAGCGGACCGCCAGTTCGAGGCCGGGCACGTCGGGCAGGCGGGACTGCAGGAGGCTGCGTTGCAGGGTGACCGCGATGCGGTGTTCCTCGTCGTACGAGCGCTGGGCCTCGACAGCCGCCGCGACGGCCTGGGAGAGCTGGCGCAGCACGGGGAAGCCGGGGCTCTGCGAACTGGCGGGAACGGCCACGTAGACGGGGGTGCGGTCGCTGCGGAGCCGGGCCGAGGCCACCGCCACGGATTCGCCCTCGGGCCAGTCGACGAGGCTCCAGGCGGACGGCTCGTCCGTACGGATGGTCGAACCCACCGCCGTCTCGTGGTGTTCGACGGTCCAGGGTCGCACCGCGCTGGGCCGGCCGGTCGCGACCGCGGCCAGCCCTTCACCCTCGGAGGTCTCCGCGACCACCACGATCGGGCCGCCGAAGATCGCGTACGCGCCGTCCGCGGCCGCCTGCAGCAGCCCGACCAGCGTCGACGCCGAGTTGATCGCCAGCGTGGTCTCGGCGAGCCGGATCATGCGGGCGGCGAGGAGCTCGGCGCGCTGCCGGGCGCGGTAGTAGCGCAGCACCGCCTGCGACGTCGCGATCAGCTCGTCGGGCTCGATCGGTTCGACCAGGTACGCGTCCGCACCCCGGTTCAGGCCCTGCGTACGGTCGACCACGTCCACCGCGTGCGCCGAGACGTGGATGACGGGCAGGACGCCGTACTCGGGGTCGGTCTTGATCCGCTCGCAGACCTCGAAACCGCTCATGTCGGGCAGCTTGACGTCGAGCACGACCAGGTCGACGTCAGCCTCGCTGAGCATCGCCAGGGCGGCGCCTCCGGTCTCCGCCTCCACCACCGTGAACCCGGCCCGGGTCAGCCAGCTCACCAGCAGGTATCTCTTGGTGGCGCTGTCGTCGACCACCAGGACGGTGGCCGGGGTCATGGCGACACCGGCAGCGAGACGACGAACGTGCTGCCCTCGCCGGGCACGGACGTCACCCGCAGCGCCCCGCCGAGGATGCCGACGAGCCGGCGGGCGTACGGCAGGCCCAGCCCGGTGCCCTTGCCACTCAGCGCCTGGCTGCCGGGCACCTGGTAGAACTCCTCGAAGATGCGTTCGTGCAGCTCGGGCGGGATGCCGGTGCCGGTGTCGGCGACCGTGAACTCGACGTCGCCGCCGACCCGTTCCACGCCGAGCCGTACGGAGCCCGTGGCGGTGAACTTGAGGGCGTTGGTGAGCAGGTTGCGCAGGATCTGCGCGAGGAGGACCTCGTCGGAGCGCAGCAGGGGCACCGCCGGCTCGTCCACGATGAAGTCCACCTCGGGACGCGTAGCGAGCGGGCGCAGGGTGCCGCGGAGCTGACCGAACATCGCCTTCAGGTCCACATCGGACCACGTCGGCTCGATCCGGCCCGCCTCGGCCTTGGCGAGGTCCAGCAGGTCGTTGACGAGTGACAGCAGGTCGGCGGCGGAGGACCGGATCAGCTCCACCTGCCGGGCCTGCTCGTCGGTCAGCTTGTCCGAGGACTCGTCGGCGAGCAGCCGGCCCAGCCCGATGATGGCGGTGACCGGGGCGCGCAGCTCGTGGCTGACGTTGGCCAGGAACCGGCTCTTCGCCTCGCTGGCGGCGCGCAGCTGCACCGACTTCTCGTCGAGCTCGGCGTAGAGCGCCACCACGCCGCGGTTCGTCTCCTCCAACTCGTCGGAGAGCTGGTGGTACAGCGCCATCACGCCGCGGTTGGTCTCCTCCAGCTCCGCGTTGAGCCGCGCGAGGTCGTCGCGCTGGGCCCGTACTTCGTCCAGCGCGGCGATGAGCTGCTGGTTCTGCACCGTCAGCTCGTCGAGCGGGGTGCCCGGCACGTGGCCGGACAGGCGGTCGCGAATCTCGTCCATACGGCCGGGGATCAAAGCCGGTGAGCTCGGCGGCAGACGTCGGGACATCCGCACGACCGTACCGGTTTCACCTTCCCCTACCTCCAAAGTGTCGACCAGGCGGCCCACCTGGGTCAGCTGCGCGCTGAGCTGCACGCTGTCGCCCGGCACCGGGTGAGCCATCTCTACGAAAAGGGTGGGTACCCCGGCGAGCGCCGCTGTGAACACCACGTCCGCGTCGCGGCCCGCGGCGACGAGCAACCGGCCCACCTCGCTGAGCGCCGTGGCGAGCCGGGTCTGGTCCTGCGACTCGAGCCCGACCTCCCGCGCCACCTCGCGGCCGATCTGGCGGACCGTGAAGACGTCCTGCTCCACCCGGATCCGCGTCCGCATCAGCGGCTCGTCCCTCACGGCAACCGCGCCACGAGCACGCCGGCGTCGTCGCGGCGGGTGCCGGCGTCGCGCAGGACGGTGGCCGCGATGACCTGCGGCGAGCGGCCGAGCAGGCCGGGGTAGTCGGTCGCTTTCCAGCGGTCCACGACCCCGTCGGTGTGCATGAGCACCACGGCGCCGGGCGGCAGCGGATAGTCGTACTCGCGGATCTGCCGGCGCTGATGCCCGGCGATGCCGGGCAGCGACACCATGCCGCGCCGGCCGCCGTCCCCGGCGATGATCGTCCCGGAGATGTTGCCCAGGCCCGCGTAGCGGACCAGACCCGCCTGCTGGTCCAGCTCGGCGACGGCGAGCGCGGCCCCGCGGGTGTGTCCGAGCGTACGGTGCAGAGCGTCGACGACCGCAGCCGGCGGCATCTCCGTCAGCCCGCCGAAGACGCGTACGGCCTCCTGTGTGGCCGCGTGCGCGAGCCGCCCGTGCCCGAGACCGTCGCAGACGAGGACCTGCCGGCGCGCACCGGCCTGGCGTACGGCGAAACCGTCCCCGCTGACCGGCTCGCCCGTGAGCGGCCGGGTCAGACCCGCGGCCCACACCGGCGCCGGCGGTGCGGTGGGCCACACCTGGGCGGCGAGCACGGTGCCCTTGCCCGGCACCGAGTGCACGTCGCACCACCCGGCCTGGCGCACGATCGCCCCGAGCCCGATGCCCAGCGTACCGGCGGTCGAGTGCCCGTCGCCGAAGGAGCGCAGCAGGTCGGCCATGCCGGGGCCCTTGTCGATGAGCACGATCTCGACGCCGGCCTCGGTGCCCGCACGGACCGGACGCAGCAGGATCACGCCCTCGTCGGCGTGCTTGACGAGGTTGCCCGCGGCCTCCGACACGACGATGGACAGGTCGGCGATCCGGCGCTCCGGCATGCCGAGCTCGACCGCGAGGCGCTCCGCGGAGCGGCGTACGGCGGCAGCCGCACTGGAGGCCTCCACCCGGAACCAGAGGCCTCCCTCGAGAAGCCCCTCGGGTAGCGAAGCCACCGTTCCTCCGCTCATCGGCACCACTTGGTCACGCTGATCGTCGTACCCTCGCCGACCGCGGTCTCGATGTCGAACTCGTCGACCAGGCGACGGGCGCCGCTGAGACCGAGCCCGAGGCCCCCGCCGGTGGTGTAGCCGTCGGTGAGCGCCAGGTCGAGGTCCGCGATGCCCGGGCCCTTGTCGGCGAAGACGATGCGGATGCCGGACCGGCGGCCGTTGTCGACCCGGGACACCTCGACGGTTCCGCCGCCGCCGTAGACCAGCGTATTGCGTGCCAGCTCGCTGGCGGCGGTGACCAGCTTCGTCTGGTCGACCAGGGACAGCTTCACCGCCACGGCGACCGTACGGACGAGCTGACGGACCCGGACGACGTCCTGGTCGGTGGCGACCGCTATCCGCTCCGCGGCCCCGCCGGTCATGGGGTGGTGACCGCCGGCTCGTCGGTGTCCTCGTGGCCGGTGTCGTCCTCGCGCTCGGCCCGCGCGGCCGCCAGCAGCTCCATGCCGAGGTCGACGTTGAGCGCCGTACGGATCCCCGGCAGCGACAATCCGAGCTCGACCAGCGTGATCGCGACCGCGGGCCGCATGCCCACCACGACCGTCTCGGCGTCCAGGACGCGGGAGATGGAGGCGATGGTGGCCAGCGTGCGGCCGACGAAGGAGTCGACGATGTCCAGCGCGCTGATGTCGATGATCACGCCGTGGCAGCCGGTCGCCACGATCCGGTCGGCGAGGTCCTCCTGCAGCTGCAGCGCGACCTGGTCCTCCATGTCGATCTGGATGGACACCAGGAGAATGTCGCCGATCTTCAGGACCGGCACGCGTTCCATCGGCTCAGCCTTCCCGGCGCAGCGGCTTCTGCGCGACCTTGTCACCGGTCAGGCGCAGCACGTGCCGCAGGGCGTCGGCGAGGCTCGACTTGGTGGCGATGTCGCCGAACTCGATGCCCAGCGCCACGATCGTCTGGGCGATCTGGGGCCGGATGCCGGAGATGATGCAGTCTGCACCCATGAGCCGCGCGGCGACGACGGTCTTGAGGATGTGCTGCGCGACCTGGGTGTCCACCGCGGGGACGCCGGTGATGTCGATGATCGCGTACGGCGAGCCGGTCTCCACGAGCGTCTCGAGCAGCCGCTCCATGACGACCTGGGCGCGGGCCGAGTCGAGCGTGCCGACCAGCGGCACCGCGACGACGCCCTCCCACAGCTTCACCACCGGGGTGGAGAGCTCGAGCAGCTGCTCAGCCTGGTCGGCGATGAGCTCCTCGCGCGCCCGCGCGTAGCTGTCGAACGTGAAGAGGCCGGCACGGTCGACGAACGCCGAGAAGGCCACGTACTCGCGCAGGGCCGCGGCGTCCGTGCCCTCGCCCTGGTCCAGCACGTGCAGCACCGCGTCCTTGAGCGTGAAGACGCTGATCGCGGTCTCGGTCGCGGTGAAGCCCTGCCGGGCCCGGGCGCTGGAGAGCTCGCTGAGCTGGGCCCGCAGCTCGGCCGCCGCCTCGTCGCCCACGTCCTGGGCGCCGCCGCCGAACGCGCTCTGGAAGCCCCGCTGCAGCTCGGAGGTCTGCCGGTGCAGCTCGGCGTGGCTCAACCGGCCCCGCAGGGAGGCGGCCACCGCGTCCGTCCAGAACGCGACGATCGCGTCCTCGTGCCCCTTGAGCAAGTCGGCGAACCGACTGCTCTGGTCCGAACTCAGCGCCACCGGTGCCTCCTGTGACCTCGGCCGGGTCATGGCCGCCGCAGGTCGCGGTCAACCGCGCCGGACTTTACCATCGGGACCGGTTCATACTTGCTGTCGGCCAACTAATATCCCGTGGTCAGCACGCCTCCCCGTTCTGCGGACACCGCGCAGCGTGGAGTAACGTTCTGCCCATAACTGGGAGGTCCTGAATGTCCCTGACGGTACAAACCGAGCAGCGCGGCGACGTGGTCGTCGTGTCGGTGGCGGGCGAGCTCGACATGGCCACCGCGCCCCAGCTGCAGGACCAGATCAGCGACCTGCTGGAGAAGGGCCGCACCCGGCTGGTCTTCGACCTGGCCGAGGTCTCGTTCTGCGACTCCACCGGGCTCTCCGTGTTCGTCCGTGCCAAGAACAGCACCGACGACGCGGGCGGCGTGGTGCGGCTGGCGGCTCCCCAGCGCGGGGTGCTGCGCATCCTCGAGGTGTCCGGGCTGGTCGAGGTGCTGCACACGTACCCGACGGTGGACGAGGCCGTGACGGCCGAGGAGCCTGCGCTCGACTGAGCGCGCCCGCTTCCTCCAGATGGGCCGATCGGCGTAGTTTGTCGCCGACCGGTCGCGGGCAAACGCTGCGATCGAATCCCCCTCGGCCCTCATCGCAGGAGTGCTCGTGAGTTCGATGTTCAAAGGCTTCAAAGACTTCATCATGCGGGGCAACGTCGTCGACCTCGCGGTCGGCATCGTCATCGGCGCTGCCTTCACCGCCGTGGTCACCGCCTTCACCAACGCCTTCCTCAAGCCGCTGATCCAGCTCATGGGTGGGGGCACGGGCGTCAATGCCGGCAAGCCGGAGATCCGTGGCGTGCCGTTCGACATTCCCGGCTTCATCAACGCGTTGATCACGTTCCTGCTGACCGCCGCGGTGCTGTACTTCCTCGTGGTCTACCCGCTGAACCGGCTCGCCGAGCGGCGCAAGCGCGGCGAGGAGCCGCCGCCGGAGGCCCCCAGCGAGGAGGTCAAGCTGCTCACCGAGATCCGCGACGCCCTGGTCCGCCAGCAGGTCGCCCCCGGCGCGGTCGACGACATCCTGGGCCGCCGGGGTCAGGAACCGCCCCGCTGAGGTTCGGCCGGAAAAGATCAACCCACCCGGCACTGTTCGAACAGATGTTCGATACAGTGCCGGGATGGAGCAGCGTAAGCACTGGTGGAACGGCAGATGGGGACGCGTCGCACGCAAGGACGTCTACCTGCGGACGAGCGGCGACCAGTGGTACGTGGAACAGCGCGCGGGCGGCGCTGACGGTGTCTCCCACTTCTTCGAGTACGACAGCGAGGACGCCGCGCTGGACATGGTCCGCGCGCTCCTGACCGGCCCGGACGAGTGGCGTGAGCTCTCCGTCCGCCCTCGCGAACGCTGACCGTGCGATCTCAGGCGGCCCGGCGTTCGTCTCCCGGTGCGTGCCGGGCCGTGACCGGGCCACCCGGCAGCAGGCGCAACCGAGCCGGCCGGGCCGGCTCATCGGGCTCGCCCTGCACCAGATGCCAGGCGGCGCCCACGCCGGCCCGGTCCCCCGGCGGCTCGGCGGAGCCCGCGGCGACCCGCGACAGCGCCACGACGAGCAGATAGCCCAGGATCACGAAACCGTGGCTGACCAGCCGCGTCCCGTCGACCCGCGCCGCGGACAGGTCGTTGACCGACAGCAGCAGGAGCATCCCGACGAAGGCGCTCAGCATCGGCACGAGCCCCGTCGGCCGGCTGCGGCGCAGCGCGATGAACAGGTAGCCCGCCCCGACCGCCACGTTCCAGGCCGCCGACTCGTGCCACAGGTGGCCGGGGGTCGCGTCCAGCCCGGCGTGCACGTGCAGGCTGCCGCTGCCGCCGCCGACCTGGGCCAGCCCGAGGATGAGCTGCACGGCGCCGACCGCGGCGAGGGCGACGTACAGGACCGCGCCCAGCCGGACGCATCCGCCGGCCCGGCGCCCGCCACCGGGCTCGGCCCGCGTGATCGCGAACCACTCCCGCCAGATGCCACGGCGGGCCGGAGCCGGAGCGGGAAGGGCCGCGAGGATGGCGGCGCTGAGGTCGGGCACGTCCGCGGCGAGCCCCGTACGCGTCAGCCGGTTGACCGCCGCCGCCCGGTCGAGCCACTCCCGGCACCCGCCGCATCCGGCCAGGTGCTCCTCGACCCGGGCCCGGTCGGCCGGATCGTCCTCGCCGTCCAGTTGCGCCGATATCAGCTCGCGCCACGGTTCACACGCCATGCACCCATAGTCGCGCGGAGACGGCCGCTGGTTCCCACGAGAGCAGAGCGACTCCGGCCCGCGGCGGCCGGCACGTCAATGCAGGCCGCGGCCTGGACGCCGGCGGACCGACGCCCCGCGGCCCGGACGCCGGCGACCCGGACGCCGGCGGGCCGGCGCCTCAGCGCAGGTCGTGCCGGGCGCGGCCGTCCTGGTCGCCGGTGCCGCCCATCAGCCGCCGCCGTTCCCGGAACGCCCGCAGGTTGGCCGTGTTGCCGCAGGTGCTGACGTCGTGCCAGACCCCGCTGTTGTTGCGGGAGGTGTCGAAGAACGCCGCACGGCACTCGACGTTGTTGCACAGCTTCAGCCGCGGCCACAGCCCGGCCTGCTGGGCGAGGAGCGCCTCGGACCACAGCGCCGACGCGAGCCAGCGGGTGCCGCGGCCGGCGGGAACCATGCGGACCCAGCCGTCGGCGTCGGGGACCAGGCTGACCGGCACGTCCGCCGGGGGCAGCGCGCCGTCCGGGTTGGGGTGGCGTCCGCCGGCCGCCAGGATCACGCCCTCGAAGGTGCTCCGCAGCCGGCGCAGCGAGCGCAGGTCGGTCGAGGAGAGCAGCAGCACGGGGGCGGGGAGGCCGGCCACCCGCGACCAGGTGGCCAGGGCGTCGGTCAGCCAGCGCTGGGCGTCGTCGGGCGTGGCGAGCAGGTCCGGGGCGTACGACATGGTCGCCCGGGTGTTGACGAAGTCCTGCAGAAGGGCGAGGCCGGCAGGCGCCTCGCGTACGCCGTGCCGGGCACTTGCCTTCCATGACATAGGCGAAGAGTACTTGATTCTTTTTCACGCGAGCATCCGCCACACGCCTGAGCGCACCGGGCGCATCCGTCGTACGCTGCGCGTTCGGCCCCTGACCCCGCGTTGATCATGACAGGCTTGACGGCTTACGGCAGCATGAACATCTCTCGCGTGTGAGTATCGGACAATGAGGTGTAAGTGGTGCGCAGAGCTCTGACCGCCGCCGCGGCTTTGGTGACCGCGGCCGCCCTGGCCACCGGATGCGACACCGGCGGCGCGAACGAGGCCGCGCCGGCGCCCTCCGCGACCGCCACCCCCGCCACGTCGCCGTCGGACGCCCCGACGGCCTCCCCGTCGGCGTCCGCATCACCGTCGGAGACGCCGACCACCGCGCCGGCGCCCAAGCCGCAGAAGCTCAAGTCGGGCGCGAAGGGCGAGAAGGTGGTCGCCCTGCAGAGGCGCCTGACGGAGCTCGGCTACTGGAACGGCAAGCCGGACGGCAATTTCGGCTCGCAGACCCAGCAGGCGGTGTTCGCGCTGCAGAAGGCGGCCGGGCTGGGCCGCGACGGCGTGGTGGGTCCCAAGACCCAGAAGGCCCTCGACCGAGGCGTACGCCCCGAGGCGAAGAGCACCAGCGGCCGGGTCATCGAGATCAACAAGAAGCGGCAGCTGCTGATGCTCGTGACCGACGGTGAGGTGACCGAGGTCTTCAACACGTCCACAGGCTCGAACCAGCACTACGAGCAGGAGGGGCGGACGTATCTGGCCGACACTCCGAGCGGCAAGTTCCGGGTCTCCCGGCAGATCGACGGCTGGCGCAACGCGCCGCTGGGGCTGTTGTGGCGTCCGAAGTACTTCAACGGGGGCATTGCGGTGCACGGGGCGAACAGCGTGCCGCCGTACCCGGCTTCGCACGGTTGCGCGCGGCTGTCGATCTCGGCGATGAACTACCTGTGGACCAACGACAAGATCCCGCTGAAGACGAAGGTGTGGGTGTACTGAGCCGGGATCAGGCGGCCACGGCGAGCGTCCGCGCCACCTGACGCAGGAACTCGGCGTTCGACGCCGTGCCGCGCAGCTGGACGAGCAGCTGCCGCATGCCGTCGCGACCCTGGCCGTTGAGGGCGCGGCGGACCTGGGCCGCGATCGCCAGCTCGGCGGGGGCCTGGAGGTTCTCGTCGTGCCGGGTGCTGGAGCCGGCGAGGTCGATCGCGGGGAAGATGCGGGCCTCCGCGAGCGAGCGGTCCAGCCGCAGCTCGGCGTTGCCGGTGCTCTTGAACTCCTCGAAGATGACCGTGTCGAGGGCCGAACCGGTGTCGACCAGCGCGCTGGCGATGATGGTGAGCGAGCCGCCGTTCTCGATGTTGCGGGCGGCGCCGAGGAAGCGCTTGGGCGGCTGCAGGGCGCTGGAGTCGAGGCCGCCGGAGAGCGTACGGCCCCGCCCCGGCGCCAGCAGGTTGTACGCCCGCCCCAGCCGGGTGAGCGAGTCGAGCAGGACCACCACGTCGTGCCCGAGCTCGACGAGGCGCTTGGCGCGTTCGATGGCGAGCTCGGCGACCGCGGCGTGCTCGTGCGGCGGCCGGTCGAACGTGGCGGCGATGACCTCGCCGTCGACCGAGCGCCGCAGGTCGGTGACCTCTTCGGGCCGCTCGTCGACCAGCAGCAGCATCAGGTGGGCCTCGGGGTTGTTGCGGGCGATCGCGTTGGCGATCTGCGCCAGCACCATGGTCTTGCCCGCCTTGGGCGGGGCCACGACGAGGGCGCGCTGCCCCTTGCCGATCGGCATGACCAGGTCGATGACGCGGGTGGTGAGGATGTGCGGTTCGGTCTCCAGCCGCAGGCGTTCCTGCGGGTAGAGCGCGGTGAGGTCGTAGAAGGCGGGCCGGCGGCCCGGCTTGCCGCCGTTGACCGTGTCGACCTGCAGCGCGGCGGTCTTGCGTCCGCCGGTACGGGCGACCCCGGTGACCCGGTCGCCGCGGCGCAGGCCGAGCCGGCGCACCTGGTCGAGGGAGACCGGGATGTCCCCCGGCCCGGGGAGGTAGCCGTCGGCGCGCAGCCAGGCGCCGTCGCCGACGATGTCGAGGATGGCGTCGACAGGTGTGCCGATGCCCGAATTGTCCGTCATGGGCGTACTCCAAAGGGAGAATGGACGCGCGTCGAATGAGGCGCGGAGGGAAGAGAAAGAGCCGATCTCGAACCTCTGGGGGCGGCATGGGCCACCGGCATCCAGGGCGCGGCTGAGGCAAAGGTAGCACTCCCGCGGCCCGGCGGCCATCGGGCAGGATGGAGACCGGCGATTCGTCGAGCGTCGAGGAGACGGCCATGGCCCTGCTGCGCCGGATGATCGGAGCGGTCCTTCGCGAGGTACGCCGCCGCCAGGGCCGGACCCTGCGCGACGTGGCGGAGGCGGCCGGGGTGTCGCTGCCGTACCTGTCGGAGGTGGAACGCGGCACCAAGGAGCCCTCGTCGGAGATCCTCGCCGCGATCTGCCGGGCGCTCGACCTGCCCTTGGCCGACCTCCTCGACGAGGTACGCCGTGAGCTGCGGCGCGACACCCCCGCCCCCCGCCTCTTCCACACGGCGAACCTGCAGGCCACCGAGTGGCTCGCCGCCTGGACGGCCGACGCGAAGGTGCGCACCTTGGTCGGCTGATCGTCACCTGACGTCCATGTCGGACCGCTAGGTGTACTGACCACGGACGTTGGTGACGGGAAGATCTTGTAAAAGGTGAGGGCCTTCGGGTTCGGTGTGGATTGCGACGTCCTACCCCGAACCGTGG